>JBHIXO010000058.1:0-15439 GCA_041984725.1 Acidimicrobiales bacterium | reverse complement strand
CCCGGTGGGGCACGTTCCACGTCGTCGGGACCTACGACGGCACCTTCACGCTGACCGAGGACCCGGGCGCGCCCCGCTATGACGACGCCGAGGACTTCGACTTCTCGTCGCCGTGCCCCGAGCCGGAGGGCGGCTGGGTGGTCGTCGATCCCGCCACGGCGACCGACGAGGCCCAGGGCGCGGCCTTCGCCTACGCCGACGCGCAGCCCGAGTACGCGGGCGGCTGGGTCGACCAGTCGATCAACCCGGCCTCGGAGTCGGACGACCCGGCGGTGATCGAGGGCGCGATGAACGACCCGACCAAGCTGGTGCTCAACCTGCGGTTCACCGATCGGCTCGCCGAGCACGAGGCGGCCGTCCGCGAGATCTGGGGCGGTGCGCTCTGCGTCAGCGAGGCCACGCACACCGAGGCCGAGCTGCGGGCCATCCAGGACGAGTTGTCGTCGCTCGACGGATTCCTCTCCAGCTCGACCGACGTCGTCCGTGGGCGGGTCGACGTCGGTGTCATCGTCGCCGACCCGGCACAGCAGGCCGCGCTCGACGAGGAGTACGGCGAGGGAGTCGTGGAGCTGACCGGCGCCTTGCGGCCGGTCAGCCCCTGACCCTCGACGTGGTGGCGGTCAGCTGTTGACCGCGTCCTTGAAGGACTTGCCGACCTTCACCTTGGGCACGTCGGCCGCCGGGATCTGCAGCGGTTCCCCCGTCTGGGGGTTCTTGCCGGTCCGGGCGGCACGGTGGCCCTTCTCGAAGGTGAGGAAGCCCGGCATCTGGATCTTCTCGCCGGCCTTCACCGAGGAGACGATGGTCTCCTCGAACGCACTGAGCACGGCGCCGACGTCGGTCTTGGACAGATCGGTGTCAGCGGCGAGCTTGTCGATGAGCTCTGACTTGTTCATTGGGTGACCTCCAGGTTGCGACCCGGAGATCAGTCTCCGCCATCGTTGCCCGGAAAACGTGGATGGTCGGCAGGTCGCGACACTCGAAGTGCCACTTCTTCGTTTGTAGCCTCACCGGATGGCCGACCCCACGGACACCTCCGAGAAGCCCCACGTCTACGTCCCGCCCGGCGAGATGCCGCCGATCAAGCTCCTCACCGAGGACGTCGTCGAGGGCGACGGGGCCGAGGCCACGCCCGGCGTCACGGTCGACGTCCACTACGTCGGGGTGTCGTGGAAGACCCGCAAGCAGTTCGACGCCTCGTGGGACCGCGGCTCGCCCCTCACCTTCGAGCTCGGCGCCGGTCGCGTGATACGCGGCTGGGAGGAGGGCGTCGAGGGGATGAAGGTCGGCGGTCGCCGCCGCCTGGTCATCCCGCCGCAGCTCGCCTACGGGAAGCAGGGCGCCGGCGGCGTCATCGGCCCGAACGAGACGCTCGTCTTCGTGGTCGACCTCCTCGCCGTGCACTGATCGCGCGCTCCGGGGCGACGCCGCTCCGGCCGGTGGGGGACAATGCCCGCATGGCCCGCCCCCTCCGCCTCGTCCGTGTCGCCGCGCTCGCCGTGCTCGCCCTGGCCGTCGGCGCCTGCTTCAAGGTCGACGCCTCCGCCGTGGTCGGCGGCGACGGCAGCGCAGCCACCCGGCTCGTGATCGAGCTGGACATCGGCGCGTTCGAGGACCTGTTCGGCGGACTGGCCGAGAGCTTCGGCGAGGAGTTCGGCGACGAGGGCGTCGAGCAGCCGTCGATGACCGAGGAGCTCGAGGCGAGCATGGAGGGCATCGACGACGAGCTCGCCGAGCTCTACGAGAAGTACCCGCAGCTCGAGGACCGGTTCCAGGTGTCGGCGTCCCTCGAGGACGACGTCTTCCGCACCGAGATGGCCGCCCTCACCGACGACGTCGAGGACATCGGCATCTTCATCGACGGCGTCCTCGGCAGCGGCGACGGCGACTTCGGCGAAATCTTCGACATCGACGAGCCGTTGCTCGACGAGACCGGCGACGAGGTCGGCGGCGGGACCGGGGTGTTCTCCTCGGTGACGACGGCGTTCGAGGACGGCGAATTCGTCTTCTCCGCCGAGACCCCGAACTCCGGCGGCAGCTTCGACGACGACATCGAGTTCGACTTCGGGGGCTTCCCGGGCCTGACGCCCGAGATCGTCCTGTCGATCACGGCGCCCGGCGACATCATCGAGACGAACGGCGAGACGGACGGCCGGACGGTCACGTGGGAGCTCGACGGCACCGAGTCGGAGGGGCTGCTGCTGCGCTCGGAGGTGGACGAGGGGACGAGCGTCGACAGCCTCGACGCCGTCGGCGACGTGGGCGGGGGTGACGACGATGGCGGCTTCCCGATCGTCCTCGTGCTCGTCGTGCTCGCCGTGGTCGGCGGCGGGCTGTTCCTCTTCCTGCGCTCCCGGGGCGGTGGCGGTGGCAGCGATGACGCGGCCGGGTTGTCCGACGCCGAGGTCCGCGACGCCGTCGACCAGCCGGCGCCGACCGTGCCGCCAGGACCGCCGGCGCCGCCCGGTGACTCGGGTCCGTCGGGGCCGCCGACCGCGCCTCCCCCACCACCTCCGCCGCCGGTGGACTGACCCACCGCCGGCTCAGGCGGCCTCGGCGACCGCCTTCGCGCCCGCGACGAAGCGATCGAAGCTCGGTTGCAGGTCGGGCATCGTCCGCCAGATCAGGCCGAGGAGTGGCCCGGAGAACTCCTCACGCATCTCGAGGACCGTCTCGTCCCCGTCGGGACGGACCCGGAACGTGCGCACGCCCGTGAACAACCCGAGGGGCATGCCGCCGGTCCACACCATCGTGCCGCCGGGGGCGTCGAGCGTGGTCACCTTCACCGGGAACGCCCGGGGACTGACCTCGGTGTGGATCGTGATCTTGGCGCCGGGAGCAACGGTGCCGTCGACCTTCGTGACGCCCGAGTCCCACGACGGGTAGGCGGCGACGTCGGTCAGGACGGACCACACCGCCTCCGGGCTCGCGGCGATCCGGGCCGATGCCTCGTAGTGCTTCACGTGGGCTCCTCGCTCACTCGTCTCGGTCACTCGTCGTTCTCTCGGTAACTCGTTGGTTACCGTAACACCGCGGTGACCGATGCGTAGGCTGATCGCGTGCCCGACGCCGCCGCCGCCCTCGACGCCCTCGGCGATCCCACGCGCCGGGCCATCGTCGAGCGTCTCGCCGCCGGGCCGTGCTCCGTGCAGGAGGTCGCCGACGCGCTCCCGGTGTCGCGGCCCGCGGTGTCCCGCCACCTCCGGATCCTCGAAGGCGCCGGCCTCGTCGCCCACCGGACCGAGGGAACCCGCAACCTCTACCGACTCCACGACGACGGGCCCGACGCCGTCCGTGCGTACCTGGAGGGCCTCTGGGGCGAGGCCGTCGCCCGGTTCCGACTGCTCGCCGAGAACACCGCCCCCGCCGACCCCACCGACGTACCGTGATCGACCCCATCGACCTCGACGTCCCGGTCGCCTGCTCCCCCAGCCACGCCTTCGCCACGTGGACCGAGCGGTTCGGCACGTGGTGGCCCCGATCGCACTCGATGAGCGGCGACCCGACGGCCGAGGTCGTGCTCGAGGCCGGCGTCGGGGGCCGCATCGTCGAACGCTGCGGTGACGACGAGTGGGCGTGGGGGTGGATCGAGGTGTGGGAGCCACCGCACCGACTCGTGTTCCGCTGGCACCTCCGCTTCGACGCCGCCGACGCCACCGAGGTCGAGGTCCGGTTCGACCCGACCGACGACGGCACCACCCGCCTCCGACTCGTCCACCGCGACTGGGACCGCCTCGGCACCACCGTCGGCACCGAGCGTCGCGACCGCAACCTCGCCGGCTGGTCCGGCGTCCTCCCCACCTTCGTCGCCGCCGCCCAGGCCTGAGCCCCCGGCCTGCCGGACCCCCCGGCCGGGGCCATCGCGCTCCAACTCCGATCGGAGCCGACGCCCGTCGAGAGCGCGCTTCGGATCCTCCGCCCCCGCCCCCCGAGGATCCGACGCGCGCCCACAGCGCGCTCCAACTCCGATCGGAGGCGACGTGCCCTGGCCACCGCCCGTCCCGGGTGTTCCGCTCGTCCTGCCAGTTCCGGAGGCGGGGACGGGAGTGTCACCCCGGCTGGATACCGTCGTCGGGATGCATGTCGGGCCGGCGACCGAGGCCACGTTCGTGGCCGGCGACCGTGGCCGGGATGGCGCGCTCGCCCTCTGGGAGCCCGACGACGACCGCACGGCCGCGCCCGCGCCTCGTCGCGACCGGGTCGAACTGCTGCTCGCCGGCGGTCCGGTCGAGGTCGCCGCCGAGCTCGTCCCGGTGGGGCGGGCGATCGGGACGCTCGTGGCGCTGCCCGCCTCCGCCGACGTGCGCCCCTCGGTTCGGGCATGGTCGGTCGCCACCCGCCTGGCGATCGACGCCATCGCCCGCGGCCGGCTGCTCCCGGCCATGGCACCCGACGGCACCGACACCTGGCGCCTCGGCCCGCTCGACATCGCCGACCGCGCCCGCATCGACCAACTGGCCGACGCCCTGCCCGCAGCCGCCCACGCCACCCGGGCCGACCCCCGTGCCGACCCCGAGGCCGGCCCCCGTCTCGTCGCCCCCCGCCTCGCCGCCGGCGCCTTCCTCGACGCGGTCGCCGACAGCTTCGTCCGCACGGCCGGCGCGGTCGCGGCGGCCGGCTCCGACGCCTACGCCGCCGCCCGCCCCACCGACGTCCGCGCCGTCGAGTCGTGGCTCCACGCGGTCACCGCCGGCTCGGCCTCCGACACCGCACCCGGGCTGCGCATCGAGCTGGGCGGCGGGCCCGACGACCCGGTGCGGGCCGTGCTGCAGGTGCAGAGCCGCCTCGACCCCAGCCTCGTCCTCGACGCCGCCCAGCTGTGGCGGGCGCCGGCTGCGGTCGTCGCCCGGTTCGGCACCGACGTCGAGACCGACGTCCTGCTCGCGCTGCGCAGCGCGGCGCGGGCGTGGGCGCCCATCGGGCGGCTGCTCGAGGAGGCCACGCCGGAGCAGCTCGTGCTCGAGGACGGCGAGGTCGAGGAGCTGTTCGGCTCGGTCGCCGACGACCTCGGCGCCGCCGGCCTGCCGGTCCTGTGGCCGGCGAGCGTGCTCCAGCCCGTCGACATCCGCCCGATCATCGTGCACGCCGACGCCCCCGGGGCGACCGACGACCCCGACGACGACGGGTGGTGGGGCGCCGGCGACGACCGCCCCACGAGCACGCTCGACCTGGCGACGCTCGGCGAGATGCGCTGGCACGCGACCGTCGACGGCACCGACCTCACCGAGGACGAACTCCTGCAGCTCGCCGAGGCCAAGCGTCCGGTCGTCCGCCTGCGCGGCCAGTGGGTGCGGGCCGACCCCGACAAGCTCCGCACGCTCAACGACCGCCGCCCGCTCGACCCCGGCGAGATCCTCGCCGCCGCCCTCGCCGGCACGGTCGTCGTCGACGGCATCCCGTTCGCCACCGAGGTCGACGGCCCGCTCCGCCATCTCACCGACCGACTGCTCACCGTCGACGGCACCACGTCGATGGACGCGCCCCCGGGGCTCGTCGCCACGCTGCGGCCCTACCAGGAACGCGGCCTCGCCTGGCTCGTCGAGATGGCGGCGCTCGGCGTCGGCGGCGTGCTGGCCGACGACATGGGTCTCGGCAAGACGATCCAGGTCCTCGCGCTCCACCTGCTGCGCCGCGACAAGGGCCCGATGCTCGTCGTCTGCCCGGCGTCGCTGATGGGCAACTGGGAGCGCGAGGCCGCCCGGTTCACCCCCGACATCCCGGTCCGGCGCTACCACGGCGCCCACCGCACGCTCGAGGGCCTGGCCGACGACGAGATCGTGGTCGCCACCTACGGCATCGTCCGCCGCGACGCGGCTCGGCTGGGCGAGGCGGCGTGGGACCTGGTCGTCGCCGACGAGGCCCAGGCGGTCAAGAACCCGACCTCGCGCACGGCCCGCTCGTTGCGCACCGTCCCGGCCGGGTCGCGGTTCGCGCTCACCGGTACCCCGGTCGAGAACCGGCTCGGCGACCTGTGGTCCCTCCTCGACTGGACGACGCCCGGCCTGCTCGGCACCCGCGACGGCTTCCAGCGCCACGTCGCCACCCCGATCGAGCGCGAGCGGGACGAGGAGGCCACCGAGCGGCTCGCCACCCTGGTGCGCCCCTTCCTGCTGCGGCGCCGCAAGTCCGACCCCGAGATCGCCCCCGACCTGCCGCCCAAGACCGAGACCGACCGCTTCGTCGGCCTCACCGTCGAGCAGGCCACCCTCTACAAGGCGGTGACGATGGAGCTGCTCGGCGACGCGGCGGCGACGTCGGGCATCGACCGCAAGGGTCGCATCCTCAAGGGCCTCACCGCGCTCAAGCAGATCTGCAACCACCCCGCCCAGTACCTGCGGCAGTCGGCGCCGATCGAGGGCCGGTCCGGGAAGCTCGACGCCGTCATGGAGCTGGCGAGCACCATCGTCGACGAAGGCGACTCGATCCTGCTGTTCTCCCAGTTCGTGGCCATGGGCGAGATCCTCACCGGCCACCTCGCCGCCGCGGGCCTCGACACCCAGTTCCTACACGGCGGCACGCCGGTCCGCACCCGCGAGCAGATGGTCGACGGCTTCCAGTCGAGCCGCGGCCCGATGGTGTTCGTCATCTCGCTGCACGCGGGCGGCACCGGCCTCAACCTCACCCGCGCCACCCACGTCATCCACTACGACCGCTGGTGGAACCCCGCCGTCGAGGACCAGGCCAGCGACCGGGCGTGGCGCATCGGCCAGGACCGCCCGGTCCAGGTGCACCGCATGATCTGCGAGGGCACGCTCGAGGAGCGCATCGCCGTGCTGCTCGAGCAGAAGCGGGCCCTCGCCGAGTCGGTCGTGGGCGGCGGCGAGGCCTGGATCACCGAGCTGTCCGACGACGCCCTCCTGAACCTGGTCGCGCTCGGCATGGATCCCGAGGCCCCCGGCGAGGCCGGCTCGTGAGCCGGTCGTGGTGGGGGCGCGCCTGGGTCGACGCCGTCGAGGCCATCGCCGGCGAGCGCGGCGCCCGGCTCGGCCGCGGGCGCACGCTCGCGAAGCGCCGGGCGGTCACCGACCTGCAGCTCTCGCCCGGCGGGGCGAACGCCTGGGTCGACGACGGCGGACCCGAGCCCCAGGAGGTCTTCGTCGGCATCCGCGAGCTGCGCGACGACGAGTGGGACGCCGTGCTCGACGCCATCGCCGCCAAGGCCGCGCACGCCGCCGCCCTCCTCGACGGCGAGCTCGACCCGGGCGTGGTCGACGACGCCGCCGACGTCGAGGTCGACCTCCTGCCCAAGCCCCGCGACCTCCGCACCGTCTGCACGTGTCCCGACGACGCCGAGCCGTGCGCCCACGCCGCGGCGGTGTGCCACGTCCTCGCCGACGCGCTCGACGACGACCCCTTCGTGCTGCTGCTGCTGCGCGGCCGGGGCCGCGACGACGTCCTCGACGGCGTGCGGTCGCGCCGCTCCCCCGCGGCGAGGGCGACCGGCGCCGGCGACGGCGACGGCGCGGACGGCGGGCTCGTGCTCGACCTCGACCTCCCCGCGGCGACCGCCCGGTCGGCGACCGAGCCGGTCGACCCCGCCGAGGCGTGGCGACGCGAGCCGGGCGAGCTGCCCCACGTCCCGCTCCCGGCCCACGGTCCGAGCCGGCCGGCGGCGTGGCCGAGCGATCCGCCGTCGCGGGCGCCCTTCGACGGTCACGGCCTCCGGGCGCTGGTGACCGACGCCGCCCGCCGCGCCTGGGAGCTGTCCGTCGGCAACCCCGACACCGGCCTCGACCTGCCCGAGCGGGCCGACGTCGCCCGGCGGGCCGTGGGTGCGTCACCGATGCAACGGGACCAGATCGCGGTGCGCACGGGGATCGCGGCGGTCGAGCTCGAGGTGCTCGCCGCCGCGTGGGAGAGCGCGGGCGCCGAGGGGGTCCGCGCCACCGACGAGCCGCGCTGGAACCCGCCGCCCCTCGACATGGCGCGGGCCCGCGACCTGCTCGTCGAGGTGGGGATGGAGGCCCGTCGGGTCCACGTGTCGGGCAACCGGGTCACCGCCGAGGGTCGGGTGCAGTTCCGCCGCAGCCGGGACGGTCGCTGGTACGTATTCGCCAAGGACACCGGGCGGTGGGCGATGGCCGGCCCGCCGTCGGACGACATCGAGGACCTGCTCGACATCGTCTGATCGAACAGGATGGGCGGGTGGACCCGATCGGCGACCTCGCACTCGACCGGCTCCGGGCCGACACCCCCGGCACCGCCCACGTCGCCCACCTCAACAACGCCGGCGCCGCGCTCCCACCGGCGGTCGTGACCGACGCCGTCGTCGAGCACCTCCGGCTCGAGGCCGAGGTCGGCGGCTACGAGGCGGCCGCCGCCACCGCCGAGCGGAGCGAGGCGGTCTACGACTCGGTCGCCGCGCTGCTCGGCGCGAACCGGCACGAGATCGCCCTGGTCGAGAGCGCGACCCGGGCCTGGGACATGGCCGTCTACGGCTTCCCGTTCCGGCCGGGCGACCGCGTGCTCACCGGCCGGGCGGAGTACGCCAGCAACGTGATCGCGCTCCTGCAGCTGCAGCAGCGCCACGACCTCGACGTGGTGCTGATCGACGACGACGAGCACGGCCAGATCGACCTCGACGCCCTCGACGCCGAACTCGACCGCGGGGCGGCGATGGTCGCGCTGACCCACATCCCGACCGGCAACGGCCTCGTGAACCCGGCCGCCGAGGTGGGCGCCCGCTGCCGCGCCCACGACGTGTGCTTCGTGCTCGACGGCTGCCAGTCGGCCGGGCAGGTGCCCGTCGACGTCGACGCCATCGGGTGCGACGTGTTCTCGGCGACCGGGCGCAAGTACCTGCGCGGTCCGCGCGGCACCGGGTTCCTCTACGTCCGCGAACCCTGGATCGGGCGGATCGAACCGCCACTGCTCGACCTGCACGCGGCGTCGTGGACCACGGCGGACACCTTCGAGATCCGGGACGACGCTCGACGCTTCGAGGCGTGGGAGTCGAGCGTCGCCGGCCGCCTCGGGCTCGGCGCGGCCGTGGCGTACGCGCTCGACGTCGGCGTGGAGGCAGGTTGGACGCGCCTGCGCGCCCTCGCCGCCGACCTGCGCGACCGGCTCCGGGGACTCCCCCACGTCACCGTCCACGACCGGGGCGCGGTGCAGGGCGGCATCGTCACGTTCACGGTCGGCGGCCACGAGTCGTCCGCCGTCCGCGACTCGCTCCGCGTCGCCGCCGTGAACACCTCGGTCACCACCGCGTCCCACGGCCACTTCGATCGTCGCGCCCTCCCCGCGATGGTCCGGGCCTCGACGCACTACTACAACACGTCGGACGAACTCGACCGCCTCGTCGACGTCGTCGCCGACCTCCGGTGAGGCCGACGGGACGGCGACCTTCGTGCCCGCCTCGGTATCCTCCCGTACGTGGCACCGTCAACGCTGATCGCCGTGCAGCCCGGTGTGCGGAGCGGGAAGCCGTGCTTCGTCGGCACTCGCATCGCCGTCTACGACGTGCTCGAGTACCTCGCCGCCGGCATGAGCAGCGAGGAGATCGTCGCCGACTTCCCGGAGCTCACGGTCGATCACGTCCGCGCAGCACTGGCCTTCGCGGCGATGCGTGAGCGCCGCCTCGCCTCTGCGTGAGGCTCCTCCTCGATCAGAACCTCTCGCGACGACTCGTCCCGATGCTGCGAGACGCGTTTCCCGACAGCCTCCACGTCGTCGACGTCGAACTCGACGGTGCCGACGACGAACGATCTGGGAGTTCGCGGGAGCCCGAGACCTGATCGTGACGTCCAAGGACTCGGACTTCCGCCAGCTCGCCTTCGTGCACGGACCTCCACCGAGGGTGATCTGGCTCCGAGCCGGGGACGCGACGACGGCGACCATCGCCAATGAACTCCTCGACCACGTCGAGACGATCGAGGCATTCGTCGCCAACGAGGACGAGGCCCTCCTCGTCATCCCGTTCGCGTCGTGAGGGGCGGCCGGCGACCGCACATCGGCCGAGTCCAACGGGACGCCTGCAGAAGGCGTCCGGGCGTGTGGTGTTGCACCGACGCAACACCACGACCCCGGAGTCTCAGTCCCAGCCCATCATGGTGCGGTAGTTCCCCTGGTAGAAGCGGTCGCGGGCATCGGCGGACACGCCGTCCATCGTCTCCTCGAAGCGGGCGATGGGGTCCTTGGTGCCCTCGGGGTGGGGGTAGTCCGACGAGAAGAGGAACAGGTCGTCGCCGCACTGCTCGATCATCCAGCCGACCGGTTCGCGGGGGAACGGCGTGAAGAAGAGGTTCCGGTGCACGAACTCCGACGCCTTCATCGACAGGCCCGACATGGCGGGCTCGCCCCGGCCGAACGTGGCCTGGCACAGGTCGAGGCGGCGCAGCCACGGCACGACCCACATGGCGCCCTGCTCGATGCAGCCACCCATGAGCCCCGGGTGGGCGTCGAACACACCGTCGAGCACGAGGGCGGACAGGAACTGCTCGGGCTGCTGGTGGATGACCATGTAGTCCTTGCCGCGGATGTTCTCGCCGCCGCCGAGGAAGTCGCTGACCGGGCGGCCGTTGTCGTGGAACGCCGGCTTGAGCGTGCGCCCACCGCCCCCGATGTGGATCATGAACGGGACGCCGCGCTCCTCGAGCGTCGCCCACAGCGCGTCGTGATCGGGGTGCGTCGGGCTGACGCCCTTGCCGGGGTGCGACGGCACCATCACCGCGCCCGCGCCGCCGTCGATGGCGTCGACGGTGAGGGCGAGCGTGTCGGCCGGGTCGAGCCAGGGCACCGACGCCACCGACACGAGCCGGTCGTCGTCGGCGCAGAAGTCGTTCATCGCCCGGTTGAGCGCCCGGGTCCCGCCGCGGGCGAGGTCGAGGTCGCCGCCGAGGAACTGGGTGGCGGCGAACGTCGGGAAGACGAGCTGGCTGTCGAAGCCGAGCAGGTCGAGACTGCGGCTGCGCTCGCCCTTGTCGAACGCGCCGAGGGCGTGCCAGCCCTTGGCGGTCAGGATCTGCTCCTCGAGCGCGGCGGCCGCGGCCCGGTCGCCGGCACGCGCCTCGGCATCGGCGATGGCCTTGTCGGCCAGCTTCCCGGCGCCGCCGAGGTGGAGCGGCCGGATGCGGTCGCGGATCGACGCCTCGGCGTAGGTCTCGAGCCAGCCGGGCAGTTCCATGACGTGGCTGTCGGCGTCGAAGACGGCGGTGCGCCCGGCGTAGGGCGCGTCCACCGTCGGTGGTGCGGTCGTGCTCACGGAATCGATCCCCCTCGGTCGGTGTCCCGGACGGCTTGACCGTAGTTCAAGTTCCCGGCGTCCGCTCGGGGTCCGGACCCGGCGACCGGGCCACCGCGCGGTCGGGTGGGACCCGATCGCGCGGCCGGCGCGCGATGGGGTCGTTGACAGGTCCATTACCGCCGGTACGGGTTGCCGGGTCAGCGGCGCGGCGCGACAACGGGAACGAGGGTGGGATCGACGAACACCGATCCGGGGGGTGGCCACCATGGCCCTGACTTCCGTCCATCTCTTCCGCACGATGCCCGGGCATCTCGTGGAGCACCGGACGCGCACCGACGAGGCGCGCGTGCTGCTCCAGGAGCTCGGCGTCACCGCCGTCACGATCGAGCCGATCGCCGGCACCGACGCCAACGTGCTCGGCACCGTCGTGCAGTACGCCGACAACCGCGAATACGCGTCGACGACGCAGCGCATCCGCGCCGACGAACGCTGGCAGGCGTTCTACGCCGACGCGATGTCGACCGGCGCCGCCGAGCCCGTCGAGTCGTCGCTCTTCCAGGACCTCGACCCGACCCACGCCCCGGCGGCCGACCGGCCGATGGGGGTCATCCAGGCGACCCAGTGGCGCCCCAACCCCGGGCGCATGGGCGGGTTCATCGAGCACGTGGGCATGGTCACGAAGCACATCGAGCGCCTCGGCGGCAGCGTCCGCGTGATGCAGTCGATGTTCGGGGCGCAGCCGCTCACCGCCCTGGTCTCGGTCACCTTCGAGGACCTCGACCACTTCGGCGAGTACGGCGACAAGCTCGCCGTCGACGAGCAGTTCCAGAACGCGTGGGGCGAGGTCATGACCGACCCGACCGCCGTGCTGCTCCGCGCCGGCATCTACGTCGTCACGGCCTGACCGGACCAGCACCGCGAGGAGACCGAGGCCCCGGCGTCGCCCGAACACAGGCGGGCGGGCGGCGCCGGGGGACGTGAGCCCCGCGATGCGGGTCGCTACAGGAAGGCGGCGAGCGGGTCGCCCTGGGACTCCTGCTCGACGATGGCGATGTCGTCGTCGATGGTGGTGGCGCCCCGCGCCATGAGGAGACCGCCGACGATGCCGGTGGGCGCCAGGCTGGCGAGGCCCCAGCGGATGTCGGAGGCCTCGGTGATCGCGCCCACGATCACGCCGCCGGCGATGCCGCCCATGACGGCGACCATCAGGCCGAGCAGCGAGAACATCAGCGGGCGCAGGCGGGGCGGCGAGATGGCCGACAGCGCGGTGTAGAGCGGCGCGATGCCGACCTGCAGGGCGAAGAGGCCGACCCAGGCGGCGGGGACGAACATCCACACCGACGGCAGGAAGACGGCGAACGCGAGCAGGCACGAGAAGCCGGCGATCGAGGCGCCCACCATCCGCACCGAGCGCGACGGCGACTTGGCGAAGATGCGCTCGCCGACGTTGCCGCCGATCAGCGTGCCGAGCAACTGGGCGGAGGCGAGGATCATGCCGATGACCGCCCGACCGGAGGCGTCGATGTCGTACTGACGCTCGAGGAAGATGTTGAGGAACGCCACGACCCCGACGAGGCCGAACCCGAGAACGCCGATGCCGATGATCTGACGCTTGAACGTGGTGATCGTCAGCAGGCGCGTGGCCGCCTCGCGGAAGTTCATGCCCGACGGCGCGCCGGTCACGCTCAGGGTGGCGCCGGTGATGCCGCGGACCATCTGCTGCTCGGGCTCGCGCAGCTTCACCGAGGCGATCACGGCGATCACCGACGGGACGGTCAGGACCGGGAAGGCCCACCGCCAGATGTCGTCGCCGTCGCCGGCGAAGAACGCGATCGCGAAGGCGAGCGCGGGCCCGAGGAGCGCGCCGAGCGGGTTGGCGGCCGAGTGCACGGCCAGGATCCGGTTCCACGCGTTCGGCGGGTAGTAGTCGGTGAGCAGCGACTTGCCGACGGGCTCGACGCCCGACTTGCCGATGCCGACGCCGAAGCGGGCGAGGAAGAACAGCGGCAACTTCACGGCGAAGGTCGTGGCGAAGCTCATGATCGACCAGGCGACCGCCGACCAGCGCAGGATGACGCCCCGGTCGATCTTGGTGCCGAGGTAGCCGATCGGGACGGCGAGCAGCACGAGCGCGGTGACCTGGACGCCGACGAGGAGGCCGAAGGTGGCGTCGCTCATCCCGAAGTAGCGCTGGACGTTCGGGCCGAACACGCCGAGCACCGCCCGGTCGAGCTCGTCGACGATGTTCAGCGACGTGATGACGGCCAGCGGGTACACGCCGCCCGTCCGGGCGATGTCGCGCAGCGGCGGTCCGTCGCCGGGTGACAACAGGGCGCGGGCGCGGGCGAACGCCGAGGTCGGCGGCGCGGGGGCTTCGAGTTCTGCGGCGGTCACGCCGTCGTCTTTCGCCCCCGACCCGCCCGACTCCTGCACGAACTTGACCGGTGGGTCAATTGCCCGCCGGCGGGCGGGACATCATCGTCATGAGGGCGCCGTCGCCGCCGAGCCGGAACTCGTCGGTGACCTCGAAGCCGTGCCGCCGGTAGAAGGGGATGTTGCGCGGGTTCGACGACTCGAGGTGGGCGAGCAGGCCCATGCGGTCGCACTCCGCGAGCACGGGCGCGACCAGCGCGGTGCCGAGACCCGACGACTGGGCGCCGGGGTCGACGCCGAGGATCCCGAGGTACAGGTGGGGTTCGGCCGGGCGGAACTCGTCGACCCGCGACACCTCCGACAGGCGGGGCACGAGCTGGTCGCCGAGGAACGGTCCGAGCCGTTCGAAGAGCACCTGCACGGCGTCGCCCTGGAGGATGTGACGGTCGGGCGGGGCCCACAGGGCGGCGCCGGACACGCCGCCGGGTCCGTGGACCACGAACGTGTGGCCGATGGCGAAGTACTCGGGGACGAAGACGTCGAACAGGGCCCGGACGGCGCCGGCGTAGTCGTCGACCTCGCCGAAGATCCACCGCTGCACGGGGTCGTCGAGGAACGACGCCGTGAGCACGGCCGCCGCGGCGTCGACGTCGGCGTGGGTGGCGTGGACCGGGGTCGGGCTCACGGTCGGTCCTCGTCGAGGGCGTCGAAGGCGGCACCGAGCACCGAGGCGAACCGCTCGTGCAGCGTGGCGATCCAGGCGGGGTCGTCGTCGGCGAACGCAGCCCGCAGCGCCGCCTTGATCGGCGGGCCGTCGGGGCCGAGCGGGTCGCCGTGGGCGTGGAGCCAGGCGTCGGCCCGGAGCGCCTGGAGCACGCTGATGCTGTCGACGGTGCCGAACTCGAGCGCGACGGCGGTCACCTCGGTCGGCTCGTGCTGCCCGTCGGAGCCGCGGGGCCCGCTCACGTGGGCGGGGTGGGCGAGGCGGGCGGCGACGTGGGGCAGCCACTCGCCGGCCAGCTCCGCCGAGACCGAGTCGCCGGCGACGAGCGATGTCACGTCGGCGCCGTACCAGTCGACCGCCCGGCGGTACGCGGCGGCATCGGGCGCGTCGCTGCTGATGAGCTCGCCGTGTCCCCACGGGCCGAGGCCGGTGTGCAGGTCGATGATCGCGACGCGCCGGCGCCCGGCCAGCGGGTGATCGCACAGCTCGTCGAGGACCCGGTGCGACCACGCCGGCCCGGACCCGCCGTGGAACACACCGGCGGGATGGCGGTACTGCCCGCCCGACACCCACTGCTGGAGCGTGTCGAAGCCGTGCTCGCTCCCGACGGCGAGCAGCGCCGCCGACGTCGCCTCCTGCGTCTCCTCGTCCCACCGGTCGGGGACGAGCAGGTCGGCGATGCGGTCGTAGCCCTCGTTCTCGGGCGGGTCGGAGAAGTCGACGAAGTTCCGGTTGAGGTCGACGTTGTCCTCGTTGACCCGCCGGACCCAGGCGAAGCCGTAGGGGTTCAGTGCGTGGACGAGGCAGACCGCGATGCTGCGGGGCCGCGCCGGCTCGAGGTCGCGCAGCCACGTGCGCTGCAGCGCCGACCCGGCGAACCCCTCCACCCCGTGCGTCCCGCTCACCACGACGACGACGTCGGCGGCGTCGTCGGGTCCGAGCCAGGCGACGTCGAGGGCGATGTCGGCGCCGTCGGGGCCGCGCTTCGGGTGCACGTAGCTGCTCACGTGGGCGTCGACCTGGCGGCACCGATCGAACAGGTCGGCACGCGACTCGGCGTACGTCGACGTGAGCGGCAGGGGTGCGGGCGGGCTCACGCCGCGGACGGTACCCGCCCGCCGCCGTCGGCGCCGGGGAGCTCGCACGCCGTCCGCCGT
>JBHIXO010000057.1:0-15469 GCA_041984725.1 Acidimicrobiales bacterium | reverse complement strand
GAAGTCGGGGCAGAGATAGGCGATGCGGTCGGCCCAGCTCACGACCTCGCCCTCGGGGGTGGCGGGCGCCGGGCGCGACCACGAGTGGTTGCGGATGCCGTCGAGGGTCTCGGCGCACAGGTTGAGGGGGGGGGAGCACCACGTCGGCCCCCCAGGTCGCGTGGTCGTAGCCGCCGTCGACGAACGGGGCGAGGGCGTCCTCGGAGGCGTGCCCGAACGGGCCGTGGCCGCAGTCGTGGCCGAGGGCGATCGCCTCGGCGAGAGCGACGTTGAGCCGGCACGCCCGCGCCACCGACATGGCGACCTGGGCGACCTCGAGGGCGTGGGTGAGCCGGGTCCGTTGGTGGTCGTCCGGGAAGACGAAGACCTGGGTCTTGCCGGCGAGCCGACGGAACGCGGTGCCGTGGACGATGCGGTCGCGGTCGCGCTCGAAGCAGGTGCGCCACGGGTCGGGCTCCTCCTCGACGGCCCGGTCACCGGCGCCGTGTGACCGGGTGGCGCCGGGTGCGAGGTGCTCGTCGTCGCGGGCCTCTCTGTGCTCGCGGTCGGCGATCTCGGTGGCACCGATCATGCCGTCGGTGTCGGCGTGGGCGAATCGCACCGCGCCGGCGTCGTGACCCGCCATCGTCGACGCCCAGCGCCGTTCACGGTCGGTCCGGTCGTCGCCCCCGGCGGTCGGTCCGGTGGCGTGGGGGGCGTCGTGGTCGGGAGGCGCAGCCACCCTCCGAGTCTCGCACGCCACCACCCACCCCGGACCTGACCCCACACCTCCGTTCCGGGCCCACGATCGGAGTGGGGGTGCTCATGTTCCGGACCCAGAACGGCGACAGACTCGGTTCTGGGCCCATGATCGGAGTGTGGGCGCTCACATCGGGGGCCCGGAACCGGGGGTGGGTGGCTCGTAGAGTCGGTCCGATGTCCCAGTTCGTCGACGAGTGCGGTCTCCACGTCAAGGGGGGCGACGGTGGTGCCGGCAGCGTCTCGTTCCGGCGCGAGGCCCACGTCCCCATGGGCGGGCCCGACGGCGGCGACGGCGGCAACGGGGGTGACGTCTGGCTCGTGGCCGACCACAACGTGGCGTCGCTGCTCGCCTTCCGTGACCACCCCTTCCGGCGGGGTGACGACGGCACCCACGGGATGGGCAAGAAGCGCCATGGCCGGGCGGGTGCCGACATCGAGGTGCCCGTGCCGGAGGGGACCGTCGTCAAGGACCAGGACGGTCGGGTCCTGGCCGACCTCGTGCACACCGGCGACCGCTTCCTCGCCGCCGAGGGCGGCACCGGCGGCAAGGGCAACGCCAAGTTCCTGTCCAACCGCCGCCGGGCACCGGCGTTCGCCGAGCAGGGCGAGGTCGGCGAAGAGCGCTGGCTGCGGCTCGAACTCAAGCTGCTGGCCGACGTCGCGCTCGTCGGCTTCCCGAGCGTGGGCAAGTCGACGCTCATCTCGGTCATCTCCGCCGCCAAGCCCAAGATCGCCGACTACCCGTTCACGACGCTCGAACCCAACCTCGGCGTGGTCCGCAACGACGACGGCGTCGAGTTCGTGGTCGCCGACCTCCCGGGCCTGATCGAGGGCGCCGCCGAGGGTCGCGGACTCGGTCGTCAGTTCCTCCGCCACGTCGAACGGGCCCGCGTGCTGGTGATCCTCGTCGACCTCGCGCCGGCCTCGGCGTCGGCGGCCGGCCACCCGCCCGACGAACAGGTCGAGATCCTGCTGCGGGAGCTCGAGGACTACGAACCCGAGCTGCTGGCGCGTCCCCGACTCGTCGTCGGCAGCCGGGCCGACCTGGCCGAGGTGTCGGACGAGGAGCCGGTCGACTTCGACGGCCCCCGCATCTCGGCCGTGACGGGGGAGGGCGTGCGCCAACTGGTGGGTGCCATGACCCGCGAGGTCGTCGACGCCCGGCAGAGCCTGCCCGCGCCCGAGAGCTTCGTCGTCCACCGCCTCGAGGGGGCCGGGTTCGACATCCGGCGCGACGAGACGGGAGCCTGGGAGGTCGTGGGCCGCGACGCCATCCGGGCGGTCGCCCTCTCGGATCTGACGAACCCCGAGGCGCTCGACGAGGCCCACCGCCGGCTCTCGTCGATGGGGATCGACAAGGCGCTCGCCCGGGCCGGTGTGCGCGACGGCGACACGGTGCGGATCGGCCGGCTCGAGTTCGAGTACGAGGACTGACGAACCGTTTCGTCGGCCGGGCGTACCCGCGTCAGACTCGGCGGCCGTGAGCGGCCCCGTCCCCGGCGAGATGATCGTCGTCGCCAAGATCGGCACGTCGTCGATCACCGCCGAGGACGGCACGATCGACGAGGCGGCCATCGCCAAGTTCTGCGCCGAGGTGGCCGGCCTGCGTGCCGAGGGGCATCGCGTGGTGATGGTGACGTCGGGCGCCATCGCCGCCGGACTGCCGGCCATGGACTTCGCCACCCGGCCCCGGGACGCCGTGACGCTCCAGGCGGTGTCGGCGGTCGGTCAGAGCCGCCTGATGAAGGTCTACGACCGGGAACTCGCCCGCCACGGACTCGTCGGCGGCCAGGTGCTCCTCGCCCCGCTCGACTTCATGGTCCGCGACCAGTACCTCCATGCCCGGGGCACGATCTCCCGGCTGCTCGAGCTCGGCGTGGTCCCGGTCGTCAACGAGAACGACGCCATCGCCGACGACGAGATCCGCTTCGGTGACAACGACCGGCTCAGCGCCCTCGTCGCCCACCTGCTCCGGGCCGACGTGCTCGTGCTGCTGACCGACATGCCCGGGCTGCTGACGGCCGACCCCCGCTTCGACAGCACCGCCTCGCTCATCGAGGAGATCCTCGAGGTCGACCACAGCCTCGAGGCGCTCGCCGGCGGAGCCGGGAGCGACCGGGGGAGTGGCGGGATGGCGTCCAAGCTCGCCGCCGCCAAGATCGCTGCGTGGTCGGGCGTACGGGCCGTCATCGCCGCCGCCCACCGCGACGACGTGCTGGCTCAAGCGGTCCGGGGTCAGGCGGGGGTGGGCACGCAGTTGAAGCCCCGGGGTCAGCGCCTCCCCGCTCGCAAGCTGTGGATCGCCTTCGCCGTGGGCGCGAGCGGCACCGTCGTGGTCGACGAGGGCGCCAAGCGGGCCCTCATCGAGCGGGGCGTGTCGCTGTTGCCCGCCGGCGTCACGGGCGTCGAGGGCCGCTTCGACGTCGACGACGCCGTCGAGATCGCCGGCCCCGACGGCCGGGTCTTCGCCAAGGGCCTCAGCCGGTTCGCAGCCTCGGGTCTGGCCGCCATCGCCGGGTCACAGACGGCATCGCTGCCCGAGGGCAGCCCGCACGAGGTCGTCCACCGCGACGACCTCGTCGTCCTCCCCTGAGCTTCTGGCAGGACCAGCGGAACAGGGACGCGGGCGTTCCGTCTGTCCTGCCAGTTCCAGGACCCGGGGGGTCAGCCCTCGGTCTGCTGGGTCTGGGGCATCTCCGGCGCGGTCTGGCCGGCCGACTCGGTCCCGAGCGCGGTCTGCTCGCTGCCGGTGTCGGCGGCCGACTCGGTGGGGGCGAGGCCGAGCTGGGCCTTGATCTCGGCGAGCCGGGTCTGGGCCTCGACGTTCATGGCGGCCTGCTCGACCTCGAGCATCCGGCCCTCGACCGACGCACCCTGGAGCTCGGCCATGCCCTTGGCCTTGGCGTAGCGCTCCTCGACCTTGCGGCGGACCTCGTCGAGCGTGGGGACGTCCTCGCCCACCGTGGCCGAGAGCTGGGTCATCGCCTTGTTCATCTCGTCCTGCATGTTGGCCTGGTCGATCTTGCCGAGCAGGGCCTGGCGCTCGGACAGCTTGCGCTGGAGCGCCGTCGAGTTCTGCTGGACGGCCGACTTCGCCTGATCGGCGGCCTCGGCGGCCTGGTAGTGCAGCGCCTTCAGGTCCTCGACCTCGGTCTCGAGGGCGATCATGCGGTTGGCGAACGACTCCGCCGCCTGGGTGTACTCGGCGGCCTTGATGCTGTCGCCGGTCTTCTGGGCCTGGTCGGCCATCATCACGGCCTGCCGGGCGTTGCCCGACACCTTCTCGAGCTCCTCCATGACGCGGTTGAGCCGCATCTCGGTCTGCTTCTGGTTCGCGATGACGTTGGCGGCCTGTTGCGTGAGCCGCTTGTGCTGCTCGTGCGCCTCCTGGATGGCCTGCTCGAGCTGCACCTTCGGGTCGGCGTTCTCGTTGAACGACCCACTGAGCTTCGCGACCGTGTACTTCCACCAACGCCTGAGGAACTTCAGCATGGCGGTGATCGTAGACCCCGCTACCGAGCGCCGTTCCCCGCGTGTCCATGGTCACCCGGTGCCGCCGCCCGGAGCTGGTCTCGCACCGGGATGCCGAGCGCGGCGGTCGCGACGAGGTACACGCCCCCGGCGACGCCGAGCACCGGGATCGCGGCCACGAGCGGGTCGAGGTCGCCGAGCACCAGCGCCACGACCCGGGCGAGCGCGACGGCGACCAGCGCCGCCGTGAGCAACGGTGCGAGACGTCCGCCGCCGAGGCGCACCGCGCCGATCCGCCAGGCGAGGGCCGCTCGCAGCAGCAGGTACTCGACCCACGCGCCCACGGCGGACCCGAGGGCGATGCCGACGGCGCCGAGGTGGAGGAAGGCGGCGGATGCGGTCGCCTCGGTCTCGGACTGCAGCGACGTACCGACGACCACGAAGCCGTCGAGCCAGAACATCACCGTGGCGGCCACCGCCGTCCCGGCGATCACGCGGACGAGGGCGATCCGGGCCGGCGACCGGGGGTCGTCGAGGGCGTAGAGCGAGTTCTGCAGCAGTCGGGAGGCGGTCGTGGCGAGCAGGCCCAACGAGTAGGCGGCCAGGACGAGCCACACGAGGCGGGTGTCGGCGACGCCGAACTCGCCCCGCTCGAACAGTGCGCCGACGACGAGCTCGCCGACCCCGACGTAGGCGACCGCGGTCGGGACGACGAAGAAGGCGACCCGGGCGAGACCGTCGTCCACGCGTCCGGCGAGCGCGAGACGCTCGGCGCGGGGCAGACGCGACAGCTCGGGCAGCTCGGCGGCGGCCACGGCCATGCCGAACAGCGACACGGGGAGCAGGTACAGGACCTGCGCGTAGGTGCCGGCCGCCACCGCGCCGGTCACGAGCAGCGACGCGAGCAGCAGGTCGAGGTACCCGGAGATCTGCACGATGCCGCGCCCGAACACGACGGGACCGACCCGGCCGAGCGCGTCGCGCACGGCTCGCCGGCGCCGGTCGAGCGAGAGCCGGAGGTTCGGCACCAGGGCCCGCACCGTCGGGACCTGCACGAGGAACTGGGCGAGCCCGCCGGCGACCACGCCCCACGCGAGCCCGTTGGCCAGCGAGCGCTGGGTGCTCCCGCCGACCGCGACCGCGACGACGACGGCGATCTGGGCGGCGTTCCAGAGCACGGGCGCCACGTACGACAGGAAGAAGCGGCGGTGCGAGTTGAGGATCGCCAGACACCACGCCGACAGCACGAGCAGGCCCACCCCCGGGAACATGATCCGGACCAGGTCGACGGTGAGCTCGAGCTTCTCGGGGTCGTCGCGGAAGCCGGGCGTGAGCAGGATCGTGATCGGACGGGCGAGCACGACGCCGATCACGACCAGGACGGCCACCAAGCCGGCGAGCAGTCCCGCGACGGCGCCGGCGGTGCGGCCCGCCTCCTCCTCGTCGGTGTCGACGAGCCGGGAGTACACGGGGATGAACGAGGCCGACAGCACACCCTCGCCGAGCAGGTTCTGCAGCAGGTTGGGGATGCGCAGGGCGGCCTTGAAGGCGTCGGAGGCGACGCCGACGCCGAGGAATCCGGCGGTCACGACCTCACGGACGACGCCGGCGAGGCGCGACAGCAGGATGCCCGCCCCGACCTGGGTGGCCCCTGACGACGGCGCCCGGGGAGGCGTGGTGGCGGTCATCCCGTGGCGGGCCGCCGGCGTCGGTCGTCGTCGACCTCGGGCGCGGGCACGCCGTCGCGCCGGGTCGTCTCCTCGAGCGCCTGGCGCAGCGCCTCCATCTCCTGGACGAGCCCGTCGACGTCGGCGCCGACCGGCGCCAACTCCTCGGCGTCGCCGACGCGGACCGACAGCTCCGCGGCCCGGGCGACCAGCTCGTCGAGGCGGGCGTCAAGGAGCTGGAGCTGGGTGCGGGTGTCGGCGATGGTGGCGTCGAGCCGGTCGGCGGTGTCGATCTGGGAACGCAGCGCCTCGGCCGTGCGCTCGATCGCCGACCCCTTGGCCCACGTCGAACCGGCGTCCTGCTCGACCCGGGCGAGCTGCTTGCGGGCGTCGTCGTCGTCGATGCTGCGCCGGGCCTCGACCAGCTGCGCGCCCCGCCGAGCGATGCGCCACGCCTCCTGGATGCCGTCGTCGATGCGCTCGCCGATCGACTCCAGCCGCTTGCGGATCGGGCCCTTCTCGGCGGCCTCGACGGTCTGGCGGTAGCGGACCTGGGCCTTGAGCGCCTCGACCACGGACCCGCGCCACGGCTCGGGCAGGGCGAAGGGGTCGATGCGCTCGGTCGGTGCGTTCTTCGGCATGGCGGCGAACACCCGGGCCGCCCAGGCGCCCACGGCGGCGACCGGCGCGGCGACGAGCGGCAGGCCGGTGGCGATGACGACCGCGGCGCCGGCGCCCGCCAGCAGGATCCCCGATGGCGACAGCATGGCCTCGGCCACCGGCGGCGTCAGCAACCGGTCCTTGAACGAGAGCTTCGCCACGGCGGGAACGCTATTGGACGGGCGCGCCACCGAGCGGTTGCCCCGAGCCCGTCAGAAGTTGCTGACCACCGCCGTGAACACCTTGGCGATCGAGCGGGGGTCGCTGGCGTCGTAGACGGCGCCGTTGGACGCCTCGGCGATCTGGCCGAGGACCCCGAGGTCGGCGTCGGCCCCGTAGGCGATCGGGAACACGCGCACGGGCTTGCTCGTCGCCCCCTCGGCACCGGAGCGCAGGGCGGTCAGCAGGTCGTCGAGCTGGCGGTTGTCATCGGTGGTGTTGCCGTCGTCGTTCATGCCGTCGGTCAGCACGACCATGGCGTTGATCCGGGCCGGGTCGTAGCCGGCATCGAGCTCGGCGTACGTGGTGCGCGTGACGTCGTAGAGCGGCGTCCCGTTCAGCGGGAAGAGGTTGCGGATCTCGGTCGCCAGCGACTCGCGCACGTCGCCCACCCGGGCCACGCCGACGACGTCGAGGAACGTCTCGCCGTCGGGGCCGAGGTCGGTCGTGAAGATGCGCAGGCCGACCTGGTCGTCGTCCTTGAACTCGTCGAGCGCGTCGACGGCGGCCCGCTTGGCCAGGTCGAGCTTGGTCTCGCCGGTGTCGGGGTCGCCGACCTCGCCCATCGAGCCCGACACGTCGATGACGAGGGTGACCCGCGCCGCCTTGCGCTGCTGCGACCAGGCGTCGAGGACCTGCACGGTCACGTCGGGCGCGGGCACGTCGAGCAGGGTCTGGGGCTGGGTGGGGTCGAGTCCGTTGGCGGCGTCGATCGGGGAGGTCACCGCGACGTCGGGGTTGCCCGGGCGGAAGCCGAAGCGCAGGACCTTCTCCTGGTTCTCGGGCCGCTGGACGAACTCGACGAACTTGCGGGCGGCGGCCTTCTCGTCGTCGTCGACCCACTCGGCGTCGAGGATCATCAGCGGGTTGTCCGAGTAGAGCGTGCCCTCCTCGGGGTAGATGGCCACGAGCGGCACGCGAGGCGGCCGGGGCTGTTCGCCCTGGGACAGCACGCCGTCCGGGTTACCGGTGTTGTAGTCGATGACCGACTTCTCCTCGACGGCCGCCGCCGACACGTAGGTGTACGGGTTGCCGCGCTGGTCGGCCCGGTACCAGTTGTTGAGGAACGTGAGGGTGGTGTCGCCGTAGTGCACGACGGCGGACTCGACGTCGGTGCCGTACTGGATGACCTCGGGCTGGCGGAGGTCCTCGGCCGACAGCCCCGCCGACTTGCCGGCCGCGGCGTAGGTCTGGGCGATCAGCGCCGAGAGCCCGGAGGTCGAGAAGTTCGGGTTCGTCTTGCCGAGGCGGAAGGGGCCCCACTCGGGGTGCCCGAACTCGGCCCATCCCTGCTGCGAGCGGGCCAGCTCGAGGATGTCGGTCCAGCCGAGCGCCTCGTCCGGCCAGCCGAGCGCCTCGGCCATCGGTCGGGGCATGGCGATCACGAGCGGCGTGAGCATGAACGGCGTGGCCTCGTTGGCGATCGGCGTGCGACCCGACGACTCGTAGCGTTGGTTGAGCACCGCCTGCCACGCGCCGGACGCGGGGGACCAGATCACCGGGCGGGGACCCTCGGTGTCCTCGTCCCAGCCCCGGTCGAGGAGCTGGGCGGCGCCGCCCGACGCCTTCGACTGCACGACGACGCCGATGCACTGCCCGTCGTCGGTCTCGGCGAGGTCGGAGCGGTTGAAGTCGTTCGCCAGCTCGGTGAGCAGCTCGATCTTCTCGGACGACACGGCGGCGTCGACGACCACGCAGTCGTCGCGGTCGACGGTGATGCCGCCGTCGTCGTCGATGCCGAGATCGCTCTCGTTCCCGGAGCAGGCGGCGGCGAGCAGGCCGGCCAGCGCCAGCATCGCCCACCCCACCCGCACCGGACGGCGGTGCGTCGTGTCGTTCACGCTGTTCGGACCTCCAGCCTCAGCTCTGGTTCCACACGGTACGGATCGCGGCCAGGACGCCTCCGGTCGGGAGGCCGTCCGGCGCATCGGGCGGCTCGGACCAGCCCGCGTCGCGGAACGCCTCGACCAGCGCCCGTCGAGCGTCGCCGCCGAACCCTCGACCGGCCGGGACCAGTGCGACCACGTCGACGCGGACGTCGGTCGGGTACGGCTCGATCGTGCCGAAGGTGCTCGCCAGGTTGCGGGCGTCGACGGCGAGGACGCCGGCGCCGGTGAGCTCGCCCGGGCCCCGCCCCCGCATCCGGGTCAGCGGGTCGGCGGCCTGCCCGGCGGCGAGCCGGCCGGCCAGCGAGCGGAACGTGCCGTCGAAGTCGTTGGCGGCGTAGTCGGTGCGGTCGAGGAGGTCGGCGGCCTGGGCGGCGGCGACGACGAGCCCGCCGCCGGTGTCGACGTCGGGCATGCCGCCCTGGACCCGGTCGCCGCCGGCGAGGGCGACGCCGTCCTGCTCGGCGAGGCAGCGCCAGTCGACCGTCGCACAGCGGCCTGCGAGCTCGTCGGCCCGGTCGGCCCAGAGCGCGAGGACCACGGGGCTGGACGCCAGCGGATCGCCGATCTCGAAGAGCGGGGCGCGGCCGAGTCGGGCGCGCTCGGCGACGACCAGCCGGGCCCAGGCGGCCGGCACGATCCAGGCGTCGCCGTCGAGGGCGTCGACCTCGGTCGCCGCGATCAGGGCGTCGGCGGTCGTGCCGGCCCGGGCGGTGGCGACGTCGCCGCCGGCGGCGCGGCACACGTCGGCCAGATCGGTGGCGCACACGAGACCGCCCGCCCGGCTGCCGCCGTCGTCGCCGGGGGAGTCCGAGCCGTCGTCGTCACCGAACACCACGGCGCGCAGCACGACGGCGGCCACGACGAGCGCGACCGCGCCGACCAGCGCCCCGACCCGCTTCACCCCGCGGCGTTCTCCACGGCCGGGGCGCCGTCGGCGACGTACGGCGGGATGTCCTCGGGGAGGAGCGTGGTGAGCTCGTCGTCGGTGGGGTCGTCGATGTCGACGATGCGTGACGCCTGCCGGGTCACGGCCTCCTCGAAGATGTTGCGGGCGAGGCGCCCGTTGCCGAAGCCCTTGTCGCGGGGTGCGGCGTCGAGGTGGGCGCGCACGGCCTCGACGGCGGCCTCGTCGGCGCGGTAGCCCCCGTGCTCGCACCGCATGGCGAAGATGGCCAGCAGCTCGTCGGTCGAGTAGTCCGGGAAGTGGATCATCTTCGGGAAGCGCGACCGCAGGCCCGGGTTGGCGTTCACGAGCTGGTCCATCTCGTCGGGGTAGCCGGCCATCACGACGACGATCCGGTCGCGCCGGTCCTCGACCAGCTTCACGATCGTGTCGATCGCCTCGCGGCCGAAGTCGGACTCGCTGCCCCGCACGAGCGAGTAGGCCTCGTCGATCAGGAGCAGGCCGCCGTCGGCGCGGTCGAACACCTCGGTCACCTTCGTCGCGGTCTGGCCGACGAAGCCGGCGACCAGCCCCGACCGGTCGACCTCCACCAGGTGGCCCCGCTCGACGACGCCGAGCGACCGGTAGATCTCCGACAGCAGGCGAGCCACGGTCGTCTTGCCCGTGCCCGGGTTGCCGGAGAACACGAGGTGCCGCGACTGCTTCACGACGGGGAGGCCACGCTCCTCGCGCAGCAGCTGGACCCGGGTGAGGTCGGCGACCCGGTGCACCTCGGCCTTCACGACGTCGAGGCCGATCAGCTCGTCGAGCTCGGCGAGCACCTCCTCGACCGGTCGGGCCGGGGGCAGTTCGTCGACGGCGTCGTCCTCGCCCTCGTCCGATGCCGCCGGCGGGGCACCCACGTCGTGGGCAGCCTGCTTGCGGCCCACCCCCCGCGCCGCGGCGATGCGGTCGAGGAGGCGCCCGCGGAACGACTCGATCGTCGCGAGCTCGACCGGGCTGGCGAGCTGGTCGAGGCTCGCCACGCAGAACGCGATGGCGAGCGCACGGTCGTAGTAGAGGCTGGCGAGGTCGGTGCCGTCGCGGGCGTCGGCCGTCAGCAGCACCTCGGCGAGGTCCGATGGCTCCTCGAGGAACGTCCGCCGGCCGGCGACGAGGCGGGCCGAGCGCACGTCGGCCGGCGTCGCCTTGGCCAGGCTGCCCCCGAACCGGGGACCGAACGCGGCGATGAACGCCCACAGCTCGGCGTCGGTGTGGAGCCCGTCGCAGTCGATGAAGCCGGCGGCCAGGTTGTACGCCTCGACCTGCACGTCGGCCCGCAGCTGCTCGCCGTCGATGCCGTCGACCGTCGTCGCCAGCTCAGCCACCCGGGGTCCGAGGGCCTCGGCGAACGCGGTCACCGCCTCGTCGAGCGCTCGATCGGGCACCATCGGGGAGAGTCTGCCCGATTCCCCCCGCCCGCTCCGGCACTCGGGCCCCGCCACCGGCCACCCCTAGACTCGTCCCATGCCCGGAACCCCCATGGTGGAGCTCGGGGCGCGGGCGAAGGCAGCCGCACGGCGGCTCGCCACCGCGTCGACCGACGTGAAGAACGCGGCCCTCCTCGCCGCCGCCGACCTGCTGGTCGCCGAGACCGAGGCGGTCCTGGCCGCCAACCGGGTCGACGTCGATCGCGAGGAGGCCGCGGGCATGGCGCCGGCCCTGCTCGACCGCCTGCGTCTGTCGCCGGCCCGGATCGAGGCCATGGCCAACGGCCTGCGCCAGGTCGCCGCGCTGCCCGACCCGGTCGGCGAGGTGTCCGAGGGTTGGACCCGCCCGAACGGACTGCGCATCAACCGGGTCCGGGTGCCGCTCGGGGTCGTGGCCATCATCTACGAGTCGCGTCCGAACGTGACCAGCGACGCGTTCGGGCTCTGCCTGAAGTCCGGCAACACCGCGTTCCTCCGGGGCTCGTCGGCCGCGATCGAGTCCAACCAGGCGATCGCCGCCGCTCTGCGCGCCGGGCTCGAGAAGGCCGGCCTGCCGATGGACGCGCTGGTGCTCGTCGACGACGTGAGCCGCGAGGCCGCCGTCGAGTTCATGCAGCTGCGCGACCACGTCGACTGCCTGATCCCGCGCGGCGGGCGGTCGCTGATCCAGAGCATCCTCGACAACGCCACCGTCCCCTACGTGATCGACGGCGACGGCAACTGCCACGTCTACGTCGACGCCTCCGCCGATCTCGACATGGCCCTCGACATCGTCGTGAACGCCAAGACGCAACGACCCGGGGTCTGCAACGCCGCCGAGAAGCTGCTCGTCCACGCCGCCGTCGCCTCGACCTTCCTGCCCCGGCTCGTGGCCGCGCTCGAGGACGTCGAACTGCTCGGCGACGAGCGCGTCCAGGGCTGGGCGTCGTCGATCGCGCCGGCCACCGCCGACGACTGGGACACCGAGTTCCTCGACCTGAAGCTGGCCATCGCCGTGGTCGACAGCCTCGACGACGCGATCGAGCACATCGCCCGGCACGGTTCGGGGCACTCCGAGGCCATCGTCACCGGCGATCTCGCCGCCGCCGACCGCTTCACCACCGAGGTCGACGCCGCCGCCGTCGTCGTGAACGCCTCGACCCGCTTCGTCGACGGCGAGGAGTTCGGCTTCGGCGCCGAGATCGGGATCTCGACCCAGAAGCTCCACGCCCGTGGCCCGATGGGCCTGCGCCAGCTCACGACCGAGAAGTTCGTGGTGCGCGGGACCGGGCAGGTCCGCGGCTGACGCGGTTTCGGTGTCCGGGTCGGTGAGGTAGGGAGGAACGGAGCGGGGCGACGGGCGTCACCGCTCCACAGGCGGAATCCCGCCACTGCATCCCGCAACGACCGAAGGGAACCCATGACCACCCCCGAGCAACGGGTCGTCTACCTCGAGCGCGACGTCGCCGAGGAGCTCCTCGACCTGGTCGCCGACCGTCCCGGCACCGCCGACGAGGACCTGCTCGACGACGCGATCGACGCGATCGAGGACGCCGGACCCGGCCTCCCCGGCGAGGCCCAGCAGGCCGTCGCCCGGGGCGAGGCCGTCGCCGTCGGGCTCCAACCCGACGAGGCTGCGTCCCTTGAGACCCTCATCACCCAGAACCGCGAGGACGACCCCGGCCGGCTCCGCGACATCGCCTCGTCGATGAAGTCGAAGCTGCGGGCCGCGGCGAAGAAGGCCCGCACGGGCTGAACGGAATCCCTGACGAAGAGAACGGGACGAAGCGAAGCGATCGAGGGCCATGCACACCATGACCCGATCGGACCCGCCCGATTGACCCCCCTGGGTGATTCACACCCTCCGTGAACTTCCCGTACGCTGCGCAGCAGCAGAGACGGAAGATCGGGCAGAGGGCGCACGTGCGGCGAACGGGGAACCAGTGGAGGACGCGGGCCGCCGTGATGCTGCTCGGCGCCGCCGGTCTCGGGATCGCCTGCGGCGGGGGATCGGGCGACGAGTCCGCGGAGCCGGACCCCACCGTCCTCGGCGACGTCGAGGAACGCGAACCCGCGGTCACCACGACCACGACCCGGCCGCGGACCACCACCACGTCCGCGCCCGACGCCACGACCACCACGGTCGCACCGGCCACCACCGCACCCGCCACGACGATCGCACCCCCGCCCACCACCGCGACGGCACCCGCCCCCACCCGGCCGGTCGCGACGACGCCGCCCACCACCGCCGCGCCGGTCTCGACGACGACCACGACGGCGCCGCCGTGCCAGGGTTCGACCGACCCGGCGTGCGGGCCCCTCGAGTGGTCGCCACCGCCGGACGACCAGGCCCCGACCACCACCGTCGACGGGCCGGCCACCGCCGTGGTCGGCGAGCCGGTGACCTTCCGGGTCGTGGTGACCGACCCCGACGGCCACGACGGTGACGGTGCGTGCGCCGCCTGGTCCGACTCCGACCCGGGCACGATCGAACTGGGTTCGTGCGAGCCGGTCGTCGGCTCCTGCGAGCGCCACGGACCCCACGCCACGCCCGCCCCGGTCTCCGGGAGCACCACCTACGAGCACTCGGTCACGTTCACCGAGCCGGGCGACCACACCGTCCAGGTCGACGGCGCCACCAACGCGCAACTGCCCGACGGGTGCCCGCACCCCTACGCATCGGGCTGGTCGGCGATGTTCACGGTCACCGTCGCCCCCGCACCGGGCCCCTGACCCACTCGTCCGCCGGGCCCGCTCGCCCGCGGGGCAACCGAGTTGACCGCCCGGTCAAGTCGACCGATACGGTGGGGGGATGGCCGATCCCCGTTTCGAGTCCGTGCCCGCCGTCCGCGAGGCGCTGAAGAAGGTCGACTACCTCTCCGACGAGGGCATCGCCGGCATCGTCTACCTCGCCGACCGCCTCGGGAAGCCGATCCTCGTCGAGGGCCCGGCCGGGACCGGCAAGACCCAGCTCGCCAAGTCGGTCGCCGAGATGGCCGGCGCCCGCCTCATCCGGCTCCAGTGCTACGAGGGCCTCGACGAGTCCAAGGCGCTGTACGAGTGGAACTACAAGAAGCAGTTGCTCCGCATCCAGGCCGAGGGCGCCCAGAAGCGTGACGGTGAGGCCGACGTCGAGGGCTGGGACGACCTCTCGGGCGACATCTTCTCCGACGAGTTCCTCCTGACCCGCCCGCTCCTCGAGGCCATCAGCGCCGACGACCCCGTCGTGCTGCTGATCGACGAGGTCGACCGGGTCGAGGTCGAGACCGAGGCGCTCCTGCTCGAGATCCTCTCCGACTACACGGTCTCCATCCCCGAGCTCGGCACGATCGAGGCCAAGCAGATCCCGCTGGTGTTCCTCACCTCCAACAACACCCGCGAGCTGTCCGAGGCCCTGAAGCGCCGCTGCCTCTACCTGCACGTCGACTACCCCGACCTCGAGCGCGAGAAGGAGATCGTGCTCACCAAGGTCCCCGACATCACCGAGTCGCTCGCCGACCAGGTCGCCCGGATCGTCCGCTCGATCCGCAACCTCGAGCTGAAGAAGAGCCCGTCGGTCTCCGAGACCCTCGACTGGGCCCGGACGTTGCTGCTGCTCGGCATCTCCCAGATCGACGCCGCCACCGCACGCGACACGATCAACATCCTGCTCAAGTACCAGTCGGACATCACGAAGGCGCTGCGCGAGCTCGACGACGCCAAGTCCGACATGGCAGCCGCAGCACAGGCCTGAACCCGTGAGCGGGCGCGGCGACGTCCTGGAGCTGACGGCGTCGCTCCCGGAACGCCGGCTCGCAACGGGGGAGCATCTCTTCGAGCGGGGCGACGTCGGCCAGGCCGACGTCGCCGTCCTCGTCGAGGGCACGCTGCGGGTCGAGCTGGGCGGCCAGCCGATCAGCGACATCACGATCCCGGGCGCCTTCGTCGGCGAGATCGGTGCCCTGCTCGGCGCCGATCGCACCGCCACCGTCGTCGCCACGACGCCCGCCACCGTGCGGCTGATCGGCGACCCCGAGGTCTTCTTCGCCGACCACCCCGAGGTCGCGCTCGAGCTCGCCCGCCAGCTCGCCGGTCGCCTGCAGCGGCTGATGGCCTACCTCGGCGACCTCCGCAGCCAGTACGCCGACGCCGACGGCCACCTCGGCGTGATCGACGCCGTCCTCGGCAAGATCGCCGCCCGCCCCGCCGTCGACGTCGAACCAGGGTCCGAACGCGACGGCGGCTACGACGGCTGACCCCGTCCTGGCGTCGGCGGGCCCGGCGCGCCGGCGGCCCGAGAGCCGAACGTCCGGAGGTGGAGACGTGCCGGGGTCGTCGCCGGCTCCGGGCGACCGGTGGGGGTTCGACGTCCGGAGGTGGAGGCGTGCTGGGGTCGTCGCCGGCTCCGGGCGACCGGTCGGGTTGTCGCGCCGATGACCCGTCCCCGTCGCAGGCGACTCAGCGGAGCGTGAGCGACCGCTCGCCCTGGCC
>JBHIXO010000056.1:0-15538 GCA_041984725.1 Acidimicrobiales bacterium | reverse complement strand
AAAACGACCGAGGCCGCCCTGTGGGGCCCGATCTTCGTCACCGAGTACCCCGAGGAGGTGTCGCCGCTCTCCCGGTCGCACCGCGAGAAGCCGGGCGTCACCGAGCGTTTCGAGGCCATCGTCGCCGGCCGAGAGCTGTGCAACGCGTTCTCCGAGCTCGTCGACCCCGACGTCCAGCGCGAGCGCTTCGCCGACCAGGCCCGCCAGCACGCCGCGGGCGACGACGAGGCCATGCCCCTCGACGAGGACTACCTGCGCGCCATGGAGTACGGCCTGCCCCCGACGGGCGGTCTCGGCATCGGCATGGACCGGCTGGTCATGCTGCTGACCGACACGCCGTCGATCCGCGACGTCGTGCTCTTCCCCACGCTCAAGCCCGAGGTCGACTGACCCCGAACGGCGCCGCGACCCGGTCCGCCGCCTATCCGGCGGCCGCGGTCACCATCGTGAGCAGGTGGTCGGCGCCGGCGGCCAGCGTGGTCGTGGCCTCCGAGGGCGGCACCGAGGCGAGGGCATCCTTGGCCCGGCCGACGTAGCGCTCGGCCTCGGCGATCGTCTCGGTGACGCCGCCGCACTCGAGCACGAGGCACCGGGCCCGCTCGCGCTCGGCGCCCTCGATCGGGCGGCCGAGCAGTGCCCGGAGTTCGGCGCCGGCGTCGGTGCGCAGCGCTCGGAGCACGGGCAGGTTGTAGACGCCCTCGGTCAGGTCGTGGGCGGCGGGCTTGCCCAGCTCCTCCTCGGTCGACACGAGGTCGAGCACGTCGTCGACGAGCTGGAACGCCATGCCGAACGCGAGGCCGTAGTCGGTGAGGGCGTCGACCTGGGGGCGGGGGAGCTCGGCGACGATCCCGCCGATCCGGGACGCCGTCGCGTAGAGCGACGCCGTCTTGCCCTCGATCGCCGTGAAGTAGGCGTCCTCGGGCCGGTCGGCGGAGAAGGCGTAGCGCAACTCGACGATCTCGCCCTCGCACAGCCGCCCGATCGTGCGGGCGAGCAGCCCGGCGACCTCGGTGCCGAGCGACGCCGCGATCTCGGAGGCCTTGGCGAGCAGGAAGTCGCCCGAGAGGATGGCGGTGAGGTTGTTCCAGCGGGCGTTGACCGACTCGACGCCGCGCCGGGTCTCGGCCTCGTCGATGACGTCGTCGTGGTAGAGCGAGCCGACCTGCACGAGCTCGACGGCGACGCCGCCGTCGATCACCTCGGGGGTGACGCCGGTCCCGGTGCCGGGATCGCCGGTGGCCGCGGCCAGCACGCTCATCAGCGGCCGCAGCCGCTTGCCGCCGGCCCGGATGAGGTGCGAGGTCATCTCGGTGAGCTGGTCGTCGTCGGTCGTGACCGCCTCGAGCAGCCTGGCGTCCACCGCAGCGAGGTGCCCGTCGATCCCGGGGAAGGTGAGCAACGGGTTCGGCATGGGGCGAGGCTACCGGCGGTGGTGCTCGTGCCGTCATTCACGAGCGCCGACCGCCCGGACGCTGCGGCGGGTCAGGACTCGCCGGGCAGGTCGACGATGTCGGGCGTGATCGCCTCCGGCGTGTACCGCACGGTGGCGTTCCACAGCAGCCAGTTGTCGACGCCGAGGTCGCGAGCGGCGTCGATCTGGGCCCGGACCTCCTCCGGCCCGTACGGGATGCCGATCGAGAAGTCCTGGACCCACAGGTTGAAGGCGACGCCCGACCCGACGGCCTTGCGCTGGAAGTCGGACAGCGAGCGCTCGATGATCTCGTACGGCTGGGCGTTGGGGTGATCGACCCGGTACTCGCCGCGGACCCAGTGGGACGGGTAGAGCATCGGCGCGATGTAGTCGACGTGGCGGGCGATGGCGGGGACGGGCTGGCCGATGGCGTCGGGGTTGCGGGCGGCGATGCCGAACAGCGACGCGCCCTGGTAGACGCAGCGCTCGCGCAGCGGGACGGCCGCCTCGGCGAGGAACGACACGACGTTGTCGTTGACCGCCTGGGCCTCGCTCTGGCCCTCGGCGATCTGCATGCCCGGGAAGACCATGCCGTCGAGGTCGCCCTCGGGACGGCGGACGTAGTCCCACAGGATCTCGTCGACGCCCCGGTCCACGGCCTCGAGCGCCAGGTCGATGTTGTACCGGCGGACGTCGGCGTTGGCCACGGACGTGAAGCCGCCGTACTTGGACAGCAGACCACCCTCGTCGTCCTGGATGACCATGTCCATCCGGTCGTTCTCGACGGCCCAGCGGGCCAGCGGTCCGTCGCGGAAGGCGACGATGCGCCCGATGACGCGCACGCCCTTGGACTTCAGCAACTCGACGGCGTCCGCGAGGACGTACTGCTCGCGCACGGCGTCGATGGTGTGGGCGAGCTCGACGTCGGTGTCGTAGCCGACGATCCCGCCCTCGTCCTTGATGTCGAGCTCGACGGCGGAGACCTTGCCGGCGTCGACCATCTCGAGGACGTGGGTGCGGAGCGGTTCGTAGCCCCAGGCCGCCGCGGTGACGTGGATGCCCTGCGTGGACGGATACTCGACGGGCTGCACGATCTCGGCGGCGGCGCGGTTGCCGGCGACGTCCTCGGCCTGGATCACGATCGGCCGGGTGGGCGGGTGCTCGAAGGCGAGCGCGAAGGAGCCGTCCTCGGCGACTTCGATCGGCTCGCCGTCGACGGTCACGCTCGCGAGGCCGGTCTCGATGCGGCCCTCGATCTGCACCGGGGTGCAGATCGGGACGGCGGGCTGGGGCGAGACGACGTCGATCACCGGCGGGGTGGCGTCGACGAGGAAGTCCCACTCGAACTCGGCGTCGTCGAGCAGGGGTCGCCCGATCGACATCGCGAGCTGGTGCGGGCCCTCCTGCAGCGGCGGCGGGGTCCAGCGCACGCCGCCGTCGTCGACCTCGTAGGTCGCCTCGTCGGCGGGGAAGCCGTCGAAGAACAGGGTCGGGACGATGCCGGCGTCGAGGTCGATCTGGGCGACCTCGATGCGTACGTCGAGGTCGCTCGCCTCGGCCAGCGTGAGCTGCGCGCCGCGCTCGAGGCCGTCGACCCGCACGTCGACCCGGGTGGCCGACCAGAACTCGCGCCAGATGAAGGCGCCGAGGGCGACGAACCCGATGGCGATGAGGATGCTCGACCACGGGATGCGGCGGGGTTGGCGGCGGGGCGACCACGCCTTGGGGGCCCGGGCGCGGAACGGGTTGAGCCGCTCGCCGAGGGACGCCGGGCCGAGGGACGAGCCGCGCCGGGGGTCGCCGAGCAGCGCCGGGCGGTACTGCCGGCGGCTGGCGGAGCCGGAGCGACGGCGGCGACGACCGCCGCGTCCACCGGCCCCCGGGATCCCACGCAGATCGGTGGCCATGGCGGTCCCCGAGGCTACCGGGACACCGCCGCACCGGACAGATCGCCCGGGCAGGTCGCCCGGACCGATCGCACCGGGCGGATCGGCCCGGCTCCGCAGGGTGAACCCTCCGGGACCACGGATAGGATGGCCGTCACCGTCCGGTCGCCGAAGGCGGACCGGACCGCCCCCGACCCCGCTCCGGGAGGGAACAGAGTCTTGTTCGAACGCTTCACCGACCGTGCCCGCCGAGTGGTCGTACTCGCGCAGGAGGAGGCACGGCTCCTCAACCACAACTACATCGGGACCGAGCACATCCTCCTCGGTCTCATCCACGAGGGCGAGGGCGTGGCCGCCAAGGCCCTCGAGTCGCTCGGCATCAGCCTCGAGGCCGTGCGCAGCCAGGTCGAGGAGATCATCGGCCAGGGCGGCTCGTCGCCGTCGGGCCACATCCCCTTCACCCCCCGGGCCAAGAAGGTCCTCGAGCTCAGCCTGCGCGAGGCCCTGCAGCTCGGCCACAACTACATCGGGACCGAGCACATCCTCCTCGGACTGATCCGCGAGGGCGAGGGCGTCGCCGCCCAGGTGCTCGTCAAGCTCGGCGCCGACCTGTCCCGGGTCCGCCAGCAGGTCATCCAGCTGCTCTCCGGCTACCAGGGCTCGGGCGGCGGCAGCGCCTCCGGCTCGGGCTCGCCCGAGAAGGCCGGGGCCGCCGCGGGCAGCCAGGCGGGCGACACCCCGTCGGGGTCGCTCGTGCGCCAGCAGGTGCTGCAGCTGCTCTCCGGCTACCAGGGCAAGGAGCAGGTGACCGCCGGCGGCCCGGCCGAGGGCACGCCGTCCGGCTCCCTCGTGCTCGACCAGTTCGGCCGCAACCTCACCCAGCTCGCCCGCGACAAGGAGGTCGACCCGGTCATCGGTCGCTCCCGCGAGATCGAGCGGGTCATGCAGGTGCTGTCGCGCCGCACCAAGAACAACCCGGTGCTCGTCGGCGAGCCCGGCGTCGGCAAGACCGCGATCGTCGAGGGCCTCGCCCAGAAGATCGTCGCCGACGACGTGCCCGAGACGCTGCACAACAAGCAGCTGTACACGCTCGACCTCGGCGCTCTCGTGGCCGGGTCTCGCTACCGCGGCGACTTCGAGGAGCGCCTGAAGAAGGTGCTCAAGGAGATCCGCACCCGCGGCGACATCATCCTGTTCATCGACGAGCTGCACACGCTCGTCGGCGCCGGCGCCGCCGAGGGCGCGATCGATGCCGCCAGCATCCTCAAGCCGATGCTGGCCCGCGGCGAGTTGCAGACCATCGGCGCCACCACGCTCGACGAGTACCGCAAGCACCTCGAGAAGGACGCCGCCCTCGAGCGGCGCTTCCAGAAGATCATCGTCGAGGAGCCCACGGTCGCCCACACGATCGAGATCCTCAAGGGCCTGCGCGACCGGTACGAGACCCACCACCGGGTCACGATCACCGACCAGGCCCTCGTGGCGGCCGCGAACCTGGCCGACCGCTACATCTCCGACCGCCATCTCCCCGACAAGGCCATCGACCTGATCGACGAGGCCGGCTCCCGCCTGCGCATCAAGCGCATGCAGACCCCGCCCGACTACAAGGAGCTCGAGAACGAGCTGGCCGGCGTGGTCGAGCAGAAGAAGGCCGCGGTCGAGCGTCAGGACTTCGAGGAGGCCGGCCGCCTCCGCGACAAGGAGAAGGAGCTGCTCGAGGCCAAGGAGGCCAAGGAGCAGGAGATCAAGGACTCCGGCGTCGACCTCTTCGACGAGGTGGACGAGGAAGCCGTCGCCGAGGTGCTCTCGGTGTGGACCGGCATCCCCGTCTACAAGCTCACCGAGGAGGAGACCCAGAAGCTCCTGCGCATGGAGGACGAGCTCCACAAGCGGGTCATCGGCCAGGAGGACGCCATCAAGGCGGTCAGCCAGGCGATCCGGCGCACCCGCGCCGGCCTCAAGGACCCCAAGCGCCCCAGCGGGTCGTTCATCTTCCTCGGCCCGTCCGGCGTCGGCAAGACCGAGCTCGCCAAGACGCTCGCCGAGTTCCTGTTCGGTGACGAGCAGGCGATGATCAGCCTCGACATGTCGGAGTACATGGAGAAGCACACGGTGAGCCGCCTCGTCGGCTCGCCCCCGGGCTACGTGGGCTACGAGGAGGGCGGCCAGCTCACCGAGGCCGTCCGCCGCAAGCCGTTCTCCGTCGTGCTCTTCGACGAGGTCGAGAAGGCCCACCAGGACGTGTTCAACACGCTGCTCCAGATCCTGGAGGAGGGGCGTCTCACCGACGCCCAGGGTCGCTCGGTCGACTTCCGCAACACCGTGCTGATCATGACGTCGAACCTGGGCACCGCCGACCTGCGCAAGACCAACGTCGGCTTCGGCAAGTCCGACGAGGCCATCTCCTACGAGAAGATGAAGGAGAAGGTCAACGACGCGCTGAAGGCCCACTTCCGGCCCGAGTTCCTCAACCGCATCGACGAGACGATCGTCTTCCACGAGCTGAGCAAGGACGAGGTCATCCAGATCGTCGACCTGTTCATCGCCAAGCTCGCGGTGCAGATGGAGGGCCAGGGCATGGGCATCGAGCTCACCCAGGCCGCCAAGCTCTTCGTCGCCGACCGGGGCTACGACCCGACCCTCGGTGCCCGACCGCTGCGCCGGGCGATCCAACGCTACGTCGAGGACCCGCTGTCGGAGCGCCTGCTCTACAAGGAGTTCCGCGCCGGCGAGATCGTGACGGTCGACGTCGAGCACGACCCCGAGACCGACGAGGACGTCATCGTCTTCCGGTCGGCGGAGGGCTTCGTGCCCACGCCGGTCGAGGAACTCGAGACCGCCGGGACCGACTGAGCCCGAGCAGCCGACACGGCTGCGGCGAAGCCGCAGACCCTGAGCGCCGTCGGCGTCGGGAGCGCGCCAACCCTTCGGGTTGGTTGCGAGCAGCCGACACGGCTGCGGCGAAGCCGCAGACCCTGAGCGCGGCGTCAGAGTTCGATCGAGCTCTGCGCCGGGTCGTCGGGGTCGAAGTCGAGCTTGGGGCCGCCGCCGTCGTCGGTGTCGTCCTGCACGTCCTCGGCCACCTGCTGGTCCTTCGGCGGCTTGCCCTCGATCAGCTCGCCGATGATGTTGCCGACGCTCACGACGGCACGAGCCGAGCGCGTCTGGCCCGCCGGGCGCAGGCCGATCCCGGCCGACAGGGACCGCGGCGCGATCTCGCGGTAGCTGTCGACGACGAGCTCGGCGATCGAGCGCCAGTCGGTGTCGGGACCGACCCGGACCCCGATCCAGCCCTTCGCCCCGACGTACTTCGGGAAGAAGAACGGCTCGCCCTCGGCGAGGAGGCTCTCCTGCTCGCCCGGGGCGGCCTTCATGGTCACGACCTCGTGGCCGTCGTCGTCGACGCCGTGGGTCACGAAGATCTTGTCGCGCACCCGGAACGTGGGGTGACCCCACGTCTCCTTCTCCGCCGCCTCGGGGAAGGCGAGGGCGATGTCGCGGATCGCGGCGAGGGGCTCCACGGCCATGGCGACAGGCTATGGGCGAATAGGGTGCGCTCCGTGTACGAGCGCATCCTCGTCGGCACCGATGGCTCCGACACCGCCGCCCGGGCCGTGGCCCGTGCGGTCGAGGTCGCGGGCGACGTCGGCGCCCGTCTCACCATCATGACCGCCGGCAAGGGCGCCAAGGCCCAGGGCGTGGTCGACGTCGCCGCCGCGGCCCACGCCGGCTCGGGCGTCACGATCGACACCGCCGTCGTCGAGGACGATCCCGTCTCGGCGCTGATCGACACCGCTCGCGCCGGCGGGTACGACCTGGTCGTCGTCGGCAACAAGGGCATGACGGGCGTGACGCGCTTCCTGCGGCTCGGCGCGGTGCCCAACAAGCTGTCGCACCACCTGCCGACGAGTCTGCTCATCGTCAAGACGACGTAGTGCGCACGACCCCGCCGCGCGTCCCGCGCCGGCTCGGCCTGCTCCTGCTCGCGGCCTCGGTGCTGCTCACGACCGGCTGCCGCCTGCGCGCCGAGCTCAACCTCACCGTCGAGGAGGACGGCTCGGGCGTGGTCGAGTTCGCGGTCGCGCTGGACGACGAGGCCATCGAGCGGCGCCCCGATCTCGCCGACGACCTGGCCGTCGACGACCTCGTCGCGGCGGGTTGGGTCGTCACCGGCCCCGCCGAGGAGGCCGACGGCGACACCTGGATCCGGGCCCGCCACGCCTTCGGCCGGCCCGAGGAGCTCGCGCTGCTCGTCGCCGAGGTCGCCGGTCCCGACGGGCCGTTCCGGGACTTCGCCGTCGTGCGCGACGACGCCTTCGCGGAGACGACGTACAGGTTCGAGGGTACGGTCGACTTCACGGCCGGCCTCGACGACGTCACCGCCGACCCCGAACTGGCCGAGGCGCTCGACGCCGAGCCGCTCGAACTCATCGAGGAGCGCCTCGGTGCTGCGATCGACGAGCTGATCTCGGTGCAGGTCGCCGTACGCCTGCCCGGATCGGTCGACTCCAACGCCCCGACCCGGGCCAGCAACGGTGCGGTGTGGCAACCGTCGGTGCTCGAGCGCGAGGCGCTGACCCTGCGGGCGACCGGCACCGTCACCCGCACGGAGCGTTGGGCGTGGGTCGGGGGCGCCGCCCTGGCCGGCACGGCCCTCGTGCTCTTCCTCGCGATCCGGCTCGTCCTGTGGCGTCGCCGCCACGCCGACGACGCCACCGCCGGATCGGCGGGCGGGGGATCCTGACGCGATCCTGACGGCGATCCGCCACCCGGACCGCTTCCGGGCGGGGGCTAGGCTGGGAGGGTGGCGCCCCGTTCCTCCCCTGCGATGCTGGACGCCCTGGCGTTCGTGGCGCCGGGCGCTCCGCTGCGCGAGGGCCTGGACCGCATCCTGCAGGCCGAGATGGGCGCCCTCATCGTCGTCGGCGACGGCCCCGACGTGTTGAACATCTGCTCCGGCGGCTTCCTGCTCGACGCCGCGTTCAGCCCGCAGCGCCTGTCGGAGCTGGCCAAGATGGACGGCGCCATCATCCTGGCGCCCGACGCCACCCGCATCGCCCGGGCCAACGTCCACCTCGTGCCCAACCCCAACGTGCCGACGTCCGAGACCGGCACCCGGCACCGCACGGCCGAGCGGGTCGCCCGCTCCATCGACGTCACCGTCGTGTCCGTGTCGGAGGACCAGCAGGTCATCGCGGTCTACGTCGGCGACGAGAAGCACCCGCTGCAGCCGATCCCGATCCTGCTGAACCGGGCCAACCAGGCGCTGCAGACCCTCGAGCGTTACCGCACCCGCCTCGACGACGTCTCCGCCAACCTCTCGGCCCTCGAGGTCGAGGACCTGGTCACCGTGCGCGACGTCGTGACGGTCCTGCAGCGCACCGAGATGGTGAGCCGCATCGCCGAGGAGCTGACCGCCGACATCGTCGAGCTCGGCACCGACGGCCGCCTCGTGCGGCTCCAGCTCGAGGAGCTGCTCGGCGGCGTCGACGACGAGCGCCGTCAGGTCATCCGCGACTACTTCCACGAGGAGCGGAGCTGGCACCTCGACGAGGCGCTCGAAGGCCTCGCCGACCTCGGCACCGAGGACCTGCTCGACCTGCGGGCCGTCTCCGGGATGCTCCACCTGCCCGGCGTGCTCGACCTCGACGCCTCGATCCAGCCCCGTGGCTACCGCCTGCTGTCACGCATCCCGCGGCTGCCCGAGACCATCGTCGACGCGATCGTCGACCGCTTCGGGTCCCTGCAGAAGATCATGCGCGCCACCATCGACGATCTCGACGATGTCGAGGGCGTGGGCGAGACCCGCGCCCGCTCGATCAAGGACGGACTCGCCCGCCTGGCCGAGTCGTCCATCCTCGACCGCTACTCGTAGCTATTGGAGTGTGCTCGCTCCGCTGCGCGCACTCCCACGTTCGCACGGAGCAGGTCAGGTGGATCTTCTCGTCAACTGCTCGCGGTCGAGGATGCGGTAGCGGCGCTCGCGCTGGTCGAGCCAGCCGAGGCGCAGGAACGAGGCGATCGCCTTGTTCACCCGCTCGCGTGAGGCCCCGACCATGCCGGCGAGCTCCTCCTGGGTGACCGGGAGCGTGAACTCGTCGTCGTCGCCGGCCAACTCGAGCAGGCGCTTGGCGGTGCGGCCGGTGACGTCGAGGAACACCGAGTCGGCCAGGGCTTCGTCGGTCGAGCGCAGGCGGCGGGACAGCATGTCGACCACGGCCCACAGCAGCTGGGGGCGGGTCTCGTAGAGGTCGCGGACCGGGGCGTAGCCCACGACCGTGACCGTCGACGGCTCGAGCGCCCGGGCCTCGGTGGAGCGGCCGAGCCCGTCGAACATCGGCATCTCGCCGAACAGCTCACCCCGCTCCATCAGGGCGATGACCGACTCGCGCCCGTCCTGGGAGCGCTGGGTCATGGCGATGCGACCGTCCTCCACCAGGAACAGCTCGTTGGACTCGTCGCCCTCGGCGAAGAGGATGTCGCCCCGCTGCAGCTCCTGGGTGGACGCGGCCGCGACGATCGTGTCGAGCTCGGCCTCGGTCAACCCGCTGAACAGGTCGGAGGCCGCGAGCAGGTCGCGGTCAGCCACGGGGCCGAATCTAGGCGACCCCCTAGGGTGCGGGTGATGACCGGCGCCGTGGGACCCGACGGCCGTGCCGTCACGGTGTGGACCGTCGTGGTCGCGGGCGGGCGGGGCACGAGGTTCGCCGCCGGGTCCGCAGGCGGGTCGGGGAGTGGCTCCTCGGCCGGCGACGGGCCGGCCAAGCAGTACCTCGAGATCGCCGGACACCGGGTCCTCGACTGGTCGGTCGCCACGGCCACGGCCGCCTCCGACGGCGTCGTCGTCGTGGTGCCGGCGAGCGACGTCGACGACGTCCGAGCCTCGCTCGACGCCGCCGTCACGGTGGTCGCAGGTGGCGACTCCCGGTCGGCGTCGGTGCGCTGCGGTCTGGCCGTCGTGCCCGACGACGTCGACGTGGTGCTGGTCCACGACGCCGCCCGACCGGCGGCCTCCGGCGAACTGTTCGCCCGGGTCGGGGCCGCCGTGGTCGCCGGCGCGGACGGGGCCGTCCCCGGCGTGGCCGTCACCGATTCCCTGCGCCACCGCACCGACGGTGCGCTCGACCGCGACCAGGTCGTCGCGGTCCAGACGCCCCAGGGCTTCCGGGCCGCCGCGCTGCGGGCCGCGCTCGCCCTCGGCGACGACGCCACCGACGACGCCACGTTGGTCGAGCGCACGGGTGGCAGCATTGCCGTCGTGGACGGCGAGCCCGCGAACCGCAAGCTCACGCACGGCGACGACGTCGCGCTCCTCGCCGCGGCGCTGGAGCGGCCCGGTGGCTGACCTCCCCGCGCTGCGGGTCGGCCTCGGCTACGACGTCCACCCGCTGAGCGACGACCCCGACCGGCCGATGGTGATCGGCGGCGTCCGCTTCGACGGCCCCGGCCTCGTCGGCCACTCCGACGCCGACGTCGTGGCCCACGCCTGCGCCGACGCCATGCTCGGCGCCGCCGGCCTCGGCGACATCGGGTCCCACTTCCCCGACACCGACCCGGCGCTCGCCGGCGCCGACAGCATCGAGTTGCTGCGCGCCGTCGCCGCCGAGGTCGCCGCCGCCGGCTGGACCCTCGCCAACATCGACTGCTCGATCGTCTGCGACCGCCCCCGGATCCTGCCGAACCGCGACGCCATGCAGGCGCGGCTCAGCGACGCCGCGGGCGGGCCCGTCACCGTCAAGGGCAAGCGCCCGGAGGGCCTCGGCGCACTCGGCCGGGGCGAGGGGATCGCCTGTCTCGCCACCGCCCTGTTGCTCGGAGGGTCCTGATGGCCAACCGTCCGAAGAAGCCGTCCGGCAAACAGTCCGGGAAGCGCCCGCCGCCCACGAAGCGCTCGAAGACGCCCGGACGGGCCCCGGCCAAGCGCAGCCGGGGGCGCAGCGGTGCGGTCGGCTCGGGCGGGGGCGGTGCACGTCCGGCCAAGGAGGGGCTGGGCGGCGACCAGGTCGAGGGCCGCCAGGCCGTCCGCGAGCTCCTGCTCGCCGGTCGGCGGCGCGTCCGCGAGGTCGTGGTCGCCACCGACCGCCGCGACGCCGACGTCCTCGACGACATCCGGACCCTCGCCCTGCAACTGCAGGTGCCCGTCCGCGAGGTCGGGCGGGCCAAGCTCGACGCCATCGCCCGCACCGACAGCCACCAGGGCGTGGTGGCCACCGCGGCCGCGCTGCGCGAGACCGACGTCGACGACCTGTTCGCCGACCCCACCGCGTTCCTGCTCGCCGCCGACGGCGTGACCGACCCCGGCAACCTGGGCGCGCTGCTCCGCACCGCCGAGAGCGCCGGCGTCACCGGCGTGCTGCTGCCCCGGCACCGGGCCGTCCACGTCACGCCCGCCGTGACCAAGGCCGCGGCCGGGGCGGTCGAGCACCTGCGCTTCGCCGTCGTCGGCGGGCTGCCCGCCGCGCTCGCCACCGCCACCGAGCGAGGCGTGCTCGTGGTCGGTCTCGACATGGGTGGCGAGGTCGACGTCCACCATCTCCCACCCGTCGACGGGCCCGTGCTGGTCGTCGTGGGCGCCGAGGGCCGGGGGCTCGGGCGCCTCGTCCGCCAGCGCTGCGACGTGGTCGCCTCGATCCCCATGATCGGCCGCACGGAGTCGCTCAACGTGAGCGTCGCGGGCGCGCTCGCGCTCTACGAGGTCGTCCGCCGGCGGCGAGCGGCGCACGACTGACCCGGGTTCACCGCGGACGCGCGAGAAGCGCTGGGTTCCGCACGGAGCGTGCTGTCAAACGGGCCGAACGGGGGAGATTCGTCATCCGGGGTGTCCGTTCCTGCGCCGACGGCGTTGACAACCGGCAGTAACACCCGTCACACTTGCCTAGTCCGAACGGGCTACGTGCTCGCATGGTCACTCCCCGTGAACCCCTCGGCGGACCGGGGCAATGCAACAGGGAACGCACCACACGACACCGCAACGCGCAGCGCAGGGAACCACGTGAGCACTCGACGCACCAGCACGATCAGTCCGGAGACCGACGACGCCACCCTCGTCGCCCGCTACCAGGAGCACCGCGAGCCCGTCGTGCTCGAGGCCCTCCTCGGTCGGTACCGGCGCTTCGCCCGGGCCAAGGCGCGGGGCTACTTCCTCATCGGGGGCGACGCCGACGACGTCGAGCAGGAAGCCCTGATCGGCCTCTACAAAGCGGTGCGCGACTTCCGCCCCGAACACCAGGCGAGCTTCCGGGCCTTCGCCGAACTGTGCATCAAGCGCCAGATCATCACGGCGATCAAGACGGCCACCCGCCAGAAGCACCGGCCGCTCAACCAGTACCAGTCGATCTCCGGGGTCCGCCCCGGCGACGACGCCGCCGAGGCCGCCATCGACGAGATCCTCGTCGAGCACACCGACCCCGACCCCGCCGACCACGTCGTCGCCGACGAGCGGATGGCCGGCCTCAAGGCGGCCATGGACGCCGTCCTCTCCGGGCTCGAGGTCCAGGTCCTGCAGCTCTACGTCGAGGGCAAGAGCTACCAGGAGATCAGCGACCAGCTCGGTCGCCACACCAAGTCGATCGACAACGCCCTCCAGCGCATCAAGCGCAAGCTCGACGGCAAGCTCGACGAGCCCGTCGGCGACCTCGCCGCCGCCCGCGTCGCCTGACGACTGCCCGGCGCCCCGGGCGCAGGTGACGACGAACCGGGGCCGACGACCGTCGCCGGCGACGGTTGCTGCGCCCGGTTCGCAGAGCCCGAGAGGGGATTCGAACCCCTGACCTGCTGTTTACAAGACAGCTGCTCTAGCCGACTGAGCTACTCGGGCGGACCGGCGCGACCCTAACCGGCGCCCACCGCGGCGGCGCCGGTGGCGTGTCAGGGTGGGGGTCCTTGATTCGCCCGATGGGGCAGACGACCATGATGGGGATGCGGAGGTACCGATGAGCGACCCGTCCGACCAGCCGCGGCGTCGCCGCCGCCAGCAAGCGCCCGCCCCGCCCCAGGGGTCGGTCGCCCGCGGTGCCATCCTCGTGGCCGTCGCGGTCGTGATCGGGTTCCTGTTGTTGCGTGACGAGGACGCCGTCGTGGCCACCGGGCCCATCGGCGCCGAGACCGACGCCGACGACTCCGGCGACGACGGGGGCGACGACCCCGACGAGACGACGACCACGACGACCGAGGCACCGCTGCCGCCCGCCCAGGTCAAGGTGCTCGTCGCCAACGGATCGTCGGTCACCGGCGCGGCCGGCGCCCAGACCGACCAGCTCGAGGCACTCGGCTACGTCACCGGGACCCCGACCAACGCCGACGGCACCGTGCCGGCGACGATCGTCTACTACCAGGCCGGCTTCGAGGCCGAGGCCGCCGCGCTGGCGACGGCCATCGGCGCCCCGGCCACGGCCGTGGCCGCGATGCCGCCGGTGCCCCCGGTCGACGACCTGCAGCTCGCCAACCTGCTCGTCGTCGTCGGGCCCGACATCGCCACCTCGGGCTGACCCGCGCGTCCGCGACTGCCCGGGGCGACGGTCAGCGCACCCGCGCGGTACGAGTGGTCACCTCGTAGCGGATCGTGCCCCGCACCGGACGGGCCTGCACGTCGTCGGGCGGCTCGACGATCACGTCGACGGTGCCCACCACGCGGGTGTCGTCGCGGTGCACCGCCCCGTCGCCGAGGTCGTAGGCGGTGCGCACCTCGGCGCGCTGAGTGCCGCGCAGGATGACCCGACCGTCGGGTGCATCGATCACCGAGCGCACGGGCACGGTCAGCGTCACCACGGCGATGGCGACGTCGGTGCCGTCCTCGACGCCGAGTGCGTCGATCCGCCCCTCGCCCGTGATCGTGCCGGGTTCGTCGACGCCGTCGAGGGCGACGGGTTCGGCGACGACCCATCGGGTGCCGGGTTCGAGCGCCCCGGCCGGCGGGCTGGCGAGGCCCGGTGGCAGCGCCGCGCCGAGGTCGAGGCCGAGCGAGTCGACGGGCACGCCCTCGATCAGGTCGATGTCGCGCAGCCGGCTGGCCCGGTCGAGGCGTACCTCGAACCGGCGGGGCGACGCACCGTCGCGGGTGACCTCGACCGCGACCTCGACGGTGTCGTCGTCGACGTCGGTCACCTCCTCGACCGTCTCGAGGACGGCCCGCGTGGAGTCGGACCGGGTCTCGCCCTCGATCGTGCGGGTCAGCGAGGTCTCGACGGTGGACGTGAACCGGAACTCGTCGCCGGGCTCGGGCGAGAAGCGGATCGCCACCGTCGACTCCTCGCACGCCGCCAGGCCGACGACGACCACGAGCACCGCCGCGAGCGCGAGCAGACGGCGGGCGACGGGGCGGACGGCGGGCACCGGGCGAGTGTGGCAGAGGCCCTCCCGTCGGATGGGTACCGTCGGCCGACGTGGACGCCGACGCCCTCGTGGCCCTGCTCGACGCCGATCCGCCCGCCACGGTCCTGTGCCTCGACTTCGACGGCACGCTGTCGCCGATCGTCGACGACCCCGCCGCCGCCCGGGCCGTGCCCGGCGCGGTCGACGAGCTGGAGCGGCTGACGACGCGCCTGGCCCGCGTCGCGATCGTGAGCGGCCGGCCGCTGGACTTCCTCGTCGCCAACGTCGGACCGGGCGTCGAACTGTCGGCGCTCTACGGCCTGCAGTCCCGGCGCGACGGCGTCGTCGCCGACCATCCCGAGGCGGCGCGCTGGCGCGACGTCGTGGCCCGGGTCGTCGCCGACGCGGGTGCCGACGCCGGCATCGGCGAGGGCGTCGCGGTCGAGGACAAGGGTCTGTCGCTGACCGTCCACCACCGGCGCGCCCCCGAGCGCGCCGGCGAGGTCCGGGCGTGGGCGGACGCGGTCGCCGAGCGCACCGGGCTCGAGACGCGCCCGGCCAAGGCCTCGATCGAGCTCCACCCGCCCGTCGCCATCGACAAGGGCACCGCCGTCACCGAGCTCGCCCAGGGGCTGCGCACCGTCGTCTACGTCGGTGACGACGTGGGCGACCTGCCGGCGTTCCGCGCCCTCGACGACCTCGCCGCACACGGCGCCACGACCGCGAAGGTCGCGGTCGCCACCACCGGCGACAACAACGAGCTTCCTCCGGTCCTTCTCGCCTATGCTCCTGCGGACGACGCCCCCGAAGGTGGCCCGTTCGACGCGGTGATGCATGACGACGGCAAGGGCGACGGCAAGGTCATTCTCGACCCGAACATCGGCGTGAAGCACGCGTGGCTGAACCGGGCCCTGCCCGAGAATTCCTACAG
>JBHIXO010000055.1:0-15541 GCA_041984725.1 Acidimicrobiales bacterium | reverse complement strand
AAGGTGTCCTTGGGGTGAGGAGGGCTCGGCGACGAGCCGAAGACGCGCGCGGTGTTCGTCTCGTTGTCGGTCAGCAACAGCTCGGGCGGGCCGTCGGGGCCGCCGTCGGCGTCGAGGCGAAAGCGACCGAGGGTCTCGTGGTCGGCGACGAAGCCACCGTCCCAGAACACCTCGTCGCCGACGTCGAGGGCCGGCAGTTCGCCGCCCGGGGCGACCACGGTCCGCGTGCCGCCCGCGACGGCCACGAGCCCGGCGTCGGGGACGACCTCACGGTCGTCGATGGCGGCGGCCGGCGGCAGCACCAGCGTCGTGCTCGGGGCCAGCGTGGCCGCTGTCGAGGCCACGGCGGCGAGGGGCCCCGCGACCGCACCGTGGTCGTGACCGGCGTGGTCGTGATCGTGTCCGGCGTGGTCGTGCCCGGCGTGGTCGTGGCCGAACGGCCCGGGCAGCGACCCGTGCGCGACCCCCACGGCGAGGACGGACGTACCGAACGCGCCCACGGCGATCGCGGCGACCCACGGCTTCGAGATGCGTCTCATGGTTCCCATGGGCGATCCGTTCGCCCGGACCCGTGACCGCTCCTGTCACCACGGCATGGCACTCGTGCGAACGTCATCTGACCCGAACCTGACGTCTCGGCGGAACGCGCCGTCGCCGAAGCTCGACCCGGCGGGCGATCCGTCCGATGTGTCACGCTCCGCCGATGCGTCGCCCCATCCCGGCACTGCTCGCCGCCACCGCCGCCCTCGGCCTGCTCGCCCTGCCCGCGTCGGCCGCACCGACCGAGCCGCCCTACGGCGGGACGATCTTCATCGACCCCGACATCCTCACGGCGGACGACCCGACGACCTTCGTCGACGTCCGCTTCGCCGGCCGGGGTCTGCGCACCGTGTTCGACCGCCGGACCGACAGCTTCGTGGAGATCGACGCGTTCCTCTTCGCCGTGCGGTTCTCGGACCGCCCCACCGTCGAGGGCATCGTCAACCCCGAGTTCGGCGACGCGGCGACCGCGCAGGCCGCGTTGGAGGCGTACCTGCCCGACCTCGGACGGGTGCCGGCCGTGCTCCGCACCGACATGGACGAGATCTGGGTGCACGCGGGCGACGAGTCGTGGGGCGGCGGCAACCGGTCGATCCTGATCCACACGGGACAGGGCGACGACTACGACACGGACGGCATCGTGGCCGAGACCGTGGTCCACGAACTCGCCCACACCTCGCTCGACGAGACCCATGCCGCCGCGCCGGGCTGGCTGGCCGCGCAGGCCTCCGACCCGACCTTCATCTCGACCTACGCCCGCGACAACCCCGACCGCGAGGACATCGCCGAGACGTTCCTCAACTGGCTCGCCGTCCGCCACACCCCCGACCGGATCGACGACGCCTACCGCACGAACACCACCGAGGCCGTCCCGGCCCGACTCGCCTACTTCGACGGCGTCGACCTCGACCTCTCGCCCGTCGTCCCGACCGACGCGCTCGGCGAACCCCTCGCCGGGTTCGACGGCGACCCGTCCCGCTCGGGGCTGCTCGACGCGGCCGACCCCACGGCGGTCTCGCTCGCGATCTCGACGCTGCGCCACCCCGTCCCGGGGACGGCGGACCGTGCCGTCCTCGGGCGCGACGACACCCACCCCGACAGCCTCGCCGCGGCCGCGCTCACCGCCGACGCGCCGCTGCTGTTCACCGCCCGCGACGGTCTCGAGGACGCCGTCGCCGCCGAGCTCCAGCGCGTGCTCGCTCCCGGCGCCACCGTCGACCTGCTCGGCGGCGACGCGGCGCTGTCCGCCGCCGTCGCGGACCAGGTGACGGCCCTCGGGTTCGTCCCCAATCGGATCTCGGGCGCCAACCGGATCGCCACCGCCCTCGCGGTCGCCGACCGGATCGCCGCCGCCGGCCCCGTCACCCGCGTGGCACTCGCCCGCTCGCACCCCTCGGCCGGCGACGCGACCGGCACCTCGGGCTGGGCCGACTCGGTCACCGGTGGCGCGTGGGCCGCGGAAGCGGGGCTCCCGGTGCTGATCACCCGGACCGGCGAGCTCGACCCCGGCGTGCTGGCGTGGCTCCAGGACCACGGCGTCACCCACGTCGACGTCCTCGGCGGTGCGGCCGCGGTCAGCGACACCGTCGTCGCCGACCTCGCCGCCGCCGGCATCGAGGTGCGCCGCATCAGCGGTGCCACCCGCGTCGAGACCTCGGTCGAGATCGCCGAGCAGCTCTGGGGCCAGGCGCCCGCCGGCCCGCGCCGCCACGTCGTGATCCCGGGCCTGTCGGGCACGGGCTGGGCGGCCGGACTCGCCGCCGCCGGCCTCGCCGCCCACTGGGACGCGCCGCTGCTCGCCGCCAACCCGAACGCCTCGTCGGCCGACTTCGCCGAGGCGCTCTCGTCGTGCCCCGGCCCGGAGGTCGACGTCGTGTTCGTCGGCGACGCCCGCGCGCTGTCGACGACCGGGACGGCGGGCGACGAGGCGTGGATGCGATCCGTCGAGGCCCTCGACGGCGCCTGCGCCCCCTGACGAGGCCCGACCGGGAGAGCCCTCCGGAACAGTCCGGCGCATAGGGTCCGGCGTCCGACCGGGCAACGCGACCAGAGGAGTCAGCCCACATGGAGATCACCGGGAAGAAGGCCGTCGTCGTCGGAGGTGCGTCGGGCATGGCCCGCGCCGCCGCGCAGCGCCTCCACGAGCGGGGCGCGCAGATCGCGATCATGGACCTCGAGTCCTCCGACGGCGCCGCCGTCGCCGAGTCGCTCGGCGGCACGTTCCACCCCTGCGACGTCACCGACCACGAGGGCACCGAGATCGTGCTCCGCGAGGCGGTCGAGGCCCTCGGCGGCCTCCACATCTCGATCAACACCGCCGGCGGCGGCATCGGCGCCCGCACGGTCGGTCGCGACGGCCCCCACGATCTCGCGGCGTTCCAGAAGATCATCGACCTCAACCTGATCGCCACGTTCAACATCTGCCGGCTGTCGGCCGCGCACATGGTCGAGAACGAGCCCGAGGACGAGGAGCGCGGCGTGATGATCACCACCGCGTCGATCGCCGCGTTCGAGGGCCAGATCGGCCAGGTCGCCTACACCGCAGCCAAGGCCGGCATCGCCGGGATGATGCTCACGATGGCCCGCGACCTCGGGTCGCTGGGCGTGCGCGCCGTCGCGGTCGCGCCGAGCCTCTTCGCCACCGGCCTCACCGCCGGGGCCCCCGAGGAGATCGAGAAGAGCCTCACCAAGGACGCGGCGTTCCCCCGCCGGATGGGCCGGCCCGACGAGTACGCCAAGCTCGCCGTCGCCATCGTCGAGAACCCCATGCTGAACGGCGGGTGCATCCGCCTCGACGCCGGGCAGCGCTTCGGTCCGAAGATGTGACCCGCGGCTCGCGGACCGACCGCCGCCGCCGGGCGCTCGGCGGCGTGGTCGGTCCGGCCGTCTTCGTCGCCGGGTGGTCGGTGCTCGGCGCCGCGACCGCGGGCTACTCGCCGGTCGCCGACCCCATCAGCCGCCTCGCCGCCATCGGGGCCGACACCCGACCGGCGATGACCGCGGCCTTCCTCGGGTACGCCATCGGCGTCGGGGCCTTCGCGTCGGCCGTCGACCGCACCGGGGCGCGGCCCGTCGCCGTCGCCGCCGCCGTGAACGCCGCCGCGACGCTCGCGGTGGCCGCCACGCCCCTCGACTCGGCCGTCGGGGGGATACCGCACGCGCTCGCCGCCGGCACCGGGTACCTCTCGCTGGCGGCGATGCCGCTGCTCGCGAGCCCGGTCCTGCGCCGCGCCGGACGGCGCGCCGCCGCTCGGGCGTCGGTCGTGACGGGCGTGGTCGCTGCCGGGGCGCTCGCCGCCAGCCTCGCGCTCGACCCGACGACCGGTCTCTGGCAACGGGTCGGCCTCACCGTCGGCGACGCCTGGATCGTGGTCGCCGCCCTGGCCCTGCACCGCGACCTGCAGCGGCACGAGCACACCGGCGGAACGCCGTGCCAGGGTGACTCGTCATGATCCCGCTCGACGAGACCTTCGACGGCACCTTCCCGTTCACGCCCCACGTGTTCGACGGGCACGGCTTCCGCCAGCACTACGTCGACGAGGGCCCCCGCGACGCACCCGTGGTGGTGTGCCTCCACGGCGAGCCGACGTGGGGCTACCTCTACCGGAACATCATCCCCCGCCTGTCCGGCCGCTACCGGGTGGTCGTCCCCGATCACATGGGATTCGGCAAGTCCGAGACGCCCCCGGACCGCGAATACACGCTCCGGACCCACACCGAGAACCTGGTCGCGCTCGTCGAACACCTCGACCTGCGCGACGTCACGTTCGTGCTCCAGGACTGGGGCGGCCCGATCGGGACGGCCTTCACCGTTCGCCACCCGGACCGCGTCGCCCGCCTGTTCCTCGCCAACACGTTGGCCGGCTACGGCCAGGTCGACGCCGACGTCGCCCGACTGAACGACTCGCCGTGGTTCCGCTGGATCGGCGAGGGAATCCCGACGGGCCGCACCGAGGCGGTGCTCCGCAACATCGGGTCGACCGTCCTGTCGGTCATGAAGATCATCGGCTTCCAGAACTCCGCCGCGGTCGACGACACGTGGATCCGCGCCTACTCGGCGCCGTTCCCCACGTGGGACGAGGCGATCGGCGCGTACGAGTTCCCGATCGACGCGTACGAGGGCCGCATCGTCGACTACGTGCTCGAGGGGCTGGCCGGCGTCGCCGACCTGGTCGCCAAGCCGGCGACGCTCTACGAGGGCCTGGCCGACCGCGCCATCCCGCCGGCCCGGGCGATCGCCGACTTCCGCGCCCTGTGGCCCGACGGGCCGGTGGTGGAACTCCCCGGCGTCGGCCACTTCTGCCAGGAGGACGCGCCCGACGTCCTCGCCGCCGGCATCGACCAGTTCATCCAGGCCACGTCGGCGATAGGGTCGACCACGACCTCGGGAGGGAACGAGACCACATGATCACCGACACGCTCGACGTCAGCCCGGAGGCCTTCGCCGAGGCCAGCGGCTGGGAGATCAAGCCCGAGGGCGCGTGCCGCGGCGACCAGTGCGTCCCGCTCGGCGGCGGCGACTTCGACCTGCTCGCCACCGCCGACAAGCTCCGCATGGCGGTCGTCCACGACGAGGACGCCGGCGTGTGGGCCATCGGCCCCGACACCGTCGGCGGCCGTGCGCTGGCCACGGCCGAGGCCCCCGACCTCGTCCTGCCCGACGTGCACGGCGAGACGTTCCGGCTGTCGTCACTGCGAGGCCGCAAGGTCGTCCTCGTGAGCTGGGCGCCCTACTGAGGGTGCCGCCTCGACCTGCCAGGTTGGCAGGCACTGCACGAAGAGCTGGAACCCGAGGGCGTCACGATCGTGACGGTCGGCCTCGAGATGCGCGGTGTCGAGGTGCTCGGCCCGATCATCCTCGACGCCGAACCCACGCATCCGTCGCTGATCGACGAGCACCACCAGATGGACGCGCTGTTCGGCGTCACCAACATCCCGCAGGTCTTCTGGATCGACGAAGCCGGCACGATCGTCCGCGGTCCCGAGGCCGCCGTCCCGCCCGCCGTGATGCGGCCGGGCCCCGACGGTGAGCTCGCCCCGTACGGACTCCAGGCGCTGATGGGCACGGATCCGGAGCCGCACCTGTCGCAGCTGCGCGACTGGGTCTCCCGGGGGTCGGACAGCGAGTTCGTCCGGACGCCCGAGCAGGTCGTCGCCGACTCGCACCCCCGCCCGATCGAGGGCTCGCAGGCCGCCGCCCACTTCGAGCTCGCCCGTCACCTGTACGGCGCCGAGGGCTTCAGCGAGCGGGTGCTCGAACACTTCGGCCGGGCCCACACGCTCGAGCCGGACAACATCACCTACAAGCGCCAGGCGTACTCGGCCTACCGGATCGCCCAGGGGGCCACCGGCGACTGGGCGATGTTCGACCAGATCCCCCACGGCGACGAGGACTGGCCGTTCGTGTCGGACTTCGACCGGGACATGGCCATCATCGGCTCGCCCATTCGCATCGGCCGGGGCGACTGACCCGAGGCGACGGCCTCCGCTCGGCCCCGACTCCGACCGGTCCACCGGGACGGGACCGAAACTAGGCTTCTCCCGTGAGCGCGGGCTGGGACGACCGCTCCCCGGCGCCCGACGGCGTCCGGTGGGTCGAGAGCGACGGGCACCTGCTCGCGTACCGGGTCGTCGAGGTCGATCCCTCGTCGCCGATCACCGTGTTGTTGATGAGCGGCGCGTTCGTGCCGATCGAGGCGATGTGGGCCGACCGGGGCCACGCCCGCTTCGTCGACGGCCTCGCCGCACCCGGACGCCTCGTCGTCTACGACCGGCGCGGCGTCGGCGCCTCCGATCCGGTCATCGACTGGGACGAGCCGATCCTGCGGCAGTGGACCCGCGACGCCGCCGCCGTGATCGAGGCCGCCGGCCACGGCCCCGTCCACGTCGTCGGCTGGGAGGTCGGCGGGGTCCAGGCGCTCGCGTTGGCGTCGAGTCGTCCCGACCTCGTCCGGTCGGTCACCACCATCCACGCCCTCTCCCGCCCCGAGCGGCTCGAGGACATCTTCGGCGCGCCGCTCGGCGACGTCGGCGAGATGATGGCGTCGTGGTTGCTCGAGAGCACCGACCTCCGGATCAACGACGAGGTCCGGCCGATCGACCTCTACTACCGGAGCCGCGCCGGCGACCCGGCCTTCGCCCGCTGGCACGACGAGGCCGGCCGGCGCGGCGTGAGCCCGACGACCGCCGCCCGCATGTGGCGTTCGTACTGCACCCCAGGGCTGGACATCCCCCTCGACGCCATCACCGCGCCGGTCCTGTCGATCCGCCGGGCCGACGTCGAGCTGCTGCCCCGCGAGTTCACCGAGGAGATCGCCGAGCTCGTCCGCGACGGCCACCACGTCGAGATCCCGGGCGGCGACCTGGCGCCGTTCTGTGGTGACGTCGACGCGCTGGTCGCCGAGGTCGTCGCCTTCGTGGGCGGCGAACGCGGCCGCAACCTGGCCGGCGACCAGCGCCTCGGGGCGGTGCTGTTCACCGACGTCGTCGGGTCGACCGAGATGGCCCGCCGCCTCGGCGACGAGCGGTGGCGGGGCGTCATCGACGAGTATCTGGCGACCTCGGCGCGCATCTTCGACCGGCGCCGCGCTCGGTTCGTCCGTCCCACCGGCGACGGGTCGCTCGCCGTGTTCGACCTCGCGTCGCACGCCGCCCACGCCGCCCTCGAGCTCCGCGCCGCGACGCAGCGCCTCGGTCTGCCCATCCGCCAGGGCATCCACGTCGGCGAGCTCACCGAGGTCCGGGGCGAGATCTCGGGCCTGGCCCTGCACGTCGCCGCCCGGGTGATGGCCGAGGGCGAGGCCGACGACGTCCTGACCACGGCCACCATGCCGCTCATGCTCGACGACCAGGTCGTCTTCGAACGTCGCGGTGCCGTCGTGCTCCGCGGGCTCGAGGGCGCATGGGAGCTCTACTCGCTCTGCGAGCGGTGACCGTCAGGGGACGTCGGTGGCGCCCGTCAGCCGGACCGCCCGCCACGGGCGACGTCCGCCGGTGACGAGCATGCCGTGGCGGGCCGACTCGACGAGCGTGTAGCGGCCGTAGAACGCGAGCACCATCGTCGCGATCGGCGCCCGCACGGCGACGTCGACCGACTCGCCCGCCCGCAGCGGGCGGCTCTCGAGCCCCGAGCTCCCGAAGTCGAGCAGCCACGGCACGGCACCCCGGGCCCGGATCGCCGCCCGGACCGGCGGCGCGTCCCGGTCGACGAACCCCGGGCCGGTCTGCACCAGGGCGTTGCCGACGACGAGCGCGGTCCGCTCGTCGATCGGGAACCGATCGCCCCGCGCGACGGCGATGTCCCAGGCGTGGACGACGAACTCGCCGACGAGGTTGCCGAGGTGGCCGGCGGCGTCGACCTCGATCCCGGAGTGGAACGGCAGCCGCTCGTCGAGGTCGGCGGCGGGCGGGAGGATCGAACGCAGCCGGTCGAGCTCGCCGCCGATCTCGGCCAGCACGTCGTCGACCGGGCGGTGGGCGAGGTCCACGACCTGGTCGTCGTTGGCCGAGCGCATCTCGGCGGCGCCGCCGAACCGGCCGTCACGACTGCGCAGGTCGCGTCGCGTGTAGCGGTGCACGACGGACAGGACGTGGGCCGCGACGCCGGTCGGGGTCCACGCGCTGCGCCGGACCGGGCCCGCGCTGCCGGCCCGGCGCACGGTTGCGGCGAACCGGTCGTGGGCCGCGTCGAGGAGGGTCCAGAGCTCGTCGCCGGACGTGGTCGCGAAGTGCCGGTACGACATCGGAGGGGTCAGCGGTCCTCGAAGTCGACGAAGTCGTGGGCGTAGGGGGCGGTGGCGGGTTCGGCGCCGACCGACCCGGCGAACTGGTCGGGTCCGAAGCCCGGGCTCGACCCCGTGACGGGCAGCGACCCGTGGAACGGCAGCGCGCAGGCGAACGGGTCGGCGGCGAAGACGCGGGCGAGGCTGGCGGTGCGCTCCTCGCCGGGACCGTCGTGCGCGAACGCGTCGAGGGTCAGGGCCATGACGAACCCGTCGACCGTGCCGATCGTCAGGTGCTCCACCGGCCGGAGCGGACACGCGTCGGGGGCCTGGACGTCGATGTTCGTCGCGCCGTCGAGGCGGGCCGTGGCCAGCTCGCCGATCGACGGCTGGACGAGCTCGTCGGTGACGGCGTAGATGCTCGTGTAGTCGATGGCGCCGGGCGTCTCCCGTCCCGCGTTCAGGTGGGCGACGAACCGGCTGTCGCGGGCGAACTGCCAGAACGCCGGCGGCCGCGGGAGCTGGATGCCGTACTCACCGCTCGCGGTGCCGGCCACGATCGTCCCGTGGTGCGGGCCGGCGTGGAGCACGGCGTCGTCGACGACGTCCTGCACGCTCTCCCAGTGCTTGATGGCCCAGCGCGGCATCGACGCACCCTGGCTGTGGCCCATGAGGTCGACCTCGCCCGAGCCACCGGCCGCGACCGACCGTTCGGAGGCGATCTGCACGGCGCGGGCGACGTACTCCGCGCTGATCTGCTGGTCGCCGCTGCCCCGTTGCGGGTAGGTGACGACGCAGTACGGGATCCCCTCGGCGGCCAGGCGCGGCTCCCAGTTCCACTGGTACTGCTCGTGCCCGGCGGTGCCCGTCCCGTGGACCAGGACGACGGGCTCCACCCCCCGGACCGTGGCGCCGAAGTCGCCGAGGCAGTCGACGGCGGCGTCGAGGACGCCACGCTCGACCGACCAGGCGGGGTCGTCGTAGCGGCCCCAGGGGTCGTCGGCGGCGAGGTCGGGCCCGGGGAGGCGATCGGCCGGCGCCGACGCGACGGGGCCCGCGACGGCGAGCACGAGGACGGCGGCGGTGAGAGCGACCAGACGGCGGCGCATCCGCCGTTCTTCGACCGCGGGCCCCGTGGGTCCTGCCTCGACCCGCACCGCCCCTGGGAACCCGGGGTGGCGGCGTGGCAGGTTGACGGGGTGCCGGAGACCCCCGACGACACCGTGTCCCCCGCCGGCTTCGGCGCGCTCGGGCTCTCGGCGGAGCTCGAGGCGGCGCTCGCCCGGCTCGGTTACGAGGAGCCGACCGCCATCCAGGAGGCGGCCATCCCGGTCCTGGTGCAGGGGTCGGACGTGCTCGGCCAGGCCGCCACGGGCACTGGCAAGACCGCCGCGTTCGCCCTCCCGCTGCTCCAGCGGATCGGTTCGCGGGCCCCGGGCACACCCGCGGCGCTCGTCCTGGCCCCGACCCGCGAGCTGGCGCTGCAGGTCAGCGAGGCGGTCTACAACTACGGGCGCGAGTCCGGCATCCGCGTCGTCCCCCTCGTCGGCGGGCAGCCGATGGGCCGCCAGATCGACCAGCTCCGCCGGGGCGTCCACGTCGCGGTCGCCACCCCCGGCCGGGCCGTCGACCTGTTGCAACGGGGTTCCCTGACGCTCGACGACCTCGCCGTCGTCGTGCTCGACGAGGCCGACGAGATGCTCGACATGGGCTTCGCCGACGAACTCGAGGCGATCCTCGAGGCCACGCCGGCCGACCGCCAGACCGTGCTGTTCTCGGCGACGCTGCCTCGCCGCATCGAGAAGATCGCCCGGGAGCACCAGCGCGACCCGGTCCGCATCACGATCGACCGTGACACGACCGAGGGCGACGGACCCCTCGTCGCACAGCGGGTCCACTTCGTGCGCCGGCGCGACAAGGCGGCCGCGCTCGCTCGCACGATCGACATCGAGCAGCCCACCGCGGCGCTCGTGTTCTGTCGCACCCGGGGCGAGGTCGACGAGCTGACGGTCACGCTCAACGGCCGGGGCTACCGGGCCGAGGCGCTGCACGGCGGCATGGACCAGGCCCAGCGCGATCGGGTCATGGGTCGCCTGCGCGACGGGACGGCCGAGCTGCTCGTGGCGACCGATGTCGCCGCCCGCGGCATCGACGTCGACACGCTCACCCACGTCTTCAACTTCGACGTACCCTCCGCCGCCGAGAGCTACGTGCACCGGATCGGCCGTGTCGGGCGCGCCGGGCGCGAGGGCGTCGCCATCACCTTCGCCGAGCCGCGCGAGAAGCGTCAGGTCGCGAACATCGAGCGCCTCCTCGGCCGTCGGATCGACGTCGAATCGGTCCCGACGGTCGCCGAGCTGCAGGCCGCCCGCATCGACGCGGTCGTCGACCGGGTCCTCGACGCCACCGGCGGCGACACCGACGACGCCGAGCGCGTGCTCGAGCGCCTCTGGACGGTCGCCGCCGAGCGGGGCATCGACCTCGACGACCGCCGCGTCACGCTCGCCGCGATCGGGCTGCAGGCCGAGGGGATCGACGCCGACGACGAACCCGACATCGCCGACGCGACGCCCGCGCGGGAACGGCCCGACCGGAAGCGCGCCGGCAACGACCGGGGCGTGCGCCGTGGCTCGTCGTCACGCAAGGGCGACGGCCCCGCCGACACCGGCTACGTGATGGTCAACCTCGGACGCCACGCCGGCATCCGGCCGGCGGATCTCGTCGGGTCCATCGCCAACGAGTGCGGGATCCCGGGCAGCGACATCGGCCCGATCCGGATCACCGACAAGTACTCCGTCGTCGGCGTGCCCGAGGGTCGGGTCGACGACGTGGTCCGGGCGATCGGCCGAGCGACGATCCGCTCCAAGCGGGCCCGGGCCCGACGCTGGGTGCCCTGAACCGACCGGCGACGGGCTGCTGGTCCACCCGACCCGCCAGGTGGACCAGCCCCGTCACGCCCGCAACCGGACGCCGCGCCCCAGTCGCGTCGTCCGCCGCACCATCGGTTCCCAGCCGCCATCGATTGTGCACCCGATCCGGAGGGCCCGGTAGGCCCAGATCCGCCGGCGGCCGGTGGCATGGCCCGGTCTCCGGCGTCACCGGTCCGCCCGTCGACGCGCGCTGGGTGACCGTCTCGTCCGGTTGATCCTCGCGTCACGACGGAGCGTGTCCGATCAGCGGCGTCAGGCCACCGAACGGGACGATGCGACCACATGCGTCCAAAGTGCCGCCACAACATCTGCACCCCAGAATGACCCGAATGGGCCATGCGCGAATGCGCTCGCTGACCGACACCGGGCGCGACGGACGCACCCGGTGCCGACGACCAGCGGTGTCGCGCCTACGAGAAGCAGGCGAAGAGGTCGGGGTGTCCGGAGAGGTCGAAGGTGCTGGCGCCCCCGATCGCCGCGCAGTCGGCGTCGGCGTCGGCCTGGTCCTCGGACCACAGGAAGGCCAGGACCAGATCGCTGATCGGCGAGCCCTCGACGGTGCAGTCGGGATCGGTGTAGGTCGGCTGGCCGCCCACGCCGAGCTGCGGATTGGTGCCGTCGGTCTTCACGTAGATCGTGGCCGACAGGAAGCACCCCGCCCGGGCCAGTGGATCGGCGACGACCGGCACGCAGTCGTCGTCGAACACGCTGCCCGGCGCACCGGGCACCTCGCCGCCGGGGACGCCGTCGCCGTGGCCTTCGTGACCGCCGACGGCGTTGCCGTTGACCGTGAGCGGCCGGTAGCCGTCGCCGTGGACGTGACACACGGTGACGCGGGGTTCCTTGCCGGCACCGGCCGCCGGCGCGGTGATCGCCAACGCGGGGACGAGTGCGGCCGCTGCGAGCAGGGCAGGGAGCTTGCGCATGGGATTTCCTCTCGGTGAGCCCGGATCGGGCGCTACACGTGGACCGCGGGGCGGCGCCTCTCGACCTCGTCCCGCTCGGTTGGGTGCCCCCGGTGCTACCACGCAATGAGCGCCCGCCACCACGGATAGTAGTCGTACGTGCGGGAGATTCGTCCGGTCGTGGGCGAATTCTCCGCCTTCGGCGCACGATGCGTGGTCCTCTGGTCGCGCCGCCTTCGACGGTTGACGAGTGGTGTACGTCGACTCGGCCGCCTCGCCGGCCGGGGTGTCGCCGTCAGGCGATCGCACCCTCGTCAAGACCCCGCCGGACGATCTCGTCGACCGTCGCCTCCGGCCGTTGCCCGCTGCTGTCGAGCCACAACCCGAGTCGGGGCGTCTCGTCTCGCAGGGCGGCGTGGAGCGCGGCGATCGACGCCCGGTCGCCGCCGTAGGCCGACTTCGCCCGGCCGTCCTCCCGGGCCGCGACGACGTCGGGGGCCGGCGTGAGCACCACGACGACCAGGGGCCGACCGGTCAGCATGGCCACGTACTCCGCCAGCACGTCGCCGATCACGACGTCCTGCACGACGACGGCGAACCCGGCCTCGTGGTACGTGTTCGCGGTGGCTGCGCCCAGCCGGTAGCGCACGCGCAACTGGCGCCACGCCTCGTCGGTCGGCGTCGCGGTCATCTCCTCCCGACCGCTGACGACCATGCGCCGGAACACGTCGCACCGCACGTGCACCCCGCGTGCGAACCGGCGCGCGAGCAGTTCGGCGACGGTCGACTTCCCCGCCGCGGGGACGCCGGTCACCAGCACGATCGGGCGCGAGGTCAGCAGCGTCACGGCCGACGAGCGTAGGGACGCCCCCTCGCACGGCGGGTGCCAGAATCTCGCCGTGCACGCCACCGAGGAGGGGGTGTTCGTCGGCCGGACCGAGGCCCTGGCCGAGCTGCGCGCCGCCTGGGTCGGCGCGGGCACCACCGTCGTCGTCAGCGGACCGGCCGGCATCGGCAAGACCCGGCTGGTGCGCGAGCTGATGCTCGCGCTGCCCGACGACGTCGTCACCCTCCACGGGCGTGCGACGGCGTCGGCGGGGACCTCGTCGCTGCGTCCGCTGCGCGACGCGTTGCTCCGTGCGGCCCGACACGGCCTGCGACCGGGCCCCGACCTCGCGCCGTTCGCACCCGCGCTCGGGGCACTCGTCCCCGACTGGGGGTCGGCGCCCGGCCGGCTCCCCGACGCCGTGCTGCTCGGCGAGGCCGTGCTCCGCCTGCTGGTCTCGTGTGCCGGACCCGGCGCGGCGGTCCTGGTGATCGACGACGTCCAATGGGCCGACCCGGAGACGCTCGCGGTCCTCGAGCACCTGACCGACCACGTCCGCGACGAACGGGTGCTCGTCCTCCTCACCCTCCGGTCCGGCGAACGAGGCGCCGGCGCAGCGCTGGCCGCCGACCTGGTCCGGCGGCGGATCGCGCACGAGCTCACGCTCGCGAAGCTCGATCGCACGGCCGTGTTGACGCTGGCGCAGGACCGGCTCGGCGCGCCGGTGCCCGACGAGCTGGCCGACGCGCTCGTCGACCGGAGCGAGGGCGTCCCCTTCGTGGTCGAGGAGCTGGTGGCGACGGCGACGTCGGCGGGCTGGGAGTCGGTCGCAGCGTCGGTGCCGGGCTCGATCGTGGCGTCCGTGGGCCTCCGCTGCGACGAGGTCACAGCGGAGGCCCGCGCCTTCGTCATCGCCGCCGCCCTGCTCGGCCGCAGCTTCGACGCCCAGCTCGCCGCGGCCGCCACAGACCTCGACGAGGCTGCGGTGTCACGCGTGCTCGCCGAACTCCAGGCCGTCGCCCTGCTCGAGTCCGACGCCACCGGCGACCACTTCCGCCACGGCCTCACCGCCGCCGCCGTCCTCGCCGTGGCCCGACCGGCCGACCGGGTGCGCCTCGCCCGGCGGGCCCTCGACGCGCTCGCCCCGGCCGGCGGGCCGACCGACACCGATCACGCCCTGCTGGCCGCCCGCCTGTCGCTCGCCGCCGACGATCCCGCCGGCGCGACGGCATCGCTCACCGCCGCCGCCCGCCTCGCCCTCGACGAGGGTGCGCTGGGTTCGGCGTTCGAGCACGCCGAGCGGGCGGTGGCCGTCGAGCCGACGATCGCGGCGGAGACGGCGCTGCTCGAGGCTGCGGTGCGGTCGGGCCGGACGGAGACCGCTCGCACCGTCGGACACGCACTCGCCGGCCGCCACCTCGACCCGACCGTCCGCGCCGAGGTGGCGTTGCTCCTCGGCGAGGCCGAGCTGGCCGCCGGCCGGTGGGACGACGCGGCGGCCCATGCGCGGGTGATCGCGTCCGACGAGCACCTCGGGAGGGCGTACCGCGCCCGCGCCACCGTCGTCCTCGCCCAGGCCGCGATGGGCCACGACGACGTGACGACGGCGACCGACGCCGCCCGGCGAGCGCTGGACACCGTCGCCGGCGAGGACGCCGATGCTGCGCCGGACGTCCGCTGCGCGGCGTACGAGGTGCTCGGCCGGGCGGCGCGCGGGGTCGATCCTTCCGACGCCGAGGCGGCGTTCGCCCAGGCGGCCGCCCTCGCCGAGCGTGCCGACCTCCCCGTGTGGCGGGCCCGGGCGCTCCAGGAGCTGGGCACGATCGACCTCTATCTCGGCCGAGGACCCGACCGCCTCCTCGACGCCCGGGACGCGGCCGCGGCGCTCGGCGCCGTGGCCACCGTCGCCCTCGTCGACCTGCAGCTCGCGGCGATGTTCGGCGAGGAGGCCGACCTCGACGCTGCCGAGGACGCCGCCGACCGCTGCGTCGTCGCTTCGCGGCGTTACGGGCTGTCGACGCTGCCGATGGGGCTGGTGCTCCAGGGCATGGTCCACGCCCGGCGCGGTCGGCGAGGGCCGATGCGGGCGGCGATCGCCGACGCCCGGGCGGCGGGCGACGACCCCGACTACGTCGAGAGCGGCATCGCCGGCCAGGTGCTGGCCATCGACCACCTGCTGGCGGGCGACCTCGCCGCGGCGGCGGTCGAACTCGACCGGGCGATGGACGTCGTCCGGCGCCGGCCGGCGGCGAGCCTGCCGGTCCCCGGGCTCTGGGCGCTCGTGCGCACCGTCCTCGACGGCGGCGCCGACGCCCGCGACGAGGTCCGGGCGTTGCCGACGGACACGCCGGTCAGCCGGGCCGCGCTCCGGGTGGCCGACGCCGTCGCCGCCGGTCGGGCCGGCGGCGCGTCCCGGGACGACGCCGCCGCCGGGTTCGAGGAGGTAGACACGTGGCTCGTAGATCACCGGGCCACCTTCCGGTGGATGCTGCACCGGGTGCTCGTGGCACCGATCGCCGCCGACCACGGGTGGGGCGATCCCGAACGCTGGGTCCGCGAGGCGCTCGCCGCCGCCGAGGCCCGGGGCGTGGACCCGCTCGCCGCCCGGGCCCGGGCCGT
>JBHIXO010000054.1:0-15622 GCA_041984725.1 Acidimicrobiales bacterium | reverse complement strand
ATCCCGATCCTGCTCGGCGGTGCCGCCCTCACCCGCTCCTACGTCGAGCGGGACCTCCGCGACGCCCTCCGGCGCATGACCGGTCCGGCGCAGGGCGTGGTCGAGTCGGCTGCGTCCTGCGCCGGTGACCGTCCGGGGCATCCGTGACCGACGGGGTCTGGCCCGGGCGGGCATTCCCCCTCGGCGCCCGCTACGACGGCGCCGGGACCAACTTCAGCCTCTTCAGCGGCGTCGCCGAGCGGGTCGAGCTCTGCCTCTTCGGGCAGGACGGCCGGGAGACCCGCATCGAGCTGACCGAGGTCGACGGTCACTGCTGGCACGCGTACCTGCCGGGCGTCGGCCCGGGGCAGCGCTACGGCTACCGCGTGCACGGGCCCTGGGACCCGGCCCGTGGCCATCGGTGCAATCCCGCCAAGCTGCTGCTCGACCCCTACGCCATGGCGGTTGCGGGGCGCGTCGACTGGGACGCCGCCTGCTTCTCACACCGGTTCGACGACCCGAAGAAGCCCGACACCGACGACAGCGCACCCCACGTCCCCAAGGGCGTCGTCGTGAACCCGTACTTCGACTGGGCCAACGACCACGCCCCGGGCATCCCGCTCGAGGACACGATCGTCTACGAGGTCCACGTCAAGGGGTTCACCCGCCGCATGCCGGGCGTGCCCGACGAGATCCGGGGCACCTACGCCGGACTCGGGCACCCGGCCGCCATCCGTCACCTGCGCCGGCTCGGCGTGACAGCCGTGGAGCTGCTGCCGACCCACCAGTTCGTGCACGACCACTGGTTGGTCGAGCAGGGCCTGTCGAACTACTGGGGCTACAACAGCATCTGCTTCCTCGCCCCGCACAACGGCTACGCCGCCTGGGGCGACGCCGGCCAGCAGGTGCAGGAGTTCCGCCAGATGGTGAAGTCGCTGCACGACGCCGGGATCGAGGTGATCCTCGACGTCGTCTACAACCACACCGGCGAGGGCGACCACCGCGGGCCGACACTGAGCCTGAAGGGGATCGACAACGAGGCGTACTACCGCCTCGAGGAGGACCGGCCGTCCCGCTATCGCGACTACACGGGCACCGGGAACTCGATGAACATGCGGCACCCGCACGTGCTGCAGCTCATCATGGACTCGCTGCGGTACTGGGTCACCGAGATGCACGTCGACGGCTTCCGGTTCGACCTCGCGTCCACGCTGGCCCGGGAACTGCACGAGGTCGACCGCCTGTCGGCGTTCTTCGACCTGATCCAGCAGGACCCGGTCGTGTCACGGGTGAAGCTGATCGCCGAGCCCTGGGACGTGGGGGAGGGGGGCTACCAGGTCGGCAACTTCCCGCCGCTGTGGTCCGAGTGGAACGGCCGCTACCGCGACACCGTCCGCGACTACTGGCTCGGCCGGCACGAGACGGCGCTGCGCGACTTCGGCTACCGGTTCACCGGCTCGTCCGACCTGTACGAGTCGTCGTCCCGGCGACCGTCGGCGTCGGTCAACTTCGTCACCGCGCACGACGGCTTCACGCTCGCCGACCTGGTCAGCTACGACCACAAGCACAACGCGGCCAACGGCGAGGACAACCGCGACGGCACGGATGACAACCGCTCGAACAACCACGGCGTCGAGGGCCCGACCGACGACGTCGCGGTGCTGGACCTGCGCCGGCGTCAGCAGAAGAACCTGCTGATCACGCTCTTCTGCTCCCAGGGTGTGCCGATGCTGCTCGGCGGCGACGAGCTCGGGCGGACCCAGCACGGCAACAACAACGCCTTCAGCCAGGACAACGAGATCTCCTGGTTCGACTGGGACGCGATCGATGCCGACATCCTCGACTTCACCCGCCGGCTCATCGAGCTGCGGTCGGACCACCCGGTCTTCCGCCGGCGGCGCTGGTTCCAGGGCCGGGCGATCCACGGCTCCGACGTGGTCGACATCACCTGGCTCAAGCCCGACGGCACGCCGATGACGCACGACGACTGGAATTCCGGACTGGCCGCGGCGATCGGCATCTTCCTCAACGGCGACGCCATGCCCCAGGTCGACCTGCGAGGCGAGCCGGTCGTCGGGGACTCGTTCCTCCTGCTCCTGAACCCGACGGCCGACACGATCGAGTGGTCGCTCCCGGGACCCCCGCTGGGGGAGCGGTGGCTCGTCGAGCTCTCGTCCGACCACACGCTCTCGGGCGAACTCACCCGCGCCGGCACCATCGAGGTGCTCGACCGGTCCGCGACCGTGCTGCGTCGGATCTCCTGAGGCCTCGGCTCAGGCCAGCTGGCGGGCGATGGTCCCGGTGTCGAAGTAGATCCGCTGGTTGACCAGGGCGTCGCCGTCGAAGGCGAACAGGACGACCATGCGGGCTCGGAACCGCTTCCCGGACGCGTCGACACCGGGGACGTCGCCGGTGTGCGTGCCCGACAGCCAGTACTCGACGATCACGGCGTCGTCGCTGTGGTGGACGGCGATGGGCTCGCAGCGCTGATCGGGGAAGGCGCGGAGACGTTCGGCGTAGTACGTCCGGACGGCGTCGGCACCCTCGATCACCCGCGCCGTGGGGACGACCTCCAGGCGGGGCGTCGAGTAGGTCGCCATGACCGCGTCGACGTCCCCGGTGTTGAAGGCCTCGAGGTGGTCACGCAGGACGGCGTCGCGTGCCGTGCGGAGCCGGTCGCTGATGGGGACGACGTCGGCCACCGTCAGTTCACGAGGTCGGGCTGGTCGTGCAGGATCTTGTCGAGCAGCGGTTGGAAGCTGAACCAGCCGGCGAACTCGGTCCCGACCGTGCCGTGGGTCTGCACGGCCACCTCGGGGTCGATCGGCTTGGGCGTGCCGGCGGCCTCGGCCAGCAGCTGCACCTCGCACGAGCGCTCCATGGTGATGTACCACCAGGCAGTCGACTCGACCGACGTGCCGACGGTCAGGAGCCCGTGGTTGCGCAGGATCGCAGCCTTGTTGTCGCCGAGGGCGTGGGCGATGCGCTTGCCCTCCTCGGTGTCGAGCACGACGCCGGTGTAGTCGTCGAACACCACGTGGTCGTCGTGGAACGCGCAGACGTCCTGGGTGAGCGAGTCGAGCGGGCGGCCCAGCGTCGACCACGCCCGGCCGAAGCGCGAATGCGTGTGGGCGGCGGCCACGACGTCGGGGCGGGCCTGGTGGATCTGGCTGTGGATCGCGAAGGCGGCCTGGTTCACCGGCCAGTCGCCCTCGACCACCTCGCCGTTCTCGTTCACGAGGATGAGGTCGCTGGCCCGGATGAGGTCGAAGGAGAGGCCGAACGGGTTCACCCAGAACAGGTCGGTGTGCTCGGGGTCGCGGGCGGTCACGTGCCCGGCGACGCCCTCGTTGAAGCCGAAGCGGCCGAAGAGCCGGAAGGTGGCGGCGAGCATGCGCTTGCGGTGCTCGCGCTCCTCCGCGGGCGTGTCGAACGTCGGGAAGGCGTGCGGCGTGCGGTCAGCGGCGCTCATGGCGGTCGAGTCCTCGTGTCGGTGGGCGTACCCACCGATGGTAGGGCAGGACGCCCCGGGGACGCGGGCCGGTCAGACGGTCTCGCCGGAGGAGGGGAGCGCCGGGGCCGCCGCCGTCGCCATGCCCTGGAACCCGTGCCAGAGCAGGTCGGTGAGGTAGTTCGTGAGGGCCGCCCGCGTCATCGTCTTGTTGCGCATCCACCAGTCGCCGGCCTGGTGCACCATGCCGACGATGCCGAAGCCGTAGGGCTCGGCGGCACCGGCGTCGCGCCCGGCGGCCCGCAGGCCGTCGCCGATCGCGCGGGCGATCAGGGGGCCGATGACGTCGATCATCTCCGTCCCACCCTCCGCCTGAGGCCGGGCCTCCGTGCGCTGGGGGGTGCCGATCAGGAAGGCGTAGAGGTGGGGGTCCTCCTCGAGGAACGACAGGTAGGCGTCGATCGTGCCGGCGAGGATGTCGCGGGGCTCGGGCGCCTCGAGCGCGGCCTCCAGCCGGCCGAGCAGCGTGACCAGGAACCGCTCGCCGATCGCCCGCACGAGGCCGTCACGGTCGCCGAAGTGCCGGTAGAGGATCGGCTTGGTGACACCCCCGCTGGCCGCCAGCTGCTCCATCGAGACGGTCGCGCCGTCGCGACGGATGGCGGCGACGGCGTCGTCGAGGAGCTGCCGGCGCCGCTCGGCCCGGGACGGACGCGGTCCGCCCTTGCGGCGATCAGCCATCGAACCAGGCTAACCCGGCCATCGCGCCCGCACGCGCCGTGGTCGTCGCCGCTGGCTACCGTCGGTCCATCGACCGGGGAGCGAGGCCGCCTCGCCGCACGTGGGCCCGTCGGTGGGCGCTGGCGGCCATCGTCGTCGTGCTCGGCCTGTCCGGGTGCCGGGACGACCCGGCCGACGGCGCAGTCGGCGGCCCTGAACCGGTCGGCACGGGGACGAGCATCCCTCCGGCCGCGACCGGGGCCACCACGGCCGACCCGGGCGCGCCGGTGACGGGCGCGCCGGCGCCGACCGATGACCCGCCGGCGGCGCCGGTGCTCGGCCCGGCCGCCGTCCCGGCCGCGGGCACGTACCGGTACACGGTGGTGTCGACCGGCGGCGCCGGGGAGACGGTCGAGGTCGAGGAGCGGACGGTCGTCCCGCGGTCGGGCGACCACACGACCGGCGTGGTCGAGGTGCGCCAGCGGGCCGGCGAGCACGAGCAGGTGTCGGTGCTCGACTGGTCGCCCGACGGCGCCGTCGTCCGCTCGACCCGCATGGTCTCGGGCGTGGGGACGAGCGAGGACTGTCGCTGGGACCCGCCGTTCCCGGAGCTGGGTCGCCTCGCCGCCGGCGCCACCTGGTACTTCTCGAGCAGCTGTGCCGCGACCGTCGAGGACGTGCCGACGACCTTCGTCGTCGAGGGTGAGGGCCGGGTCGTCGGCGAGGACGTCGTCACCGTGGCCGGCGTGGCCACGCCCGTGTGGCGGGTCGAACGCCGCCGGATCACCGAGATCCGCGCCCGGCTCGGCGACGACGAGGTCGTCCAGCGTGTCGAGGAGGCTGGCGTCGTGTTCGTCGACCCGGCCCGGGGCCTCCCGGTCCGCAGCGAGCTCACGGTCACCGCCGACGGCGGCGCACCGACCCAGCGGGTGACCACGCTCGACTCCTGACCCGACCCACCCAGAAGCGCCGAGAATCCACGTTCTGTCAACTCACGATTCTGGCAGGACGAGCGGAACGTGTGGACCCTGGGTGCCGTCGAGTCCCTTCCCCGTCCACACGTCGCCCCGGCCGCAGGACGTGTGGGACCGGAGACGCACGGACTCGCCGGCCTCGTCCACGCGTCCCGGCCGTGGGCGTTCGCCCGACTGCCCAGTCAGCCGGAACGCGTGGACCGTGAACGCACGGACTTGCTTGCCTCGTCCACACGTCCCCGGTCGTCCGGCGAGCTCGACCCCGGGTCCCCATGCCCCACCGCGCCGACAGTGTAACGTCACGTGACGATATGAGGGCTGGACGACGGTGACCGACGAACGGGACGACGACGGCCGGTGCCGGTGGTGCGGACGTCGGTTCCCCCGGCGCTCCGGTCCCGGGCGGCCGCGCGAGTTCTGCAAGCAGTCGTGTCGCCAGCGCGACTACGAGTCCCGTCAGCGGTCGGCCGAGGTCGGCCTCTCGGACCGCGAGCTCATCGTCGCCCGCCACACGATCGACGACCTGCGCGACCGCCTGTACGTCCTCGAGTGCGCCATCGAGGACGTGCGTCGTGACCTCACCGGCTCGCCGACCAAGGCCGACTACCGCGACGCCGTCGGTTGGCTGGTCGAATCGGCCGAACCCCTCCTCTCCGTCCTCGGCGATGATTCCGTCACGTGACGGAATGGAGCCGGACGACCCGGCTCACGACGTGATCAGCACCGCGAACGTCTCGTCGATCCGGTCGGCCCAACGGCGCTTGTAGTCCATCTCCATGCCGAGGTCGTAGGTCTCGACGCCGAGGCCGTCCAGGCACTCGATCTGGGCCCACTGCAGCAGGTGCCCCACGCCACGGTCGGCGACGTCCTCGACGTAGGACAACTGCAGCCCGCGGTAGGTCGATCCGCGTACGCCGCCGAGCACGAAGCCCACGTCGACGCCGTCACGGGTCGCGATCAGGAGTCGGATCGCGTCAGCGGCGGCGAGTCGCCACAGCATCCGCCGGTAGAACTCGGCCATCGCCGGGTTCGCGAGGCCCGTCTCCTCGCGTCCCTTCCAGCCCCGGTGCTCGATGGCGACGATGCGGTCGACGGCGGCGTCGGGGTCGAGGAACGACAGGTCGACGATCTCGATGTCGGTGGCGTCGCGCCGCAGTCGCCGCAGCCGCTGGCGGAACCGGGGCGACCGCCGGCCGAACCAGGCGTCGGCGCCGCCGGCGAGATCGGCTCGCAGGCGGAGCTCGGGTGGACCCTGGAGCAGGCGGTGGTCGTCGCCGAGGACGTGGACCAGGGCGGCCGTCATCGGGCTCTCGGCGTGCTGGCCGGTCACGACGGCGATGTCGTGGTCGTCGAGGCCCAGGCGGACGCCGAGCAGCCGGGCGGCGGTGACCGGGTCGCCCACGACCGGCGTGGCGAAGCCCCAGATCGGATCGAGGCCGACGAGCAGTCGGCCCTCGGGGGTGTCGGTCCGGCGCATCCCGCAGCACGAGTGGCCGTCGGAGACCACGACCGGGGGCTCGGCCTCCGGGAACGAGTGGGCGGCGCTGAACGCCCACGGGCTGGCGCTGCAGAACGGGTCGGCACCGGGGGTGGCGTCGACGGCCGCGTCCCACAGCCCGGCGACGCGGTCGAGGTCGTCGGCGTCGATCCGGTACACGGGCACGCCCGGAGGCTACGAGGGCGACGACGGTCGACCCGACGGCCCCGTCCCCGCCGCTACGCTCACGCCGTCGACGACCCCCGACGGGAGAGTCCGGCCCGCAGCCAGCGGGTCGGCGCCGAAGGAGCAACCGCCCCGGAACCTCTCAGGCCCCCGGACCGTCGGGACGAGACACGTCTGGAGAGCAGTCGCCCCTCGGGTCGGCTCACCGAAGGAGCAAGCGTCCGCCGCTCGCAGTGGCCGCGAATCTCTCAGGTCACGGGAACAGACGGGGTGCGCATCCGTCCGATCCTCCCGGAGCCACCATGACCTCGCGCCCCTTCGCCCACCGCCACATCGGTCCCGACGACGCCGACGTGGCGACGATGCTCGAGGCGATCGGTGTCTCGTCGCTCGCCGACCTGCTCGACCAGGCCGTGCCGGCCTCGATCCGGGACGACACCGCGCTCGACCTCCCGGCGGCGGCGAGCGAGGAGCAGGTCCTCGCCGAGCTCCGCGCCCTCGCCGACGCCAACGTCGTCCGCCGTCCGATGATCGGCCTCGGCTACCACGGCACCCACACGCCGCCGGTCATCCGGCGCAACGTGCTCGAGAACCCGGCCTGGTACACGGCGTACACGCCGTATCAGCCCGAGATCTCCCAGGGCCGCCTCGAGGCGCTCCTCAACTTCCAGACGATGGTGACCGACCTCACCGGCACCGAGCTGGCCAACGCGTCGATGCTCGACGAGGGCACCGCGGCGGCCGAGGCCATGGGCATGTGCGCCCGTCTCGTCAAGGGCGACCACCCGCACTTCGTCGTGGCCGCCGACACGCACCCGCAGACGATCGAGGTCGTCCGGGTGCGGGCCGAGGCCATCGGCGTCGAGCTCGTGGTCGTCGACGACGTCGCGACCGCCGACCTCGGGGACGCGTGCGGCGTGCTGGTCCAGTACCCGGCGTCGTCCGGTGCGCTGGTCGACCCCTCCCCCGCCATCGCCGCCGCCCACGACGCCGGGGCGCTCGCCGTCGTGGCCACCGACCTCCTCGCCTGCACGATGCTCACGCCCCCCGGCGAGCTCGGCGCCGACATCGTCGTCGGGTCGAGCCAGCGCTTCGGCGTCCCGCTCGGCTTCGGCGGCCCCCACGCCGGGTTCCTCGGCTGCCGGGATGCCCACAAGCGGACCCTGCCCGGGCGCCTCGTCGGCGTGTCGGTCGACACCGAGGGCCGGCCGGCCTACCGGCTCGCGCTCCAGACCCGCGAGCAGCACATCCGACGCGAGAAGGCGACCTCGAACATCTGCACCGCCCAGGTGCTCCTCGCCGTGATCGCCTCGATGTACGCCGTGTACCACGGCCCCACGGGGCTGCGGGCCATCGCCGAACGGGTGCACGCCCGGGCGTCCACGCTGCGGGCCCGGCTCGCGGCCGGCGGCCTCACCCCGATCGCGGACACCTGGTTCGACACGATCCGCGTCACGGCGCCCGGGCAGGCGGCGGAGCTGGTCCGCGGGGCGGCGGCCGACGGCTTCGACCTGTGGCTCGTCGACGACGACACGTTCCAGATCGCGGTCGACGAGACGACGACCGAGGCCGACGTCGATGCGCTCGTCGGCGCCCTCACGCCGCGCCCACAGAGCGACGAGGGCCCCGCACCCGACGCGCCCGCCGGCGTCCCCGCCGGCCGGTTGCGGACGAGCGAGTACCTGACCCATCCGTCGTTCCACTCGTACCGGTCGGAGACCGAGCTGTTGCGGTACCTGCGCCGGCTCGCCGACAAGGACGTCGCCCTCGACCGGGCGATGATCCCGCTCGGCTCGTGCACCATGAAGCTCAACGCCACCGCCGAGATGGAGCCGATCTCGTGGTCGGGCTTCGCCGACCTGCACCCCTTCGCCCCGGCCGACTGCAGCACCGGCTATCGCGACCTCGTCGCCACGCTCGAGGCCTGGCTCGCCGACGTGACCGGCTACGACCGGGTCTCGTTCCAACCGAACGCCGGGTCCCAGGGCGAGTTCGCCGGGCTCCTCGCCATCCGGCGCTTCCACGATGCGAACGGCGACCAGCACCGCCGGGTCTGCCTCATCCCGTCGTCGGCCCACGGCACCAACGCGGCGTCGGCCGTGATGGCGGGCCTCGACGTCGTCGTCGTGCGGTGCGACGACCAGGGCAACGTCGACCTCGACGACCTGGAGTCCCGCGTCGACGAGCACGCCGACACCCTGGCCGGCCTCATGGTCACCTACCCGTCGACCCACGGCGTGTTCGAGGCCCGGATCACCGAGATCTGCGACCTCGTCCACCGGCACGGCGGCCAGGTGTACCTCGACGGCGCCAACCTCAACGCCCTCGTCGGGGTCGCCCGCCCCGGCCGCTTCGGTGCGGACGTCAGCCACCTGAACCTGCACAAGACGTTCTGCATCCCCCACGGTGGCGGCGGCCCCGGCGTCGGGCCGGTGGCCGTGCGCGACCACCTCGCCCCGTTCCTCCCCAACCACCCCCTCGATGCCGACGCCGGGCCGGCGACCGGTCCCGGCCCCATCGCGGCCGCGCCCAACGGGTCGGCGGGCATCCTCCCGATCTCCTGGGCGTACGTCCGGCTGATGGGTCCCGACGGGCTCCGCCGGGCGACCGAGGTCGCCGTCCTGGCCGCCAACTACGTCGCCGCCCGTCTCGACGAGCACTTCCCCGTGCTCTACCGGGGCGAGGCCGGCCGGGTCGCGCACGAGTGCATCCTCGACCTGCGCGACATCACGCGGCGCTCCGGGGTCACCGTCGACGACGTCGCCAAGCGCCTCATCGACTACGGCTTCCACGCCCCGACGATGAGCTTCCCCGTGGCGGGCACGCTCATGGTCGAGCCCACCGAGTCGGAGTCACTGGCCGAGATCGACCGCTTCTGCGACGCGATGATCGCCATCGCGGGCGAGATCGCCGAGGTCGAGCGGGGCGACGTGGAGCACGAGGCGTCGGCCCTCGCCCGGGCCCCGCACACGGCCGAGGACCTGCTCGTCGCCGACTGGACCCGGCCCTACGACCGCGAGTCGGCGGCGTACCCGGTGCCGGGTCTCCGGCAGGCGAAGTACTGGCCGCCGGTGTCGCGCATCGACGGCGCGAGCGGCGACCGGAACCTGGTCTGTGCCTGTCCGCCCCCCGAAGCGTTCGAGCGGGGGCGCTGACCCCGGTCGTGCGGCGGCGTCAGGAGCAGCCGCACACCACCTGGGCGACCCGGTCGGGCAGCGACGAGACCTCGTCCTTGCTGATGCAGACCTCGTTGCGGAGCAGGTCGATCGACTCGGCCATGGTGCGGTCGAGGTGGGCCGAACAGAAGACGATCTTCTGGTCGGGGCGCCGCTCGCGGATCCGGCGGGCGGTCTCGAGGCCGTCCATGCCCGGCATCATGATGTCGAGCACGATGCAGTCCGGCTCGACGTTCGCCAGCAACTCGAGCGCCTCGGCACCGGACGCGGCCTCGCCGAGCACGTCTACTCGTCGCTCGGCCGATTCCATGATCATCCGCATCAGGAGACGCACGTCGTCCTGGTCGTCGACGATCACGGTCTGGATGGCCCGGTGGTCTCCGGTCACGGTGCGGTCCCTTCCCCATGGCCGACGATGTCGGCCGAGACCTCGGCCCGTCGGCGCCGGAGCGCCGAGTCGTCGAGATCGGACAGGTGGTCGATGGTCTGCAGCAGCTGGTCGAGATCGAACGGCTTGGGCTGGTAGGCGTCCGCACCGAGATCGTATCCCCGCGCCCGGTCGGCGGCACCGGCGCGGACGGTGCACATGACGACGGGGACGCCGTCGAAGGTCCGGTCGGAGCGGATCCGGTCGAGGACCTCCCACCCGTCGATGTCGGGCATCTGGACGTCGAGCACGACGAGCGGCCGGCGGCCGGCGGCGACCGCGTCGGAGAGGAGCTCGAGGCCGACGTGGCCGGTGGCCGCGTCGCTGACGACGTTGCCGCCCAGTTCGAGCGCCATGCGCGCGAGCGTCCGGACGTCGGGATCGTCGTCGATCAGCACGATGTCAGCCACAGCAGCCCTCCTCGGCTCTCATCGGCCGGCGCCTCCCCGAGTGGAGGCGCCGTCGGTGGAAATCCCGACCTGGCGCATGAACTCGTCGATCGTCGAGGTCTCGCCCGGCTCGGGTGGTTCGGCGACGGCATCCGGCGTGGCCGTGGCAGGCGGCGTGGTCCGCAACCGCACGGTGAAGGTGGTGCCCTCCCCGAGGCGGCTCTCGACGGCGATCGTGCCGTCCATGGCCTGGACGAGCGACTTGACGATGTAGAGCCCGATGCCGGTGCCGCCGAAGCGGCGGACGTCGGTGCCCTCGGCCTGCCAGAACCGGTCGAAGCACCGCTCGCGTTGGTCCTGGGTCATCCCGATGCCGTGATCCCGGCAGGTCAGGACCACGGCATCGGGCTCGGCCCGCACCGCGACCTCGATCGGACCGCCGTCCGGGGAGTACTTCACGGCGTTCTCGAGCAGGTGGTCGAGCACGGTCGCGAAGGCGTCGACCTCGACCCACGCCGCCGGCAGGTCGCCGACCAGGTCGACGACGACCTCACGCGACGACGCCGCCGCGATCTCGCCCGCGTGGCGGCGCACGACGTCGTCGACCCGGGCGAGCGTCGGCACCAGGTCGACGCGCCCGGCCTCGATGCGACTGCCCATCAGCAGCCGGTCGACGATGCCCGAGAGCTCGATGGCCCGGGCCTCGACGGCGCGCGCCGCGACCGTCCGCTGCTCGCCCTGGAGGTGCTCGTTGCCGAGCATCTGGGCGAAGCCACGGATGACGGTGAGGGGCGTCTTCAGCTCGTGGGACGCCGTGGCGAGGAAGAGGGTCTTGGCCTCGTCCGCCTGCTTCACCGACGTGATGTCGCGGAAGCTGTGCACCACCTCGACGACCTCGCCACGGGCGTCGACCAGCGGCGTCGCCGACGCGAGCAGCGGTTGCCGCTGGCCGGTCGGGCCCGTGCGGTGCAGCTCGATCGAGCCCGACTGCCCGAGCAGCTCGCAGCCGTTCTCGCAGGTCAGCGTGCGGGTGCCGTCACGCAGCCCGACCAGCTCGGCACAGGTCGAGCCGTCGGCCGCCTCGGCCGTACATCCGAGGACGTCCTCGGCGGCGCGGTTGATCGTACGGACGGTGCCGGCAGACGTGGTCGTGACCACCGCATCGGCGATGCTCGCCAGGATGGCGTCGGACTTGTCGCTCACCAGCCGCAGCCCGGTGGCGGCTCGGTGCTCGAGCCGTGACTGGTCGTCGACGACGCTGACGAGGATGCCGGTCACGACGACGAGGGCGCCGATCGGCAGCCACGGGTCGTCGGCATCGACGGCGACGCCCACGGCCGCGACCACGGCCGCTCCGCCCAGCCCGCACCCGATGCCGGCGAGCCGTCCGCTGCGCCACGTCGCCAGGGCGGCGAAGACGGTCGCGAACACCGCCGAGCCGGCGACGTCCTCGGTGACGGCGACGAAGCCGGCGACGAGCCCGAGATCGGCGACGACGAGGCCGACGGAACTCGCCCCCCGACCGTGGTCGCGACCGAGGGTCGCGACCACGGGGAGGTACACGACGCCGGCGGCGATGGCGAACCAGAGGGCGAGGTCGCCGCCCAGATAGGTGGCCGCGCCGCAGAGCACCGCCACGACGACCGAGCGGGCGACGAAGCCGAGCCCGAGCCGGCGCCGACGCGTCTGCTCGGCACTGAGCGCCTCGTGCTCGGGCTGGGCGGTGCGGATCGGCTCGTCGAACGCGAGCACCGCGCCGGTGTCGGGGACGTCGGCCTCGCGCCGACGTCCGGGGTCCGGGCCCGTGCTCACTCCCGGAGGGTACCGCCGTCCACGGTCCGGGTCGGGAGCGCAGCCCGGAGTCCTCGGCCCGTCCCCCGGGCATTCGGCGCGCTTCGGACACCTCGGCAGACCAGCCAGGGCAATCGTCGGTTCCGGAGGCCTTGCAGTAGCCTCGTCGGCCGCTATGGCCACTCGGATCGACATCGAGCTCACCAGCCGCCAGGACGACGGATCGACCTTCACCTGGCGGGCCGCCGGGGCCAAGCAGCCCAAGGGCGTCGCGCCCGCATCGCTGTTCCCCGCCGGCTCCGAGGTGGGCGACGAGTTCAAGGTCGAGGCCGAGATGCACCTCGACGGCATCGAGGTCACGTCCGTGATCCCGGCCAAGGAGAAGGCGACCAAGAAGGTCGAGACGCTCGAGCTCATCAGCGGCGACGACGGTCCGCTCGTGACCCAGCAGCTCGCCTCGAAGGGCCGGCGCGACGACCGACGCTCGGGCCGCAAGGGCGGGCGTCGCGAGCGGGGCGACCGCGGCGAGCGTGGTGACCGGGGTGACCGCAACGAACGCGGTGGCGGCCGGGGTCGCAGCGACCGGAACCGGACACCGGCCAAGCCGAAGCTGCCCCCCAAGCCCAAGCCGCCGCGCCTCAAGGCGGGCAAGCAGCACCGCAACGACGCGATCGACCAGCTCCCCGAAGAGCAGAAGGCCGTCGCCCAGGAGTTGATGCGCGGCGGCCTCCAGGCCGTGCGCCAGGGCCTCGCCGAGCAGAACGAGCAGCGCGCCAAGGAGGGCCAGGACCCGATCGACGAGCGACCGATCGTGACCCTCGCCGAGGAGCTGCTGGTGAAGGTCCGCGCCGCCGAGTGGCGGGACCGGGCCGAGGCTGCGCTCGAGCAGGCCGCCGAGGTCGACCTCCGCGACCTCCGCTCCGTCGTCACCGCCGCCGACGGCGCCGCCAAGGACGACGACACGCGGGCCCTCGCCGCCCAGCTGCGCACCGCACTCAACGAACGGCTCGACGCCGACCAGCAGGCCTGGGTCCAGGAGGTCGTCGAGATGCTCGACGACGACCGGGTCGTCCGCGCCCTGCACCTGTCGTCGCGGCCGCCCAAGGCCGGCCAGCCGTTGCCCGCCCCCGTCGCCGTCCGTCTCGTCGACGCGGCGAACGCGGCGATGAACGCCGAGACCTCGCCCGACCGGTGGATCTACATCATCGAGGCGCTGGCCCACTCCCCCATCCGCCGCCAGGTCGTGCCGGTCGCGCTGCCGCCGACCGTCACCGACGACCTCAAGGCCACGATCGCCAAGCACGGCAACCGTCTGCCCGAGCTGGCCGAGATCTTCGGGATCGAGCCCGACCGTGCCGCCGGCCGTCGTCGGCCGAAGGGCCGCGGCAAGGGCAAGCCCAAGGGCGAGAAGAAGCCCGAAGGCGAGAAGAAGCCCGAAGGCGAGGTGGCGGCGGCTGCGCCGGCCGAGGACACGGCTGCGCCGTCGGAGACCGGTGCTGCGGCGACCCCGACGGAGACGCCCGAGGCGACCGCGTCCGAGACGCCCGAGACCCCGGCGCCGGCCGAGACCGCCGACGACGGCGACAGCGCCACCGGCTGAGCAGGGTCAGCGGGAGTGGGTCCGCGAGGTGCGGGCCTGGCTCTGGCGGCCCCGGAACGCGCCGGTGGCGGCGTCCTCGTCCCAGCGGGCGCCACACGACGCACACACGCACGAGTCGACACGCAACGACGCGAGGTACAGGCGGTCGATGTCGTACGACTCGCAGAAGGGGCACTGGAGACGGCCCTCGGGCGGCATCGATGCGGCCACGCCCGCAGGCTAGTGCCGAGTGTCGGCCGCCGACGCGCTCGGACGCCACGTTCCTGACCGGCGCACTCGGGACGATCTGGCATCGGCTGTTGCCAGTCGTGGATACTGACGGTCATGAGTGACTCGATCATCGACTACGAGGTCCGCGGCAACGTCGCGGTCATCACCATCAACCGGCCGGAGGCCCGCAACGCCGTCAACGGGGCCGTCGCCCAGGGCCTCGAGGCCGCCGTCGACCGGATGGAGGCCGACGACGAGATCTGGGTCGGCGTCCTGACCCACGAGGGTCCCGTGTTCTGCGCCGGCGCCGACCTCAAGGCGATCAACTCGGGCGAGGGCGCCCAGCTGAACACCGCCACCGGCGGCTTCGGCGGCATCGTCGCCAAGGCCCGCACCAAGCCCCTCATCGCGGCGTGCAACGGTCCGGCGTACGCCGGCGGCTGCGAGATCGTCCTCGCCTGCGACCTGCTCGTCGCCTCCAACGAGGCCAAGTTCGGCGTTCCCGAGGTCAAGCGCAACCTCGTCGCCGCGGCCGGGGCCCTGTTCCGCCTGCCGGTCGCCCTGCCCCGCAACGTCGCCATGGAGATGCTCATGACCGGCGACCCGATCGACGCCTTGAAGCAGGTCGGACACCTTGTCCGCAGCATCCACTGCAAGGATGCCACGTGGGCGGCCGAGGGCCTCCGCGGCACCGAGTGGGGGGCCGAGGTGGCCCTGGGCGAGGGCGACGTGGGAATGGAAACGTATCTGCAGACGCTCAACGCGATCGGCTATACCGGTCCGCTGACCATCGAACGGGAAATCGCCCACGACCGCGAACGCCAGAAGGCCGATATCGGCCATGCTGTCGAGCTGCTCAACCGGCTGAAGCAGCAGTCGGGCTGAACGTCTGGAGCACACAGCTGGTGTCAACTGCGGGGGCGGTCACTCGACGGGACCGTCTCCGCTGCGAACGTCTGAGGAACTCAGCCGGGTGACGTCCTGCAGTTCGTTGAGGCCGCTTTCGTCGGACAGCGGCACATCGCGGACGATGTACACCTTCAGGCTGCAGCCCGACTCCTGAATCAGCCGGCAGAAATCGCGGCGGGTGCGGTCGAAGTCGAGAAACACGCACACTGCCGTCGAGATGTTCTGCAGTTCGTCAGCCACGGCAGGGGCGATGGACTCGAACGGATTCTCACCGCAGCGGTTCACACAGGCGAGAATCTCCAGCACGTTTTCCAGATGGGCCAGGTGCCGGCC
>JBHIXO010000053.1:0-15787 GCA_041984725.1 Acidimicrobiales bacterium | reverse complement strand
GCCACGCCGAGCTCGTACGCCAGGTCGCCCGGGTCCGCGAGTCCGTGCCGGGTGTGCGGCTCACCGTCGTCGGGGGCGGTTACGAACGGGCGGCCGTCGAGGCCGCCATCGACGAGGTCGGCGGCACGGGCTGGGTCGACCTGGTCGGCCACGTCTCGACCGACGAGCTCGTCGAGCACTACCGGCGGGCCACCCTGCTCGTGTCGGCGTCGTCGCACGAGGGTTGGGGCATGTCGATCACCGAGGCGGCCGCCTGCGGCACGCCCGCCGTCGTCACCGACATCGCCGGACACCGGGACGCGGTCGACCCGGGCGTCACCGGCGTGCTCGCCCCGACGGTCGACGACCTGGCGCCGGCGATCACCGGGCTCCTCGTCGACGATCAGCGGCGGGCGGCGATGGCCGACGCCGCACTCGACCGGTCGGCGCGGTACCGCTGGTCCACGACGGCGACCTCGCTGATGGCCCTGCTCGCCGCCCAGTCGTGAGCCGGGCGCGCAGCGAGCGGCTGCAGTGGTGGGGTCCGGCTCTCGCGCTGGCCGTCCTCGTCTACGTACCACTGCTGCTCACCGAGCCCGGGCAGGTGGTCGCCGACACGAAGTCGTACCTCTACCTCGACCCCGGTCGGCTCCTGTCGCGATCGCTGTCGATGTGGGACCCGCACGTCGGGCTCGGGACCGTCCCCCACCAACAGATCGGCTATCTGTGGCCGTCCGGGCCCTGGTACTGGTTCTTCGACGCGATCGGTGCGCCCGACTGGGTCGCCCAACGCCTCTGGCTCGGCACGATCCTCGTCGCCGCGGGCGGTGGCGTCCTGTTCCTCGGTCGCAGCTGGCGGTGGCGACCGTCCGCCGCCACCGCAGCGGCGTTCCTCTACGCCCTGTCGCCGTTCGTCCTCACGCTCGCCGCCCGGATCTCCGTCCTGCTCCTCCCCTTCGCCGGGCTGCCGTGGCTCCTCGCACTCACCGTGCGTGCGCTGCACCACCGCGGCTGGCGCCACCCCGCCCTGTTCGCGCTCACCATCGCCACGATCGGGAGCGTCAACGCGACGTCGATCCTCCTCGTCGGGATCGTCCCCGTCCTGTGGATCCTCTACACGGTGTTCGGCGCCCGCACCGTCACCCAGGCCCGCGCGCTCACGACCCTGACCAAGCTCGGGCTCCTCACGCTGGCCGTGAACCTGTGGTGGATCGCGGGCCTGTCCGTCCAGGCGACCAACGGCCTCGACGTCCTGCGGTACACCGAGACGGCCCAGGTCGTCGCCGACTCGTCGTCCGCACCCGAGGTGCTCCGCGGCCTGGGCTACTGGTTCTTCTACGGCGGCGACCGCCTCGGCCCCTGGATCGAACCGAGCGTCGACTACACCCAGCGCCTCGCCCTGATCGCCCTGACCTACGCCCTCCCGGCGCTCGGACTGCTCGCCCTCGGCGTCGTGCGGTGGCGGCACCGGGCGTTCCTCGTCGGCATGGTGCTCCTCGGCACGGTCATCGCCGTCGGCGCCCACCCCTGGACCGACCCGTCGCCCCTCGGCGCGGCGATCAAGGCGTTCCTCGAGACCGACGTCGGCCTCGCCATGCGGAGCCTGCCCCGCGCCGTGCCCCTCGCGGCACTCGCCCTCGCGCTCGGCGTCGGCTCGCTCGTCGACGCCCTCGCCGAGCAGGTCGAGCGGCGCGGACTGGCCGCGGCCGCCGCCGTCGCCGCGCTCGCCTACGCCGCGCTCCCGCCGCTGTGGGGCCGCTCGCTGGCCCCCGACAACCTCCAGCGGCCCGAGGAGCTCCCGTCGTACTGGCTCGACGCCGCCGCCCACCTCGACGCCGCCGGCGACGAGACCCGCATCCTCGAGGTACCGGGCATCGACTTCGCGTCGTACCGCTGGGGCAACACGGTCGACCCGATCACGCCCGGGCTCGTCGACCGGCCCTACGCGGCCCGCGAGCTCATCCCCCAGGGCTCGGACCCGAGCGCCGACCTGCTCCGGGCGCTGGACCTGCGCCTCCAGGAGCAGACCATGCCCGACTCGGGGCTCGCCGCGCTGGCCCGCCTTCTCGGCGTCGGTGACGTCGTCGCCCGCAACGACCTCCAGTACGAGCGCTACAACACCCCGCGGCCCCGGTCGCTGTGGGACCTGTTGCGGTCGGCGCCCGGGCTGGGGGACCCGACCGTGTTCGGCAGCAGCGTCCCCAACGAGCCGATCCCCGAGGCACCGCTCCTCGACGAGGCCCACCTCGCCCGCGACGGCGACCTGCCGCCGAGCCCCGCGGTCGCGGTCTTCCCCGTCGAGGACCCCCTCCCGATCGTGCGGGCCCACTCCGCCGAGCAGGTCGTGCTCCTCAGCGGCGACGGCGCGGGCGTCGTCGACGCCGCGACCGCCGGCCTGCTCGACGGCGACGAGCTGATCCGCTACTCGGCCGAGCTGACCGCCGACGCCGACTTCGTCGTCGACCACCTCGTCGACGCCCGTGGCCTGCTCGTCACCGACAGCAACCGCAAGCGCGGCCAGCGCTGGACGACCGTGCGCCACACCGAGGGCTTCACCGAGGAGCTCGACGGCGGGATCCTGCGCGACGACCCCAGCGACAACCGGCTCGAGGTCGTCGCCGACCGGCCCGACACGCAGACCGTCGCCGAGCACCGCAACGTGTCCGTCCGGGCGACCGGCTACGGCAACCCGATCTCCTACACGCCCGAGGAGCGGCCTGCGAACGGCGTCGACGGCGACCCGACGACGGCGTGGCGCGTCGCGGCGTTCGACGACGCCGTCGGGCACCGGATCGAGCTCACCACCGAAGCGCCGGTCACCACCGACCGGATCCGGCTGCTCCAGCCCCAGACCGGCGCGGTCAATCGCTGGATCACCGAGGTCGAGATCCGCTTCGACGGCGGCGATGCCCTCCGGGTGGGGCTGACCGAGGCGTCACGGGCGGCCCCCGGACAGGTCGTCACGTTCGGCGAACGCAGCTTCCAGGAGATCAGCATCGAGGTCCGCGCCGACACGTCCGGGCGCCGACCCGGCTACGGCGGGCTCACCAGTGTCGGCTTCGCCGAGATCGACGTCGCAGGGCTCGTGCTCGACGAGGTCATCCGCATGCCGAGCGACCTGCTCGACGCCGGCGGCTACCGGACGCTGCGGTACCCCCTGGCGATCGTGCAGACCCGGATCCGCTCGGTGGTCACCGACGTGACCCGCACCGACGAGGAGTTCGCGATCGCGCGGGCGCTCACGCTGCCGACGGCTCGCGAATACGGCGTCCGCGGCACCGCTCGCCTCTCGGGGCGGGCGCCGACCGCGGTCCTCGACGCCCTGCTCGGCCGGACCGGTGCCGGCATCCCGCGGGTCACGGCGACGTCGACGCTGGCCGGCGGGCTCGTCGAGCTCCCGTCCAACGTCCTCGACGGCGACGCCGACACCACCTGGACCGCGGCGTTCGGCGAGCAGCGGGGCCAGACCCTGCGGATCGAGTCGGACGAACCCGTGGCGCTGCCGACCTTCACGCTGGAACTGGTCGCCGACGACGAGCACTCGTTGCCGGTCGCCGCCGACGTCCGACTCGACGGACGCGTCCTGCACGCCGGCCCGCTCGACGTCGGGCCCCCGGTCGACGGCGTGGCGCGCGCTACGGTCGCCGTGCCGCCCGAGACCGCCGGTCGCGTGCTCGAGATCGAGGTCACGGCCGTCGACGAGGCCACCACGATCAACTGGAACGGGGGCAACCGGGAGGCGCTCCCGATCGCCGTCGCCGAGCTGCGCTTCGAGGTGCCCGACGCCGCACCCCTGCGGGTCCCCGCGCCGCCGAGTCGCCTCGACACCGGTTGTCGCGACGATCTGGTGACGGTGGCCGGGGTCGCGGTCCCCGTGCGGATCACCGGCGCCACGGCCGGCGCGCTCGACGGCGACGGTCTCGCCCTCGCCGGATGCGGACCGGTTCCGATCCCGGGCGGCGACATCGACTTCCGCACGGCCGAGGGCCGCGTCACCGGGCTCGACGTCGACCAACGCGTGTGGCGCTCGTCCGCGGGCGGCACGCCGTGCCTCCTCGACGTGCCTCTCGTCGGCCCCGACGCCGACGACGTCCCGGTCGTCCAGGTGACCAGCGACGGCGACACGACCGTCGAGGTCGCGGTGACCGGCGCGACGCCGGGACGGCCGTTCTGGCTGGTGTTCGGGCAGAGCCACAACACCGGCTGGTCCGCCGAGGTCGTCGACGGCGACACCGCGATCGCCGGCCCCGAGCTGGTCGACGGCTACGCGAACGGCTACCTCGTCGACCCCGCAGCGGCGTCCTTCACGGTGACCCTGCGCTTCACGCCCCAGAACCGCGTCGACGTCGCGATCCTCGTCACGCTCCTCGGCGTGGCGGCCGCCGTCGCCCTCGCCCTGCGCCCGGCCCGGCCGCTGCGCCCGCTGCCGATCCCGCGCGCCGAACCGCTGCGGCGGCTCCGCGCCCTGACCTACGAGGGTGCGTTGCCGACGGTCCGCCAAGCGCGGGTCGTCGGGGTGGCCGCCGGCGCGGTCGCGACCCTCGTCGCGGGGCCGCTCGCGGGCGTCGCCATCGGTGTCGTGGCCGGGCTGGCGACCCGCCGGGAGACCTGGCGGTGGATCCTCACGCTCGCCCCGGCCGGCCTGCTCGCCTTCGCCGGCGCGTACGTCGTGGTCTTCCAGTACCGCAACGAGATCGGCCCCGGCCTGCACTGGCCCGAGGACACCGGCCGGCTGCACACGCTCGGGCTCGCGGCCGTCCTCCTCCTCGCCGTCGACGTCGCCATCGACCAGCTCTGGGTGCGCCGCTCCGAGTACACGGACTGACCCGCGGGCCACAATGAGCGGATGAGCGCACCACCCGTCGTCCTCGTCCACGGCTTCGGGACCTCGTACGAGCTGACGTGGGTCCACAACGGCTGGGCCGACCTGCTGGCCGACGAGGGCCGGACGGTGATCGGCGTCGACCTCCTCGGCCACGGCGAGGCCCCCAAGCCCCACGACCCCGCCGCCTACGCCGACCTCGGTGAGCGGGTGCGCAACGCACTCCCCGACGAGCCCGTGGACGCCGTCGGCTTCTCGCTCGGTGCGAAGACCCTGCTGCGCTGCGCGGCGGCCGCACCCGACCGCTTCCGGCGCCTCGTCGTCGCCGGCGTGGGCGCCAACCTCTTCGCCGACACCGACCACTCCGCCATCGTCGACGCCGTCCGCTCGGGTGACCACGGCGACAACCCGGCCCTGCGCTACTTCGCCGACCTGGCCGAGCTCCCCGGCAACGACCGCGAGGCGCTCGCCGCGTGCATGGCCAACGGTGGCGGGCGCATCCCGGCCGAGGAGCTCGCACGCGTGACCTGCCCGGTCCTCGTCGTCCTCGGCGACCAGGACTTCGCCGGCCCGGCCGATCCGCTGGTCGAGGCACTGCCCGACGCTACCCACGTGCCCCTCGCCCGCACCGACCACGCCAAGACGCCGAAGTCGTTCGGCTTCATCGACGCGGCCCTCGACTTCCTGCGCTGACCGTCAACGGTTCCGCGGCGGGCCCGCCGACGTGAAGCGGGTGCCCGGCGGGTCGGCGATCCACGGCGCGGTCGCCTCCCACCCGTCGTCGTACACGAGCTCCTCGAGCGGTCGCCGACGCACCGGGCCGTGGTGGCCGGCCGGGCGGCCGAGCGGGATCGTGGCGGCGATGCCCGCGTCGTCGGGGATCCCGAGGAGCTCGCGCAGCTCCGCCTCCACGAACTGGTGCCAGGTCGTCAGGACCCCGCCGTAGCCGAGCGCCCGGGCGGCGAGCAGCAGGTTCTGGCAGGCCGGGTAGACCGACGCACCCTCGGTCGGGCTCGGCTCCCGGTACCGGACCAGGCAGGCGAGCACGACGACCGGCGTCCGCTCGAAGTGGTCCACGAAGTGCTGCATCGTCGCCGCCATGCGGGCCTTGGGGGTTTCGGCCGCGGCCCCGCTGCCCTCGTCGTAGCCGTCCTGGGCGCGCTTGCGCCCCCACAGCTCACGGAACGACCGGCCGAGCAGCGCCTTGGCCTCCACTGCACGGGGGCCGTCGCGCAACACGACGAACCGGAACGGCTGGCGGTTGCTCCCCGACGGCGCCCGGGTGGCGTGCCACAGGACGGTCGCCAGGTCGTCGTCGGGGATGGGCTCGTCGCGGTACCGACGGATCGCCCGCGTCGACGCCAGCCCGGTGAGGAGGTCCGGCAGGGTCGCGGGAATGGGATCGGGCGCGTCGTCGCTCATGGGGTGTCAGTATCGGCGACCCGAGCGGCCCCGCCCACCGGCCGCCACCACTCCAGGGGGAAGACCATGCGTGCCGCCGTGCTCCGCGAGATCCCGGGCCACCTCGAGATCGACGACGTCCGGATCGACGCGCCGGGCCCGCGCGAGGTGCTCGTGCGCACCGCCGCCGCCGGCCTGTGCCACTCCGACCTCCACTTCCTCGAGGGCAGCTACGTCCACCCGACCCCGACCGTGCTCGGGCACGAGTCGGCCGGTGTGGTCGAGGCGGTCGGCAGCGAGGTCCGCTACGTCGCCCCCGGCGACCACGTCATCACCTGCCTCTCCGTCTACTGCGGCGCGTGCGACCGCTGCCTGACGGGTCGGACGGCGATCTGCGCCGACAAGGCGGCCACCAAGCGGGCGCCGGGCGACACCGCCCGCCTCGCCGCGGCCGACGGGTCGACGATGCACCAGTTCCTCGACCTGTCGAGCTTCGCCGAGACGATGCTGGTCCACGAACACGCGCTCGTGAAGATCGACCCGGCCATGCCGCTCGACCGGGCCGCCCTCATCGGGTGCGCCGTGATGACGGGCACCGGCGCCGTCTGGAACACGCTGCAGGTCCGCCCCGGCGAGACGGTCGCCGTGATCGGCGCCGGCGGCATCGGCCTGAACGCGATCCAGGGTGCGTACGTCGCCGGTGCGGCCCGGGTGGTGGCCGTGGACCTGCACCCGGCGAAGCTTGAGCTCGCCCGCACCTTCGGCGCCACCGACGTGGTACCCGCCGGCGAGACCGACGCCGTCTCCGCCGTGCAGGAGCTGACCGGCGGCGGCGTCGACCACGCGATCGAGGCGATCGGCCTCACGGCGACCGCCGAGCAGGCCTTCGCCATGGCCCGGCCGGGCGGGACCGCCTGCGTCATCGGGCTGATCCCGATCGGCGATCGCGTGTCGCTCCACGGCGTGGAGCTGATCTCGGAGAAGCGCCTCGTCGGCTCGGCCATGGGATCCAACCGCTTCCGCGTCGACATGCCCCGGATCGTCGACCTCTACCTGCAGGGCCGGATCAACCTCGACGACCTCGTCGCCGAACGGATCCCCCTCGACCGGGTCAACGAGGGGTTCGCCACCTTGAAGACGGGCGAGTCGGCGCGCAGCGTCGTCGTGTTCGACTAGGGAGAGCGCGTGCTCAACCCTCTCGACGACTATCCGGTCCACCAGACCGGACAGCCCCTGTTCCACCCCGTGAGCGGCGACCGGAACCACTACGACCGCTACTTCTTCAACGGCTACGACCGCGACGGCGAGCTGTTCTTCGCCGCGGCCATGGGCGTCTACCCGAACCGCTCGGTGATCGACGCCGCCTTCTCGGTCGTCACCGGCGGGGTGCAGCGCAACGTGCACGCCTCGGGCCGGGCGCCCGTCGACCGCACCGACACCTCGTGCGGCCCGGTCCGGATCGAGGTCGTCGAGCCCCTGCGCGTCCTGCGCCTGGTCGTCGACGCCGACGCCCACGGCATCGGCTGCGACCTCACCTGGCGGGCCCGGACCGTGGCCGTCGAGGAGGACCGCTTCCTGCGCAGCAACGGCAGCCGCACCGTCATGGACTACACCCGCATGACCCAGTTCGGGACGTGGGAGGGCGTCGTGCAGACCGGTGCGGGCGAGGTCGAGGTCGGCCCCGAGACGTTCCTCGGCTCCCGCGACCGGTCGTGGGGCATCCGGACGGTCGGCGAGGGCGAGGCCGGCGCGCCGGGCACGTCGCTCCCCCAGTTCTGTTGGCTCTGGGCGCCACTCAACTTCGAGGACGGCGCGGCCCACTTCGACGTCAACGAGGAGGCGAACGGCCGGCGCTGGCACGAGACCGCCGTCCGGGTCCCCCTGCTCGGGCCGGACGACCCGGCGCTCGACACCGGCGGGCTGGCGGTCTCGCCCGAGCCGATGCGGCGCGTCGACTGGCACATCGACTGGGAACCGGGCACCCGCCGGGCCCGGCGGGCGTCGCTCGAGTTCGAGCCCTGGAACGCGCCGGCCTCGACCATCGCGCTCGAACCGATCGCGACATTCCAGATGCTGGGCATCGGGTACTTCCACCCCGAGTGGTCGCACGGCGTCTGGAAGGGCGAGTCGGCCCACGGCTACGACGAGTGGGTCGTGGCCGACCTCGACCCGGCGGCCCCGCACCACACGCACGTGCAGCAGATCGTGCGGGCCGACTGGGACGGCCGGATCGGCGTCGGGGTGCTCGAACAGCTCCTGATCGGGGAGCACGAGCCGTCCGGGATCCGCGGCCTGTTCGACGGCGCCTGACCCGACCGGCGCGGATCTCGCGCCGCCCGGCGACGACGGCGTTCTCCGTGGCGTGACACGACGTTCACCTCGGCGCGGTCCGACCCGGGCGTTCCGGACCTAGAGTGCTCCCAGCAATGGAGTGGGTCACGTCGGTCACCAGGATCGCCGGGCCCGAGAATGGAGCAGAAAAACGATGACGACCGGAACGGTCAAGTTCTTCAACAACGAGAAGGGCTACGGATTCATCTCCCGCCCCGACGGCGACGACGTGTTCGTGCACTTCTCCAACATCGAGGGCGCGGGCTTCCGCACGCTCGAGGAAGGTCAGCAGGTCGAGTTCGAGATCGGCCCCGGTCGCAAGGGAGACGAAGCGCACAACGTCCGCGTCGTCTGACGCGGCCACCAGTTCGAACGACCAGCGGCGCCGGCTGACCGGCGCCGCTGTCGCGTCCGAGCTGATGTGTACGGGCTGATGCGTCCTAGGCGAGCGCGAGCCGGAGCACGTCGCCGACGTCGTCGACGAGGTGGACGGTGAGGTCGGCCAACACGGCCTCGGGGACGTCGTCGAGGTCGGGCTCGTTGCGGGCGGGCAGGATCACCTCGGTGACCCCGGCCCGGTGGGCGGCGAGCAGCTTCTGCTTGACCCCGCCGATCGGCAGGACCCGCCCCGACAACGTCACCTCACCGGTCATGGCGACCTCGGGCCGCACCAGCCGGCCCGTCGCCAGGCTGGCGAGCGCGGTGGTCATCGTGATGCCGGCGCTCGGCCCGTCCTTGGGCACGGCGCCGGCGGGGAAGTGCACGTGGAAGCGCCGGTCGAGCACGCCGTCGGCGATGCCGAGCGCATCGCGATGCGAGCGCAGGTACGACAAGGCGATGCTGCCCGACTCCTTCATGACGTCGCCGAGCTGGCCCGTGAGCGTGAGCCCCGACTCGCCGTCCATGGCGGTGGACTCGACGGCGAGGACGTCGCCGCCCGCCCCGGTCACGGCCAGGCCGGTGGCGACGCCGGGCACGGCGGCGCGCTCGGCCCGGTCGTCGTCGAAGCGGGCCCGCCCGAGCAGGCGGCGGAGGTCACCCGCGCCGACCCGGACCGGGCCGTCGGCGGTACCGCCGGTGGCCACGGCCGTCGCCGCCTTGCGCAGCAGCTTGCCGAGCTCGCGTTCGAGACCCCGGACGCCCGCCTCCCGGGTGTAGCCCGCGATGAGGTGCCGGAGCGCCTCGTCCTCGACCTCGACCTCGGGGGGGCGCAGGGCGTTCCGCTCGACCTGGCGGGGCAGGAGGTGGTCCCGGGCGATGGCCAGCTTCTCGTCCTCGGTGTAGCCATCGAGCCGGATGAGCTCCATGCGGTCCAGCAGAGGGCCGGGGATCGTGTCGAGCACGTTGGCGGTGGCGAGGAACACGACCTCGCCCAGGTCGAGGTCGAGCTCGAGGTAGTGGTCCCGGAACGTGTGGTTCTGGGCGGGGTCGAGCACCTCGAGCAACGCCGAGCTCGGGTCGCCGCGCCAGTCGGCGCCGACCTTGTCGATCTCGTCGAGCAGCACGACCGGGTTCATCGAGCCCGCCTCGGCGATGGCCCGCACGATCCGGCCGGGGCGTGCGCCGACGTAGGTGCGGCGGTGCCCGCGGATCTCGGCCTCGTCGCGGACGCCGCCGAGCGCGACGCGCACGAAGTTCCGGCCGAGCGTGCGGGCGATCGAGGCGCCGAGGGACGTCTTGCCGACGCCGGGCGGGCCGACGAGCACGACGATGGCGCCGTCGCCCCGCGCCGACGGCGCGTCCTCGGTCTCCGTGGCATCCGCGGCGTCCTGGTCCCGGCGCTCCGCCCGGAGCTTGCGGACGGCGAGGAACTCGACGATGCGGTCCTTCACGTCGGCGAGGCCGGTGTGGTCGGCGTCGAGGGTCGCCCGCGCCTCGTCCAGGTCGAACCGGTCGGGGGTGCGGGTGCCCCACGGCAGCTCCGAGACCGTCTCCAGCCAGGTGCGGACCCAGCCGTGCTCGGCGCTCTCGGGGCTCATCCGCTCGAGGCGGTCGATCTCCTTGCCGATCGTGGCGCGGGCGTCGTCGCCGAGCTCGAGCTCGGCGAGCCGGGACCGGAAGCCGGCGACGAGGTCGTCGCCGTCGGCGTCCTCGCCCAGCTCCTTGCGGATGGCGGCGAGCTGCTGGCGGAGGAGGAACTCGCGCTGGCGCTGCTCCATGCCCTCGTTGACCTCGTCGCGGATGGTCGTCGCCACCTCGGCCTCGGCGAGGGCGTCGCGTACCCAGCGGAGCACGAGCTCGATGCGGGCGTCGACGTCGACGGTCTCGAGCAGCGTGACCTTGCGCTCGACCGGCAGGTCGGGCCACCAGCCGGCGAGGTCGGCGAGCGCCGACGGGCTCTCGGCACCGTCGAGCACGGCGTGGAGGCGACGGCCGCCGAGCAGGTCGAACAGGCGGGTGATCGCGCCGCGCAGCTCGGCGGCGAGCTCGACCGTGCGGTCGGTGGCGGGCGGCTCGGGCAGGGGTTCGGCCTCGACGAGCAGCGCGGCCCCGGTGCCGACGACGCCGGCGCCGACGCGGGCGCGCTCGGTCGCCCGGACGAGCAGGGCCCGGGTGCCGCCGGGCAGCTCGCCCCGGTTCTCGACCGTGGCGAGCACGCCGATGCGGCTGTAGCGGTCGCCGATGCGGGGGACGAGCAGCAGCTCGGCGGGCTGGTCACCCGCGGGCGGGAGTGCGTCGGCGGCGGCGCGGGCCTCGTCGGTCTCGAGCGCGACCGTGACGACCATGCCCGGCAGCACGACGCCGGTGGTGAGCGGGAGGACGGGCAACGTGCGGATGCCCTCGGGACGGACGGTGGTGTCGACCATGGGGAGCCCTCGATCCGGTGAGTCCGTAGGTGGGATTACTGGATTACAACCTACGAACCGTCCCGAGGATTCCCTCCCGGCTGCGGCCCTGAGCACAGCCGGCGTCGGGAGCGCCAGCGAGCAGCCGGCACGACGGCGACGAAGTCGCCGGCCCTGAATTCAGTTGTTCTTCGTCGTGAAGCCCCCGTCGACGACCACGACGGCGCCGGTGCAGTAGGTCATGGCGGGCAGGCACAGCGAGAGGGTGGCGTGGGCCACCTCCTCGGGATCGCCGTAGCGCTTGAGCGGGACGTTGCGCCGGGCGAACTTCACCTTGGCCTCGTCGGGGATCGGGTCGGTCATACCCGTGTGGATGGGGCCGGGGCACACGACGTTGACGGTGACGCCCCGGGGACCGAGCTCGACGGCCAGCGACCGCGACAGCCCGATCACCCCGTGCTTCGAGGCCGTGTACGGCGAGATCCCGGCCGAGCCGCCGACGCCCTCGGTCGAGGCGATGTTCACGATGCGGCCCTCGCCGTTGCGCTCGAGATGGGGCAGGCAGGCCCGGATCGTGTGGGTGTGGGCGGTGAGGTTCACGGCGATCGTCCGAGCCCAGGCCTCGGGGAAGCCGGGGTCGTCGATGGGGAGCCCGATCGAGATGCCGGCGTTGTTCACGAGCGCGTCCGGCGGCCCGAGTCGCTCGACGATGTCGGCCACGGTCGCGTCGACGGCCGCGACATCGGTGACGTCGACCGCCCAGCCGGCGGCGACGCCGCCCGCCTCCTCGATCTCGTGGACGACGGCGGCCACGCGGTCGGGGTCGAGGTCGAGCACCGCGACCCTGGCTCCCTCGTCGGCGAACAGGTGCGCGGTCGCCCGCCCCATGCCGCTGGCCGCACCGGTGACGACCGCCACCCGTCCGGCGACCGATCGTTCCCCCTGGGTCAGTCTCGTCATGGTCCGGGACCATACTCACGAGGTGCCCGTCGTCCGTCCGCTCGTGCTCGCCGCCGAGCTGCCGGCCGAGACGGCCGACTTCACGCTCGTGAACGTTGCCGAGGCGGTGGTCCTGGTGGGGCTCGCCGCCGTGCCGCTCGGCGTGTCGCTGTGGGCGCTGCTCGACGCCGTCCGGCGCGAGCGCTGGGCGTGGGCGCTCGCCGGGCGGCGCCAGGTGGTCTGGCTCGTCCTCATCCTCGTCGGCGCGCTGTCGATCGTGGGCGGCCTGTTCATCTCGGGCTGGTACCTGACGCGGGTGCGGCCGGTGATCGCCGCCGCGGAGACCGGCCGCATCTGATTCGGGCATTCCGGGCTCCTCCCGCGCGCGGAGCGCGGCGTGGTCCATACTTGGCCCTCGGTCAAGATCGGGACGGTCGTCGGGGGGCGGCTGCGTGATCGGCGCCGGTCAGATCAGGGGGATCCATGCCCGCAGCCCGGCTGCTCCGTTCCAGCAACCTCCGCTTCCCGACGATCGCGACGCTCACGCCGTGGGCGCCGCCGGTGGCGCTGCTCGCCCTGCAGCAGGTGCTCTACCCGATGCCGTCGGGCGTCTTCCTGCGGGGCGTCCTCGTCGGTTCGGTGACTGCGCTCATCGCCCTCGGCATGGCGCTGATCTACCGCGCCAACCGGATCGTGAACTTCGCCCAGGGCGATCTCGGCGCCGCCCCCGCGGTCCTCGTGTTCCTCCTCCTCGACCACTGGGGGTGGCCGTACCCGGTGTCGGTCGGGGCCGGGGTCCTCGCCGCCGTCGCCCTCGGCGCGCTGGTCGAGGTCGCGGTCGTCCGCCGCTTCTTCCGGGCCCCGCGGCTCGTCCTGACCGTCGCGACCATCGGCCTCGCCCAGCTGCTGACCGGCCTCGCCGCCTTCCTGCCCCGCTGGTTCGGCATCGAGGGGTCCTTCGTCGCCCCGCGGATCGCCGACCCGTTCGACCTCCGGGTCGAGATCGGCGGGACGATCTTCCGGGGCAACAGCGTCATCGCCGCCGTCGTGACCCCGCTGGCGGTGCTGGCCCTCGTCTTCTTCCTGAAGGGCACGCGGGTCGGGGTCGCCGTGCGGGCGGCCGCCGACCGGGCCGACCGGGCCGCGCTGCTCGGTGTGCCGGTCAAGCGACTGCACACGCTCGTGTGGGCGGTCGCCGCGCTGCTGGCGTTCACGGCGACGTTCCTGCGGGCCGGCATCCTCGGGCTGCCGGTCGGCACCGTGCTCAGCCTCGGCATCCTGCTGCGGTCGCTCACGGCGCTGCTGCTCGGCGGGATGACCAACCTGCCGGTGATCGGGGCCAGCGCCGTGGCGCTCGGCGTGCTCGAGCTCGGCATCGACTGGCACCAGGGCGACACCATCCCCGTGCTGGGGATCGAGTTCCCGCCGCTCGACGCCGTCCTCGCCATCGTCGTGCTCGTGGCGCTGCTCCTCCGACGCCGGGGGGCCGGCCGGTCCGACCTCGACGACCAGTCGAGCTGGCAGGCCGCCGACGAGGTCCGCCCGATCCCCCGCGAGCTCCGGTCGCTGCCCGAGGTGCGGTGGGGTCGCATCGGCATGGGTGGATCCATCGCCGCCGTCGCCCTGGTCCTCCCCCACGTCCTGGCCGTCGACCAGTCGCTGAAGGCATCGGCACTCTTCGTCTACGCCATCCTCGCCATGTCGATCGTGGTCCTCACGGGTTGGGCCGGGCAGGTGTCGCTCGGCCAGGTGGCGTTCTTCGCCATCGGCGCCGCGGTGGCCGGCAAGCTCACACAGACCTGGACGGTCGACCTCACGGTCAGCGTCCTGGCGGCCGGCGTCGTGGGTGCGGTGGCGGCCGCCCTGGTCGGCCTGCCCGCGCTGCGCTTCCGCGGCCTGCAGCTCGCCGTGACGACGTTCGCCTTCGCACTGGCGACGACCGCCTACCTCCTCGACCGCGCCTACTTCGACTGGATCCCGCGCCAGCGCGTCGAGCGGCTGCCGCTCTTCGGCCGCATCGACGTGTCGAGCCCGACCGCCGTCTACTACGTGATGCTCGGCGGGCTCGTCCTCGCCCTCGTCCTGCTGCGGGGCGTCCGGCACAGCCGGACCGGCCGGGTCCTGATCGCCCTGCGCGACAACGAGCGCGGGGCCCAGGCGTACAGCGTCGACGTCGTCCGGGCGAAGCTCACCGCCTTCGCCGTGTCGGGCTTCGTCGCCGCCGCCGCCGGCGGACTGTTCGTCCACCACCAGCAGGCGTTCGGCGAACTGCCCTATGCCCCGTCGCAGAACCTCTCGGTGTTCGCCATGGCCGTCGTCGGCGGGGTCACGAGCCTGCCCGGCGCGCTCCTCGGCGCCGCCTACGTCCAGGGCACCCAGTGGTTCCTCCCGCTCCAGTGGCAGTTCCTCGCCTCCGGCGTCGGCATCCTGCTCGTGCTCGTCCTGTTGCCCGGCGGGCTCGGCGGCCTGCTGTTCACCCTGCGCGACCACGCGCTCCGGGCCATCGCCGCCCGGCGCGGCATCGTCGTGCCCAGCCTGCTCGCCGACCGCCGGGTCGACGACGTCCCGGCCGAACTCCCCGACGCCGACGACGCCGGTCCACCCGACGACCCAGCCCGTGACCTCGCGGCGAGCGGCGCGTCCGCCCGTCGCGTCCCCACCGGAGGTGCCTCGTGACGGTCGCGTCCACCGCTCGCGCCGTCGCCCACGGCGTCCGCCACCCCGGCGAATGGCTGCGCTCGGTCACCGGCGGGGCCCCGGTGTACCCGCTCGTCGTCCTCTTCGGCCTCAACGCCGTCGACGAGCTCGACCGCACCGCGTTCGGCATCCTCGTCCCCGAGATCCGCGACGAGTTCGGCCTCGACCTGCAGGGCGTCCTGACCCTGATCGCCTTCGTGTCGCTCTGCGCCCTCGTCCTGCAGGTGCCGATCGCGATGCTCGCCGACCGGTACAACCGGGTGCGGCTCGCCTGGATCGGCGCCGCCGCATGGGCCGTGTTCAGCCTCGGGACCGGCTTCGCCACCGGCATCGTCCTCCTGGCGTTCATGCGGGCAGGGTCGGGCATCGGGCGCGCCGTCGTCGACCCCACACACAACTCCCTCATCGCGGACTACTACGAGCCGTCGGTCCGGCCCAAGGTGTTCAGCACCCACCGGGCCGCGAACGCGGTCGGCGCCTTCGTCGGGCCGCTCAGCGCCGGCCTGCTCGCCGCGGCCTACGGATGGCGGACCCCGTTCTTCGTCTTCGTGGTGCCGACCCTGGTGTTCGTCGTGCTCGCCTGGCGGCTGCAGCCACCGGTGCGCGGCGGCCACGAGCGACGGGCCATGGGCGCGTCGGAGGAGGCGGTGGCGACCGAGGAGGAGTCACCCTCGTTCGCCGAGGGCTGGCGCCTCGTGTGGAAGATCGAGACGCTGCGCGGGGTGTAGGGGCTGCGCTCTCCGCGGAACCGGCGGCCCGCCTCGCGCGCCTGCGCTTCGTCGGCCGCGGCGCGCGCGGCTTCGATCGCTGCCGCGCGGCCCTGCGCCGCGAC
>JBHIXO010000052.1:0-15792 GCA_041984725.1 Acidimicrobiales bacterium | reverse complement strand
TCACTGCCGGCACCGTGGCCTGGCTCGACGCGCTCAGCGGCGATCACCGAGGCCAAGCGCTGGCCCACCTCGACCACGCGTTCGCCAACGGTGCCGTCGATGCCGTGCGCCGAAAGGGACTTGCTGAGGTGGTCGTGCCGCTGGGTCGGCGTACCCGTGGTCTCACGCTCCGCGAAGAACCGGGGGGCTACGTGCTCGACGTGCGCTCCGGTCGCGCCGGCGACGATCGCACCGGATGGCTCCAGCTGCGCGATCGGGTGCTCGGCGATGCTCCGGCGCTGGCTGCCTACCGGCAGGTGCAGGGAGCGGTCGAGGTCGCCGACGCGGTTCGGTCGCTGCGCGAGGTGCATGGCATGAGCCGGGAGGAGCTGGCGTGCCGCGCCGGCACCTCCGTCGGCGCAGTTGAACGTCTGGAGAGCGGCGACGGCTCAGCCGAGGTCATCGACCTGATCGGGGTCAGCTTGGTTCTCGATGCGTGCATCGACCTGCGGGTCGGCGGAGGTGAGGACGCTCATGGCGGCGACGGCAGCTCTCGGCGGCTCAGGAGCTCTGGCGGCGCCGCGACCTGAGCCGTGACCGATTGCTCCCGCGGCCTCGGGCTGGGTCTGCGCCTCCGCCACTGCCCTCGGCGACGGCCCCCCGAACCGCATGGGCCAGCGACAGGGCCATCGACTCGCCGACCTCCTCGGGGCTGCGGCCGAAGTCGGGGCCGAGCGCCTCGGTGGCGAAGGCCGACAGGGAGACGGCCACGGCGTCGTGGAGCCAGCGGGGCGGATCGACCGTGCCGCCGGCCAGGCGCCAGGCCGTGTCCGTGAACCGGTGCACCAGCTCGGCCCGGGCCGCACGCCTGGCCCGGGCGATGTCGCCGAGCTGGCCGTCGAAGTCAGTGCCCGACGCCAGCTCGAAGTACACCCGGCCGTGCTGGGCATTCATGCGGTGCACGGCGACCAGCGCCACCCGAAGCCACTGCTCGAGCTCGACATCGGGTTCCGGACGGGGCACGTGGTCGCCGTAGCTGCGCATCGAGTCCTGGAGGGCGGCGGCCAGGAGGGACTCGCGGGTCTCGAAGTACCGGAACACGGTGCGGCGGCTGACCCCGGCGGCGGCGGCCACGTCCTCGACCCGCACGGCGAAGCCGCGTTCGGCCAGCTCGACACGGGCGCCGCGGACGATGCGCTCGCGAACTGCGGCGCGTGGATCATCGACCGGCTCGGTGTCGAGGGACTCGGCAGCCATCGGCCCACCTTTACATCTGCTGAACCGGCGGGAGCGCACACCCAGTTTGCCTGCGCCATCGGGACGGCGCAGCGTTCCCCATCTCCGCCGACCCGGGGTGGTCACCTCCCCCTCCAGACGCATTCGGACGTGGTGGGCGACCACGTCCGCGAGTTCCTCGGGCGGGGTCTTGGGGTGATCGTGGCGAACTGTTGCGATGCAACAAGGTTGTTGTAACGTCTCGCCGTCGCCGACCGCCCAGGAGTTCGTATGCCCCCCGCCGCCACTGCGCCGCCGATCCAGACCCGACGGATGTCCTTCGAGGAGTCGCTGGAGGAGGTGCCTCGCCACTTCGGTCCCGACGGCGACGTGCTGTCCAGCCACATTGCCGCCTGCCTGTCGGCCGTGTTCCCTGACGGCGAGGACTTCTTCGTCCGGTCCGTCCGCCACTTCCGCGGCGACATCGCCGATCCTGTGCTGAAACAGGAGGTCGGCGGGTTCATCGGCCAGGAGGCCGTCCACGGCCGGGAGCACCGGGCGTTCAACCGGCGCCTCAGCCAGCTCGGGTACCCGACCCGGTTCCTCGAGCGGTTCACCGAGCGGCTGCTGGCCGGGGCCGACAAGGTCCTGTCGCCCAAGGCCTGTCTGGCCGTCACCGCCGCCCTCGAGCACTACACCGCCACCCTGGCCGAGCAGCTCCTGCGCGACGAGGACACCCGGGCGCTGTTCGGTCACGACAAGGTGCGGGAGCTGTTCCTGTGGCACGCGCTCGAGGAGTCCGAGCACAAGACCGTCGCCTTCGACGTCTACCGGGCCGTTGGCGGCACCGAGCGCATGCGCCGGGTGGTGATGAACGGCATCACCGCCGGGTTCATCGGGGGCGTCGCCCTCGCCGTGGGCGTCTCCCTGCTCGGCGACCGGGTTGCATACAACCCGGTGCGCCTGGCCCGCAGCGTCCGTCGATTCCTGCACTCGCCGATCATCAGCCGCGAGCTGTGGCGGGAGCTGCGCATCTACAACCAGCCCGGGTTCCACCCATCCGATCGCGACGCCACCGAGCTGCTTGCCATCTGGCGCGAGGAGCTCTTCGGTGCCGACGGCGCGCTCAACGACCGGCTGGCGGGGGTGGCGTGATGACCGCAACCGAGCACCTCGACGTCCTCGTGGTCGGCGCCGGGCTGTCCGGCATCTGCGCCGGGCACTACCTGCAGACCGAGACGCCCTGGGCGAGCTACGCCATCTTCGAGGCCCGGGACGCCATCGGCGGCACCTGGGACCTGTTCCGCTATCCCGGTGTGCGTTCCGATTCGGACATGTTCACCCTCGGGTACCCCTTCCGGCCGTGGAAGAGCAGCAAGATGATCGTCGACGGCGACGCGATCCGCCACTACATCGAGGACACGGCGGCCGATGAGGGCATCGACACCCACATCCGGTTCCAGCACCGCATCGTCCGGGCCGAGTGGTCCACCGACGACGCCCGGTGGTACGTCACCGCCGAACGCACCGACACCGGCGAGACCGTGGAGGTGACCTGTGGATTCCTGTTCTCCTGCAGCGGGTACTACCGCTACGACCACGGCTACCAACCCGATTTCTCCGGGGCCGGTCGCTTCCGGGGCGATCTCGTGCATCCCCAGCACTGGCCCGAGGACCTCGACGTCGCCGGCAAGAACGTGGTGGTCATCGGCAGCGGCGCCACCGCCGTCACGCTGGTGCCGAGCCTGGCCGAGCGGGGCGCCGACGTCACCATGCTGCAGCGGTCGCCCACGTACATCGCCACCGTGCCTGGTGAGAACCCGGTGGTAGGTGCCGTCCAGCGGTTCCTGCCCGACAAGGTGGCGGGAGCGGCCGTGCGCTGGGCCCATGCCCTCGGTGCCCAGGCCTTCTACGAGCTGAGCCAGCGGTACCCGAACCCGGTGCGGCGCCTGCTCCGGTTCGGCGTCCGAATCCAGCTGCCACGTGGCTACGACATCGACACCCACTTCAGCCCCCACTACGACCCGTGGGACGAGCGCATGTGCGCCGTTCCCGGCGGCGACCTGTTCAAGGCCATCAAGTCCGGCCAGGCGACCGTGGTCACCGACCACATCGACACCTTCACCGAGGCGGGCATTCGGCTGCAGTCGGGGCAGGAGCTGGAGGCAGACATCGTCGTCTCGGCCACCGGGCTGGAGCTGCTGTTCCTCGGCGGCATCGAGCTGGCCGTCGACGGCGAACCGGTCGAGCTGAAGGACCGTCTCACCTACAAGGGCATGATGCTCGAGGGCGTGCCGAACCTGGCCCTTGCCATCGGGTACACCAATGCCTCCTGGACGCTGCGTTGCGACCTGACCTGCCGGTACGTGACCCGGCTGCTCAACCGCCTTCGTGACACAAGCATGCGCCAGTGCACCCCCGTGAACGACGACCCCGACGTCGGGCCCGAGCCCCTGCTCAACCTCCGTTCCGGCTACATCCAGCGGGCCCAGGGCAAGATGCCCCAGCAGGGATCCCAGCCGCCGTGGCGGGTGTACCAGAGCTACCTGCAGGACTACCGCGCCACCCGCCGGGCGGATGTCGACGACGGTGTGATGCGGTTCGGCAACCCGGCGACCGCGGGGACGCATGAGCGACAGGTCGCCGCCGGCTGAACGTGCCGTTCCGGACAGCGCTGCCGTCTCTCGATGTGGGCTGGTGCCGTCGTCACCGCCTCGGATCGCCAGTGCTTCGCACCTCCCGGAACGGGATGTCGACGTCGACGGAGGGCCCCTTGGGCAGGCCCAGCACCCGTTCGCCGATGATGTCGTGCTGGATCTCGTCGGTCCCGCCGGCGATGGACTGCCCGGGCACGGAGACGAGCACCTCGGCGACGATCCCTTGCTCCAGCGACCCGGGGCCGTCGAGCATGGCGTGGGCGCCGGCGACCTGGGTGTGGGCGGCCGAGGCGGCCCGGGCGATGGCGCTGGAGTGCAGCTTGCCGAGCGACCCCTCGGGGCCGGGTCGCCCCGCCTTGCGCTGGGCGCTGGCCCGCTGGGCGGTGAGCTGGGCCGCCCGCTGGAGGGCGTGGAGGGCGGCGATCTCCTGGCGCACCACCGGCTCGCTGGCGCGGCCGAGCCGCTGCGCGAGGGGGGCGACCAGATCGGGGCGTCCGGCGCGCTGGGGGTACCACTCGTAGGTCTTCAGGTACGCAGCCGCCTCGGCCGCGGCCTCCTCCCGGGTGCGCCCACCGCCGCCGGGCGGCAGGGCGCCGAACAGGCCGGCCGCCAGGCCCCGTTCGTGTGACAGGGTGGTGCGGGCCACGGCCCAGCCGCCGTGCAGCTCGCCGACCAGGTTGGCGTGCGGAACCCGGGCCTCGTCGATGAACACCTCGTTGAACGACGCCCGCCCGTTCATCTGACGCAGCGGGCGGACCTCCACCCCGGGTTGTCGCATGGGGAACGCGAAGAACGAGATGCCCCGGTGCTTGGGGACGTCGGGGTCGGTGCGGGCCAGCAGCATCCCGTAGGCCGCGTGGTGGGCGCCGGTGGTCCACACCTTCTGGCCGGTGACGATCCACTCGTCGCCGTCGCGTCGGGCGTGGGTGGTGAGGCCGGCGAGGTCCGAGCCGTTGCTGGGCTCGCTGAACAGCTGGCACCAGGTGTCGCAGCCGGTGGCGATGCCCCGAAGCAGCAGGCGCTGGAGGTCCGGTGCTCCGTGCTCGAGCAGGGTGGGCGCGGCCAGCGACATGCCCACCCCGACGGCGGGTCCGACCGCTCCGGCGGCTCGCAGCTCGTCGGTGGCGGCCCGGGCCAGGTCGGGGGGCAGGCCCCGTCCGTACCGGTCGGCGGGCCACCCGGGGCAGGCCCAGCCGGAGTCGACGAGGAGGTCGCGCCACTCGGTCAGGGGCCGCTCGGGGTCCCAGGCGGCGTCGAACCAGGCCCGGGCCTCGGCCCGCACCTCCTTGGACGAAGGCGTGTCCAGCGGCGTGGCGGCGCTCATGCCGTCATGGTGAGCGACGCGCGGGTCACCCGGCCAGCGTCCTGGTCGACGAAGGCCTGGTTGATCTGCTCCAGTGGGTAGTCCACCACCACCTGCTCCAGGGGCAGGTCGTCGGCGTGGCGCTCGAGGAAGCTCAGCGCCCGCTGCAGGCTGCGGGCGTCGTAGGCGGCCACTGCCTCGACCCGCACGTTGGCCATGACCAGGAAGCCGGGATCGAGCTCGAGGGATGTGCCCGGGTAGAAGGTGCCGATCTCCAGGTAGCGCCCGCCGAGGCCGACCATGCGCAGGCCCTCGCTGATCGCCTCGGGCCGGCCGACCAGCTCGCAGACGACGTCGGCGCCCCAGCCCGCAGTCAGCTCCTTGACCGCCGCCACCCGCTCGTCGGCCGTGGTGACCTCGCGCATGTCGATGGTGTGGTCGGCACCCATGCGCCGGGCCAGGTCGAGGCGGTCGTCCACCGCGTCGATGACGATCACCGTCTCGGCGCCGCGCTCGCGGGCGACGGCCGTGGCGTAGAGGCCGAGGCCGCCGGCGCCCTGGACCACCACCCGGTCGCCCATGCCCATCTGCACCCGCTCCAGGCCCATGATCACCTGGGCCAGCGCGCAGTTGACCCCGGCGACCATCGTGTCCGTCACCTGGTCCGGCACCTTGTACACCGCCATCTGCGGGGTGACGTAGAAGTAGTCGGCGTAGGCGCCGCGGAAGTGGGGGAACTCGCTGGGCCGGCCCTGGAGCACCTTGAACGACCGGCTGCAGGCCTCGGTCATGCCCCGGGTGCAGGTCCGGCACCGCCCGCACGGGGCGAAGTACTGGTAGGCGACCCGGTCGCCCTCGGCCAGCGGCTGGCCGGCCCAGTCCGTGGTCACGCCGGCGCCGAGGGCGTGGACGACCCCGGTCATCTCGTGGCCGATGATCCGTCCGTCGTCGCGCCCCATGGCCGCCAGGTAGCCGTCCCCGCGCCAGATGTGCAGGTCGCTGCCACAGATGTTCGCCCGCGTGACCCGCACGACGATGGCCCCGGGCTCCGGATCGGGGACCGGCAGCTCGGTGATCTCCATCGGCTTGCCCGGTCCGAAGAACAGGGCGGCCCGTCCGGTGGTGGTCATGGTCGGCAGTATCGGCGTGGCACCCGGGGGTGTCAATCCGCTCGCGAGAGCCCTTGCGGAGCCGCTGCTCCTGCGGCATGCTCGGTGGCACTCACGAGTGCCACCCGGCGCCGTGCACGAGTACGGGGGACACGTACATGAAGGTCGACTACCCGATCATCTCGGCTGACTCGCACATCACCGAGGCGCCGAACACCTACACCGACTTCATCGACCCGGCCTGGCGGGACCGCGCCCCGCACCTGGTGGACGGGGGCGACAAGATGGGCGACATGTTCGTGGTGGAGGGCTCCACCGTGCCGATCCCCATGGGCCTGGTCGCCGCCGCCGGCAAGGATCCCTCCGAGATCCGCACCAAGGGCACCCGCTTCGAGGAGCTCCACCGGGGCGGCTGGGACCCGACGGCTCGACTCGCCGAGCAGGACGCCGACGGCGTCGCCGCCGAGATCATCTACCCCACCGTCGGCATGGTGCTCTGCAACATCGACGACTTCGATCTCAAGAAGGCGTCCTTCGACGCCTACAACCGCTGGATCGCCGACTACTGCTCCCACGCGCCCGACCGGCTGCTGGGCTGCGGCCAGACCGCGATGCGCTCGCCCGAGGAGGGCATCGAGGACCTGAAGGCGATCAAGGCCCTCGGCCTGCGCGGGGTGATGATGCCCGGCATGCCGGCGGTGGAGGACTACGACTCGCCGGTGTACGACCAGTTCTGGGAGACGGCCATCGAGCTGGAGCTGCCGCTCAGCTTCCACATCCTCACCACCAAGAGCGACAAGACGCGTGGTCCGGCCATCTCGAGCTTCCTGTCCATCGTGCGGGGCTGCCAGGACATCATGGCCATGCTCGTGTTCGGCGGCGTTTTCGAGCGCCACCCCGGCCTGAAGGTCGTGTGCGTGGAGGCCGATGCCGGCTGGGTGCCGCACTTCATGTACCGGATGGACCACGCGTTCAACCGGCACCGCTACTGGCTGAAGCCCGGCGCCGACCTCACCCGCTTGCCGAGCGAGTACTTCGCCGAGCACATCTACGTCACGTTCCAGGACGACTGGACCGCGTTCCGCTTCGCCGATGCGATGAACTGGAAGCGGCTGATGTGGGCCAACGACTTCCCGCACAGCGACTCCACCTGGCCGTGGTCCCAGCAGCTGCTCGACAAGCACACCGCCCAGCTGGGCGACGAGCAGACGAAGTCGATCCTGTGCGACAACGTCGCAGGTCTCTACGGCATCGACACGTCCACCCTCACCACCACCGCCTGACGTGGCCAGCCACGACCTCGTCATCCGGGGTGGCACGGTCATCGACGGCACGGGGGGTGCACCGATCACGGCCGACGTCGCCGTCGACGGCGACCGCATCGTGGCCGTCGGGCGGGTCGAACAGACCGGCGCACGGGAGATCGACGCCGACGGCGCACTCGTCACCCCCGGCTTCGTCGACATCCACGCCCACTACGACGGCCAGGCCACCTGGGACCACCAGCTGGCGCCATCGTCGTGGCAGGGCGTCACCACGGTGGTGATGGGCAACTGCGGCGTCGGCTTCGCCCCGGTGCGACCGGCCGACCATGACCGCCTCATCGAGCTCATGGAGGGCGTCGAGGACATTCCCGGCGCCGCCCTGCACGAGGGCCTGTCGTGGGAGTGGCAGTCCTTCGGCGAGTACCTCGACGCCGTCGATCGGATCCCCCACGACATCGACGTCGCTGCCCAGGTGCCCCACGGCGCCGTCCGGTTGCACGTCATGGGCGAGCGGGGCGCCCAGCGGGAGCCGGCCACCGCCGAGGAGATCGCCCAGATGGCCGCGCTCGCCGCCGAGGGCGTGGCCGCGGGCGCGCTGGGCTTCACGACGTCGCGGACGATGAACCACCGCACCAGCCGCGGCGAGCCCACGCCCACGCTGACCGCGTCGGCCGACGAGCTCGTCGGCATCGCCCGCGGCCTCGGCGAGCTCGGGACCGGTGTGCTCCAGGTCGTGTCCGACCACATGAACACCGACGAGGAGTTCGCCACCTTCCGGCGCATGGTGTCCGAGTCGGGTCGGCCGCTGTCGTTCTCGCTCGTGCAGAGCCCCTTCGACCCCGATGGCTACCGCGAGGTGCTGGGACGCATCGACGCAGCCCAGGCCGACGGCCTGGCCATCACCGCCCAGGTGGGCACCCGAGCGGTGGGTCTGCTGTTCGGGCTCCAGTGCACGCTGCACCCGTTCCTCAACAACCCGGTGTTCGCCGAGATCGCCGCGCTGCCCGTGCCCGAGCAGGCCCGGGTCATGGCCGACGAGGGCTTCAAGGCCCGCGTGCTCGAGGCGGCGGCGAGCGGCAAGGTCCGCAAGCTGGGCGGCGGGCTGATCGGCCGGTTCGAGGCCATGTACGAGCTGGGCGATCCGCCCGACTACGAGCCCGACGCCGGCGAAAGCATCGCGGCGCGCGCCGCGCGCGAAGGCCGGGCGGTCGAGGACTTCGTCTACGACCTGCTCGTGGCCGACCAGGGTCGCACCCTGCTGTACATGCCGGCCCTCAACTTCGCCGGCGGCACCCTGGACGCGGTGGGGGAGATGCTCGCCCATCCCCACACGGTGCCGGGGCTCGGCGACGGCGGCGCCCACGTGGGCACGATCAGCGACGGCAGCTTCCCGACGACGCTGCTCACGCTGTGGGGCCGCGACCGCGACCGCGGGCGGCTCGAGCTGGCCTACCTGGTGCAGCAGCACTGCCGGGACACCGCCCGCACGGTCGGCCTCCACGACCGCGGCGTGCTCGCCCCCGGGTACCGGGCCGACGTCAACGTGATCGACTTCGACAACCTCCGCGCTCGTCGCCCGGAGGTCCGCTACGACCTGCCCGCCGGCGGTCGACGCCTGCTGCAGCGGGCCGACGGCTACGAGCACACGGTCATGGCCGGGGTGGAGACCTACCGTGGCGGGGAGCCGACCGGCGAGCTGCCCGGTCGGCTGGTGCGTGGGGCACGACCGACCCCGGCATGAACAGCCCATCCGGAGGAGACCCCGTGCGAGACCTGCGCGTCGCCGTCATCGGCGCCGGGATGGCCGGCATCGCCAGCGTGATCAAGCTGCGCGAGGCCGGCATCGACGACGTGGCCGTGTTCGAGAAGGCCCACGACGTCGGAGGTACCTGGCGGGAGAACACCTATCCCGGCATCGCGTGCGACGTGCCCTCGCACCTGTACAGCTACTCGTTCTCGCCCAACGCCGACTGGACCCACACGTTCTCGCCGGGCGACGAGATCCAGACCTACTTCCAGGAGGTCGCCCGCCGCGAGGGCGTGTACGAGCGGACCCGCTTCGGCGAGGAGGTGGTGTCGCTCGACCACACCGCCGGCCGGTGGACGCTGGCAACCACCGGCGGCTACCGGGACGACTTCGACGTCGTCATCGCCGCCACCGGTGTGCTCCACCACCCCAACGTCCCCGACCTGCCCGGGCTGGGCTCCTTCGCCGGTGCCGCGTTCCACAGCGCCCGCTGGGACCACGACGTGCCCGTCGACGGCCGGCGCGTCGGCGTGATCGGCACCGGCTCCTCCGCCGTGCAGATCACCGGTGCGCTCGTCGACCGGGTGTCCCACCTGGACCTGTTCCAGCGCACGCCGCAGTGGATCATGCCGATCGACAACACGCCCTACGACGAGGCCCAGCGCCGGGCGTTCCGGGACGACCCCGCCCTCATGCGCCAGGCCCGCGACGGCCTGGGGCAGGCATTCGCCGACCACTTCGCCAACGCGGTGATCGACGCCGGCTCACCGGCCATGGCCCTCATCGAGGAGGCCTGCCGCGCCCACCTGGAGGGCGTCGCCGATCCGGTGCTGCGGGAGAAGCTCCGCCCCGACTACCGCGCCGGGTGCAAGCGGCTCATCGCCTCGGGCGAGTTCTACGACGCCATCCAGCGCCCCAACGCCGAGCTCGTCACCGACCGGATCGAGCGGATCGAGCCGGCCGGCGTGCGCACCGTCGACGGCGAGCTGCACGAGCTCGACGTGTTGGTGCTGGCCACCGGGTTCCGCTCCGACCGGTTCCTGCGCCCGATCCACGTGCGGGGTCGCGACGGCGCCGACCTCGACGACGTCTGGGCGCAGCGACCCAGCGCGCATCTCGCTTTGGCCGTGCCCGGCTTCCCCAACCTGTTCCTGCTCAACGGGCCGAACGGACCGGTGGGGAACTTCTCGCTCATCGACGTCGCCGAGCTCCAGCTCGACTACACGATCCAGCTCCTCGACCTGCTCCGTCAGGGCGCCGAGTCCGTCGAGCCCACCGCCGAGGCGGCCGAGGCCTTCGAGGCCGCCCGGGTCGAGGCGACGAAGGGCACCGTGTGGGTCACCGGGTGCCGCAGCTGGTACCTCGACGACCGGGGCGTCCCGGCGGCGTGGCCGTGGAGCATCGACCACTTCCGCGAGGTGATGCAGGCCCCCGACCTCACCCAGTACCGGGTGACCTCCGGCAAGGCGGTGACGACGGCCAGGGACTAGTCCGGCACCACGACCCCATGGATGGGTGGCGTGCCGCCTTCCCCGGCCATGGTGCGGAGCAGGCCCTCGACGCCGTCGAGGCCGACGACGGCCCGCTCCAGATCGGCGAAGGGGTAGCGGCCCGAGGCCAGCAGGTCGAGGGCCGCCTGGTAGGCGACCACGTCGACGCCGAGGGCGCCCTCGATGCGCAGCTCCTTGTAGACGACGTGGTCGGGCTCGAACCCGGGCGCCCCGCCGCCGCCCCGCGTGCCGGCGATGACGATGCGGCCCCCGGTGGCGGCCAGCTGCACCGCCTGGGCCACCACCTGCGGGGCCTTGGCCGTGACGTCGACCACCACGTCGGCGCCGGCGCGGCCGGTGGCGGCTCGGAACGCGGCGATGGGGTCCTGCTCGGTGACGTCGACCACCAGGTCGGCGCCGAAGTCCGGCGCGGCGTCGAGGCGGGGACGGTCTCGCTCGCCGGCGCCGGTGACCATGACGAAGTCGGCGCCGGCCTCCTTGGCCGCCACCGCAGCCGACAGGCCGCGGACCCCGCAACCGAGCACGGCCACGGCGTCGCCGGGCCCGGTGCCGGGCACCGTGGCACCCCACCGGATGCCGGCGCCCAACGGGTTGAACAAGGTGGCCACCACCGGATCGAGCCCGTCGGGCACGGGCAGCACCATGGAGTCCGGGGCCAGGTACTGGTGGGTGGCGTAGCCGCCCCACAGCCCCGGGCCGGTGTCCACCGACACGAACCCGTACATGGTGGCCAGCCCGTTGCGCTCGCAGCGCCGGTAGGCGCCGGCCCGGCAGGCGTCGCACTCCCGGCACGATCGGAACACCTCGACCGCCACGCGCTGGCCCTGCGAGACGCCCCAGCGCTGCGCGGCCACCGGGCCGATCTGCTCGATCACCCCCACCGCCTCGTGGCCGGGGATGAACGGGTGGCCCGGGTGCAGCTGGCCGCTGTACTGCTCGTGATCGGTGCCGCACAGCCCGCAGGCCTCGACCCGGAGCAGGGCGTCGTCGTCCCCGATCTCGGGGAGCGGGAGCTCGCGGGCTTCGAGGGTGTGCGGTGCGGCGAGCACCATGGCGGTGGCGATCATGTCGTCCCCTTGGATCGGCATCGGGTATGCGTCAATGAGCCGCATCTGTTGCATGTCTCGCAGGGCGAGCCTACGCTGCCGACGACATCGTCTGCCGAGGAGAGCGCACGCGTGGAGACCACCTCGATCCCCGACCTGTTCTCGCCCGAGGTCACCGCCGTCCCGCAACCGGCCTACCGAGCCCTGCGGTCGCTCGGCCCGGTCCGTGACGAGGCCAACAACGTGTGGCTGCTCGCCCGACACGCCGACGTCCTCGACGCCCTCCACCAGCCGACGGTGTTCTCCTCCGAGGGCGGCTTCGGCGAGTTCCTGGCCGGGCGCATCGGTCCGGCCGCGGGGTCCGAGCGCGCCGGGGTGCTCGGCTTCGACCGCATCGGCGACGCGCGCCTGATGATCGCGAGCGACCCGCCCGATCACACCAAGCTGCGCCGCGTCGTCAGCCGGCCCTTCACCAAGCGCCGGATCGCGGCGTGGGAGGAGATGGCCACCCGCCTCACCGCGACCCTGGTCGACCAGCTCGTCGACCGCGTCCGGGACGGCGGCACGGCCGACCTCACCAAGGATCTGGCCGTCCCCCTGCCGGTCACCCTGATCGCCGAGATCCTCGGCGTGCCCGCTGCGATGATGGCCGACTTCCGCCGCTGGTCTGACGCCCTCGTCGGCACGCTGGCCGCCGAGATCGACGTCGCCGGGGTCGGCGGCGACCTGGCCGAGATGTCGGCGTTCTTCTTCACCGTGGCCGAGCAGCGCCGCCGGGACCCCGAGGACGACCTCATCAGCGCCATCGCCGCAGCCACGCCCGACGGCGAGCAGCTGTCCACGATGGAGGTCGTGCTGTTCTGCATCCTGCTCCTCGTGGCCGGCAACGAGACGACCACCAACCTGCTCGGCAACCTGCACCACGCCTTCTGGGACCACCCCGACCAGTGGCGCCGTCTGCGCGACGATCCTTCGCTCGCCTCGGCCGCGGTCGAGGAGGGGCTGCGCCACTGCGGACCGGTGCAGGCGCTGTTCCGTCGCACCACCCAGGACTGCGTGCTGGGCGGCGTCGAGATCCCGGCCGAGGCGAACGTCGGTGTGCTGTTCGCGGCCGCCAACCGGGACGAGGCGGTCTTCGAGGATCCCGACCGCTACGTCGTCGGCCGGCCGGGCGGCGAGCACGTCGCCTTCGGCCACGGCATCCACTACTGCCTCGGTGCCCAACTCGCCCGGCTCGAGACCCGGGTGGTGCTCGAGGCCTTGGCCGAGCGAGGCATCGATCTGGCGCCGGGAGGACCGTCGGTCCGCACCGCCAACACCGTGCTCCAGGGCTACAGCAGCATCCCGGTCACGACCGCCTGAGGGGTCGTCACCACGTTCGCACCGACGGCGTCCCCGACGGCGCCAGGAGGATCTGCCATGTCAGCCGACGCCGCATCCGAGATCGACAAGGACGCGCTGAAGGCGAAGTACCGGCGCGAGCGGGACAAGCGCCTCCGCCCGGACGGGAACGCCCAGTACCAACGCCTGAGCGGGCGCTTCGCCCACTACGCCGTGGACCCGTACCTGCCGGTCGAGCCCCGCGACGCCGTCACCGACGACGTGACCGTGGCCATCATCGGGGGCGGGTTCGCCGGGCTGCTCGCCGGCGCTCGGCTCGCCGAGGCCGGGGTGACCGATGTCCGCATCATCGACAAGGGCGGGGACTTCGGCGGCACGTGGTACTGGAATCGGTATCCGGGCGCGCAGTGCGATACCGCGTCGATGGTGTACATGCCGTTGCTCGAGGAGACCGGGCACATGCCCAGCGAGAAGTACGCGCACGGTCCTGAGATCCTCGAGCACTGCCAGCGGATCGGCAAGCACTTCGGGCTCTACGACGGTGCCTTGTTCCACACCGAGGTCACTGGTCTGGTGTGGGACGAGGCTCGGGCGCGCTGGGTCGTGCGCACGGACCGGGGCGATGAGTTCACCGCCCAGTTCCTGTCGATGGGTACTGGCCCGCTGCACGTGCCCAAGTTGCCCGGCGTGCCGGGCATCGACGAGTTCGGGGGTCACGCCTTCCACACCAGCCGCTGGGACTACGCCTACACCGGTGGTGATCCCACGGGTGCGCCGATGACGGGTTTGGCCGACAAGCGGGTGGCGGTCATCGGTACGGGTGCCACGGCGGTGCAGTGCGTGCCGCGCCTGGCCCGGGACGCTGGCGAGCTGTTCGTGTTCCAGCGCACGCCGTCGTCGGTGGACGTGCGTGGCAACCATCCCATCGACCCGGACTGGTTCGAGAGCATCGCCACGCCGGGCTGGCAGCAGCGTTGGCTGGAGAACTTCACGTTGAATCAGACGGGGGGCATGGTCGAGGAGGACCTGGTGATGGACGGCTGGACCGATCTGGCCCGGCGGATCCTGGGCCGGATCGCGTCGCTCGAGGGCGCGGTCGACATGGCCCGCATCATGGAGGCGGTCGAGGACGCCGACTTCGAGAAGATGGAGCAGATCCGGGCGCGCTGTGACGAGGTGGTGCAGGACCCGGAGACGGCCGACCGGCTGAAGGCTTGGTATCGCCAGTTGTGCAAGCGCCCCTGCTTCCACGACGAGTACCTGCAGGCCTATAACGAGCCCACCGTCCACCTGGTCGACACCGACGGCCAGGGGGTGGAGCGGATCACCGCCACCGGCGTCGTGGTCGCCGGCGTCGAGTACCCGGTGGACTGCATCGTGTTCGCCTCCGGCTTCGAGGTCGGCACGCCGTTCACGGAGCGGGCCGGCTATGACCCGGTCGGTCGCGGCGGTCGACGGCTCTCCGAGTGCTGGGCCGATGGCATGCGGACCCTGCACGGCATGCACGTGCACGGCTTCCCGAACCTGTGCATCACCCAGCTCGGTCACGGTGCCAACCTCGTGTCCAACGTCCCCCACAACTTCACCGAGACGTCGCGTGCCATCGCGGCAGTGGTGGCCCACGCGGTCGAGGGCGGCTACGACGTGGTGGAGGCCACGGAGGCGGCCGAGCAGGCCTGGATGGATCTGATCTCGGGTGGGGCGATGTCGGCGATGGGCTCGGCGCTGGGTTCGGCCGACTGCACGCCGGGCTACTACAACAACGAGGGTCAGCCCGGTGCCGGCTTCGCCAGCGAGATCGCCAAGGGACATCCGGGCGGACCCATTGCGTTCTTCGAGCACCTGCGCCGCTGGGCCGCGGAGGGCTTCGATGGGCTCGACTTCCGATAGCCCCGGGCAGCCGACCACGACCACGGGCGCCGGTCGATGACCGCCGTCGCACTGCCCTATGGTCGGCGCGTGCTCGGCGACGACCCCCGTCCCCACGGTGAGCAGGAGGTGAAGGAGGCGGTCCTGGCCGCCGCAGCTCGCCTGTTCGCCGAGAAGGGCCCCGCCGCCACCTCGCTGCGGGAGATCGCCGGCGTCGCGGCGGTGAACCACGGGCTCATCCACCGCCACTTCGGGACCAAGCGCCAGCTGGTCCGCGCCGTGCACGACCACCTGGCCGAGCGTCTGGCCGCGGCCGGGCCCTTCGGGGAGGCCACGCTGGACAGCGCGCTGAGCGCGTTCCACACCCTCGAGCAGAACCGCACCTACTGGACCGTTCTGACCCGCGCCATGCTCGACGGCGAACTGGACGAGGTGCTCGCCTCCGACCTCCCCGGCGCTCGCCGTATGGTGGAGACGCTGGAGGAGGCCCTGCCCGACCGCTCGCCCCTCGTCGCCGCCGACCTCGTGGCCATGGGCTTCGCCTTCTCACTCGGCTGGCTTCTGCTGCGAGAGTTCATCCAGGTCGCCACCGGCGCGGGAGACGATGTCCCCGAGCAGTGGTTCTCGGCCATGGCCGCCCTCGTCGAGCCCCGCTGACCAGCGAAACCCTTGACCGAGTGTAGACAACCGACTACATTCGGGCGAGAAGGTCGGGCCCGCCGGCCCACCAGGAGGACCTCATGGCGCACA
>JBHIXO010000051.1:0-15838 GCA_041984725.1 Acidimicrobiales bacterium | reverse complement strand
GGTCGGCGAGGCGGTCGGCCACCCGCTCGAGGCGGGCCACCGTCGCCGCCGGCAGGGCGCCGCCGTCGGCGGCCAGCCGGGCGAGCGGCCGGAGGCGGCGGTCGGCGTAGAACTCGACCCACGTGGCGCACGGCTCGTTCGGCAGGCGCCGGCTCCCCGTCGTCCGGCGGTCCTCCCGTCCGAACGTCGGAGCGCCTGCCCGGTGGAGTCCGGCGAGGGCCCGTCCGAACTCGGGATCCGTCGTCGCCGTCGGGCGGCCCTCGTCGATCCACCCGAGGACCAGCAGCGGCAGGTCGTCCGACACGGCCAGGACCTCGGGCACGGCGACCGTGTCCGGCTCCCGGAGCCAGCGGAGACCGGCGGCCTCGGTGGTGAAGAACCCCGGCGGCGGGTCGGGATGGGTCTTGGCGAAGACGCGTCGACCGCCGACCTCGGCCGAGAACGCGGCGGCGACGTCGCCGCCGGACACGGGCCGGACATCGGTGGCCACATCGCCGAGCACGTCGGCCAGCAGGTCGGCGACGTGGCGGGCATCCACCCCGGCGACCGTAGCCACGTCGAGCCGACGACGGTCGAACGGGCGGTCGACGAGGGTGCCCCTGTCTCACCCTCGCCCACCGCCGTTCGTGAGGTGTACGACGCCGCGGCCCGGCCGGATGACGCGTGCGCCGATATCTTCCCGGCATGTCCTGGAGCGAGGCCGACATCCCCGACCAGACCGGGCGGATCGCCCTCGTGACGGGGGCCAACAGCGGCATCGGCTGGGAGACCGCACGGGCGCTCGCGGCCCGGGGCGCCCACGTCCTGCTCGTTTGTCGCAACCGGGCCAAGGCGGAGGACGCCCTCGCCCGGCTGGGTCCGGACGCGGCGCGCGCCGAGATCGTCGACCTCGACCTGGGCGATCTCGACGGCGTGCGGGCCGCTGCCGAGGTCGTGCTCGCGAGCCACGACCGGCTCGACCTGTTGATCAACAACGCCGGGCTCATGGCCACGCCCTACCGGCGGACCGCCCAGGGCTTCGAGCAGCAACTCGGCGTCAACCACCTCGGGCACTTCGCGCTCACCGGCCTGCTCGTCGAGCGCCTGCTGGCCACGCCCGGGTCGCGGATCGTGAACGTCGCCAGCCTCGCCCACCGGATCGGGCGCATCGACTTCGAGGACCTGCAGAGCGAGCGGCGGTACTCGCCGTGGCCCGCCTACGGCCAGAGCAAGCTCGCCAACCTGCTGTTCACCCTCGAGCTGCAGAAGCGGCTGCTCGGCGTCGGGGAGGAGCGGGCCACCACGATCGCCGTCGCCGCCCACCCCGGGTCGACGCGGTCCAACCTCGGGCACGAGGCACCCCCCGGGATCCTCGGTCGCATCACCGACATCGGCCGGCCGTTGTTCGACCGCGTTCTTGCGCAGCCGACGGCCATGGGCGCCCTCCCGACCCTGCGGGCCGCCACCGATCCCGACGTCGAGGGCGGCAGCTACTGGGGGCCGTCCGGTGTCGGTCAGCTGCACGGTCCGCCGGTCACGGTCGGCTCGACCCGTGCCGCGCGCGACCCCGTCGTCGCCGCCCGACTGTGGGCCGTGTCGGAGCTGTTGACCGAGGTGCGTTTCACGGCCCTGCCCTGAGGCTCCGATGCGACGTGCGCCGCAGGGTGAACGTCGTTCAGACTGTGGGGGTGCTCGACCTCACCGTCGCGTCCATCCCGATCTACTTCGGCACCATGGCGGCCGAGGCCCGTCACCTCCACCGCAAGGCCGCGGTCGAGGGTCCGACGGCCGGTGACTACACGAAGGCCGACACGATCACGTCCCTGACGATGGGCGTCGGCTCGCTGGTCGTGCCGCTCGTGACCCCGAAGCTGCTGCGCCACGTCACGCCCGGCCGGGGTCGGTGGGGCAAGGCCCTCGTCGCCGGCGCGGCCGGTCTGGCGCTGGCCACCACGGTCGCCGACCGCCTCGTCGCCCGCGAGCCCGCGGACGACGCCCCCGACACCCCGGCGACCACGAAGCGGCGTCGCCTCGGCCGCTGGGCCCGCTCGGCACGCCGGGTCACGGGGCCGGCGGCGATCGCCACCGGCACCCTGGCGGTGTCGACCTTCACCGCGTCGCGCACGAGCCCCGAGGCGCAGTGGGAGAAGGGTCGCGACCGCGACCTCGGCCAGGGCGCCCTGGCCTGGGCGCTCGCCATCGCCGGGTGGGACTTCGTCTACTACTGGAACCACCGGATCATGCACGAGGTGCGCGGGCTGTGGGCGGTCCACGTCGTCCACCACTCGAGCGAGCGCTACAACCTGTCGACCGCGCTGCGTCAGCCCGTCGCCGACGCACTCGGCGTCTACGTGCCCTACGGGCTCATGGCTCGGTTCGGCGTGCGGCCGTACCTCATCGCTCAGGCCCGCGCCCTGAACCTGCTGTACCAGTACTGGATCCACACCGAGACGGTCCGCTCCCTCGGTCGCGCCGAGGAGGTGCTGAACACGCCGTCGCACCACCGGGTGCACCACGGGTCGCAGCGCCAGTACCTCGACCGCAACCACGGCTCGATCCTGATCGTCTGGGACCGGCTCTTCGGCACGTTCGAGCGCGAGGACGAGCGGGTCGTCTACGGACTCACGAAGAACGTCGAGTCGTTCAACCCGCTGGTGGTGGCGACCCACGAGTACCGCGACATCGTCCGCGACGTCGCCGGCTCGACCACCTGGCGCGACCGGCTGGGCTTCGTGCTCCGCGGCCCGGGGTGGGCCTACGACCGCCACCGCGATCTCGCCGAGTCCGACGGCCCGCCACCGGCCATCGTCGACGACCCCGACGCGGCGGTCAGCGCGGCCTGAGCCGACGGCGACGGCGACGATCCAGCCGAGGAGCGCGATCACACCGGTGGTGCCATCGCGCTCCGGTCGGAGCGCGATGGCCGGGGATCGGAGCGACCTCGCTCCGGTCGGAGCGCGTGGGGGAGTCGGCCTCGCGGTGGGGCCTGGAGATCGGCGGTTCGTACGACGGCTTCGGCATGAACGCCCTGGTCGTGGAGGCAACGGCGCGTGACGGAACACCGGTCGTGCTCGAGGTCGCACCCCCGACCGAGCACATGAAGATCGCCCGCGAGGCCACGGTCCTCCGTCTCGCCGACGGTGAGGGCTGCGTCCGACTGCTCGACGCGGACCTCGACCGCCGCACCCTGCTCCTGGAGCGGCTGGGTCCGTCGATGTACGACCTGGGGGTGCCACGACGGCGACACGAGCTCTTGAACGATGCCGCGAGGAAGCTGTGGCGACCGGTCGAACCGGGCGCCGGGTTGCCGCGCGGTGCCGACTGGGCCCGATGGCTGGCCGAACAGCTCGAGCGGACGTGGGAGCAGAGCGGACGGGCGTGCTCCGAGCGCGTGCTCGCCGACGCGATCTCGTGTGCGGAGCGTCGGGCTGCCGCGCACGACGACTCCCGGGCCGTCCTCTGTCACGGTGACCTGCACGAGCGGGCCACGTGGCTGGCCGGGGCCACCGGCTGCGACCGGACCGCGCCTTGATCAGCTCACCAGGAGATCTCGATCTCGATCTCGTTGCCCTCGGACCCGACCTCGATCTCCAGCGAGAAGGTCACCTCGTCGGGGACCTTGACGGTCGTCTTGAGGCCGCCGTTGTCGAAGGCGACCTCGTTGTGGCGGGCGAGTTGGTCGGCCAGCTCGCGGAGCTTCTCGGCCGCCTGCTCGCGGGTCATCGTCTGCTCGTCCTCGAACTCGATCAGGTCCATGCCCGCGAGTATTGCCGCAGCCGTGCCCGGTCGTGGTCGTACACGCTCGGCCAGACCTCGTCGAGCGGCCACCACCGTGCCGGCCGCCCCGGCTCGGGCGTGAGCGGTGTGGCGGGGTCGACGACGACGGCGTAGGAGATGCCCCAGCAGCGGTCGGCGACGTGCTCGTCGGCCCCGGCGTGCGAGGCCGCGGGCACGAGATCGGCAGCGTCGACGACGACGCCGGTCTCCTCGCGCAGCTCGCGGACGGCGGCCGCCCGCACGCCCTCGCCGGGGTCGACCTTGCCGCCCGGCATCACCCAGCCCCGCCGGGGATGCTCGACGAGCAGGGTCCGCGTCCGGGACGGGTCGTAGACCCAGACGTCGGTGACGACGAGGGGAGCGGGCCCGGTCGCCGCGGCCTCGGCCGAGATGACGTCCTCGCCGAAGTGGGCCGGTGCCGCCCCGGCGTCGCGGAGCAGCTCTGCGAGCAGCTCGTGGTCGAGCACCTCAGATGCCGGCCTCGGCGAGCGCCGCCTCGGTCCGCTCGCGGCCGATCTCGATCAGTTCGGGCGCCCGGTGGAACTCGAAGGTCCGCGCCGAGGACTTGGGGATCTCGACGAGGACGTCGGGCGGGTACCCGGCCAGCTTGTAGTTGGTGAGCGTCGACTGCATCACCTCGTAGCTGAGGTTGACGATGTCGAGGCGGCCGACGTCGAGCGAGGCGAGGGCGTCGTCGTCCCGGCCGCGTTCGTCGGGGGCGTCGCGGGCGATCATGCCGCGGATCGTGTCCCAGTCGAACAATCGCGACGCCCGCTGCAGCACGGTCGTCGCCGACTCGGCGCCGTGATCGTCGATGACGGCCTCGACCTCGTCGTCGACGACCGGCGTCGTCAGCGGTCCCGATGGTCGCGTGGGGGAGTGGCGCCGGACCTCGCCCGAGAGATGGACCGCGATCGTGAGGTCGGCCTGGGCCGACAGGGTCGGCAGGATGGGCACCGGGTTCATCAGGGCACCGTCCACCAGCAACTGGTTGGCGGTCACCACGGGGGTGAAGAGCGACGGGATCGCCACCGACGCACGGATGGCGTCGGCCAGGGGGCCGTCCTGGAACCACACCTCGCGGTGGTTCAGCAGGTCGGTGGCCACGGCGGTGTAGGCGAGTGGGAGGTCCTCGATCCGGGTGTCGCCCACGATCTCCTTGACGATCGAGAACACCTTCTCGCCCCGGATCGCGCCACCGGCCGACAGCGACAGGTCGACGAGACGGAGGATGTCGAGGTGGCGGAGCCCGGTGACCCACTCGGTGTACTCGGCGAGGCGTCCGGCGGCGTGCACGCCACCGACCAGCGCCCCCATCGAGCACCCCGCGACGGCGACCACGTCGAGGCCCCGTTCCTCGATGACCTGCAGGGCGCCGATGTGGGCGTAGCCGCGCGCCCCGCCGCTGCCGAGCACGACCGCCGCCGTCCGCTGAGGCTCCGAGCTGCCCACGGCGCCATCCTCGCACGCCGCCTCCGGGCGGTCGTACCGAGGAGGGGGTGCGGCCACCCGTCCGTGGCGGCCAGACTGGCGGCGACCGGCGACACCGCTCGGGACGAACACCCGACCATCGGCTCGGAACCATGACCCCGCCTTCCGCACAGGACCGCCGCCGCCCGACGCTGCCGGCGCTGCACCAGCCCGATCACGCCACCATCCGGGCGCGGCTCGGCGAGCGGTGGATCGTCGAGGACAGCTCGGTGATCGAGTTGACCGACCGCACGATCGTGCTGGAGGTGGCCGACGCCACCGTGGCGCTCGCGCTCACCGTCGCACCGACGGTCGAGGTCGAGCTCGGGGTCGCCGGTGGCGCCACCCGCACCCTGACCGCCGAGCCCGGCCGGCGGGCCTCGGACATCCCGACGTCCCGCCGGGTCGAGCTCGTGGTCCGCGACGTCGACGCGTAACCGCTCGGGACCGCTGGGGGCATGGACGTCGGACTGCTGCTGATCCCGCTCATCTCGGGCGCGATCGGGTACGCGACGAACTTCGTCGGCATCAAGCTGCTGTTCCTGCCGCTGCGCTTCGTCGGGTTCGACGTCCCGGGCCTGGCCGCGGTCGCCCGGCTCCTGCCCCGTCGGGTCCAGGGGGTGCCCGGGCTGCTCGACGGCAAGATCGGCTGGCAGGGCGTCATCCCGTCCCGCGCCGCGAAGATGGGCAGCATCGCGGTCGACAAGGGGATCGCGAAGCTGGGCAGCCCCGCCGAGTTCTACGAGCAGCTCGACCCCGACGCCATCGCCGAGCACATCGTCGCCACCGCGAGCGGCGACGTCCGGGCCCTCGTCGAGCGGATCATCGAGCGGGAGCACCCGGTGCTGTGGCGCGACACCCCGCCGCGCATCCGCGAGGCCGTCCACCGACGGGTCCAGGCGAAGCTGCCCGACATCGTGCGGTCGGTGACCGCCGACATCGGCACGCACATCGACCAGCTGCTCGACATCAAGCTGATGGTGATCCGCCACATCGAGCGCGACCCGCGGCTCGCCAACCGCATCTTCCTCGAGGTCGGGAGCAAGGAACTCCGCTTCGTGGTGAACTCCGGCTTCCTGCTCGGTGCCCTCCTCGGCGTGCCGATCGTGTTCCTCTACCAGGCGGTCGAGGCGGCCTGGATCCTCCCGCTCGCCGGGATCGTGGTCGGCTACCTGACGAACTGGATCGCCATCAAGGTGATCTTCCTCCCCGAGGAACCCCGCCACGTCGGGCCGGTGACCCTGCACGGCCTGTTCATGCGCCGCCGGGACGAGGTGGCCGAGGTCTACGCCACCGTGATCGCCGAGGACATCGTCAACCTGTCGAACATCGGCGAGGAGCTCGTCGCGGGCCGGCGGGCCGACCGCACCAAGGACATGATCGAGCGGGCGCTGCGCCCAGCCGTGGACGACGCCCTCGGTCCCGCGGCCGGGGCCGTCCGCGTGGCGATGGGCGCCCGTGAGTACGACGCCATCCGCGAGGGCGTCGCGACCGAGGCGGTGAGCTACACGATGACGCCGCTGACCGACCCCGAGTTCAACGAACGCCAGAGCGCCGCCATCCGCGCCCTCCTCACGGCCCGGATGCGGGAGCTGCCGTCGAAGGACTTCGCCGAGATGCTCCGATCGGCCATCGTGGAGGACGAGTGGATGCTGATCTTCATCGGCTCGGTCCTCGGCTTCGCCGCCGGCTGCCTCCAGATCCTGACCGTGTGACATGAGCGACGACCCCGACACCGATACCCCGGGCACCGGGCCGGACGACACGACGTCTCCGCCCGCGCCCCCGCCCGCGCCCGACCTCGACCAGTTGCTCGCCGCCGCGCCGGGCGTCGCCCGGATCGCCAGCGCGGCGATCCAGCGCATGACCGAGTGGGCGATCACCACCACCGTCGACACGAGCGTCGCCGCCGCCCGCGCCGTCTCGCAGGGTGAACCGGCCGCCAAGGTGCTCCGGGAGTCGGTCGAGGCCATGCGCTCCCAGACCGGACGCGTCCTCGGCACCCGACCCAACGTCGACCCCGTCGCCGACGAGTCGCCGGTGCCGGCCACCGACGACCTCCGGGCCCGGGGCGCCGCGCTCCTGCGCCGCTCGGCCGACGTCACCTACGACGAGTCCGCCCACCCCGCCTACTCCCGCATCATCGACGAACTCGCGCCCGACGAGGCCCGAATCCTGCGGCTGCTGCTCACCGATGGCCCCCAACCGAGCGTCGACGTGCGGGCGACGGGCGCGATCCCGACGTCGAGCGAGCTGCTCGTCCCCGGCGTCACGATGATCGGCAACCACGCCGGCTGCCGCTACCCGGACCGCGTCCCCCGCTACCTCAACAACCTGCAGCGCCTCGGGCTCATCTGGTTCTCCCGCGAGACGCTGGACGACCTGTCGCGCTACCAGGTGCTCGAGGCCCAGCCCGTCGTCGTCGACGCCGTCGAGCGGGCCAAGCGGGCCAAGACGGTCCGGCGCAGCATCTCGCTCACACCGTTCGGGGCCGACTTCTGCGAGGTCTGCCTCCCCCAGCACCCGACGAGGACGGAGCCGCACGATGACCGAGACCCCGACCACCGACCCCGACGACGACTCGTTCACGTACGACGAGTTCGGGCTCTTCACCGAGAACGCGGCGGAGGCCGGGCTCGAGTGGCGCGGCGACCCCACCGTCGAGCGCGTCGACGTCGACCTGCCGAACGACCGCCACCTGAGCGCGCTGCGCTGGGGGACCGGGGCGCCCGAGATCGTGTTCGTGCACGGCGGCGGCCAGAACGCCCACACGTGGGACACCGTCGCGCTGGCGCTCGACCGGCCGCTCCTCGCCGTCGACCTGCCCGGCCACGGCCACGCCGGCGACATCGACCCGAGCCGGCCCGTCGGCCCGCGCGCCTTCGCCGACGACGTCGCCGCCGCCGTCGAACGCCTCGCCCCCGACGCCGCGCTGGTCGTCGGCATGTCGCTGGGTGGTCTGACCGCGATGGAGCTCGCCGTCCACCACCCGGCCCTCGTGCGCCGCCTGCTCATGGTCGACGTGACGCCCGGTGTCGACCGGCAGAAGAGCGCCGAGATCCACGCGTTCCTGGCCGGGCCCGAGTCGTTTACCAGCTTCGCCGAGATCCTCGACCGCACGGTCCAGTTCAACCCGACGCGCTCGGTGTCCTCGTTGCGCCGGGGCATCCTCCACAACGCCCGGCGGCTCGACGACGGCCGATGGGTGTGGCGCCACCAGCGCGAGCGGGCCCTCGCCGACGAGGGTGTCGAGATCGACGGCACGGTGCTCTGGGACGACCTCGCCGCCGTGGCCGCCCCGATCCTGCTCGCGCTCGGCGACCGGTCGCCGGTCGTCGACGAGGACGACGTCGCCCGGTTCCGCGAGGCCCAACCCGGCGCCGAGATCGTCACCGTCGCCGACGCCGGCCACTCCATCCAGGGCGACCAGCCGATCGAGCTCGCCCGCATCATCGAACGGTTCGCCACCGCCTGACCCGCCATCGCCCGAACCAATCCGTTCTGGGCCCATGATCTGAGCACCGGTTCTCAGATCATGGGCCCAGAACGAGTTGGGGGGGTGGGGGTCGGGGCCGTCGCGCCGGGCAGGACCACGATCGGCGGGCGCCGATGCCGCATCATGGGGTGGTGCGTCGTGCGCTCGCCGCCGCCATCCTCGGCATCAGCCTGTGGATCGGGTCGCTCGCCTGGTCGGGCTTCCTCATCACGCGCACGGTGCTCGACCCCGACCGCTCGCGCGAGGTCGCCGACGCCCTCTACGAGGACGAGACGGTGCGGGCCCGGCTGGCGGCGAACATCGCCGGCGCAGCCGCCGCCGCGCTGCCGCCCGGCGTCGAGGTCGACCGAGCCACGCTCGACGCCGCCGCCACCGCCGCGCTCGACTCCCCGGCGGTCGAGGCCGTGGTCGTCGACGCGTTCGTGGCCACGCACCAGGCGTTCCTCGGCGAGGGCGAGGTGCCCCGGTCCGTCGACGCCGGTGCCTTCGGCGCTGCGGCCCGCGAGTCGTTGGTCGGCATGCGTCCCGAGCTCGACGGGATCATCCCGGCCGCGCCCGAGCTCGCCGTGGAGCTGCCGACGAAGCGGGTGCCGAACTTCGGGCCGGTCCGCGCCGCCCTGCTGACGGCCGTCCCGATCCTGGCGGCGCTCGCCGCGATCGGTGCGCTCCTGGCGCTCGGCGTCACGTCGAACCGGCCGGCGATCCTGCGCCGGTCGGGTGTCTGGGCGATCGGGCTGGCGGCGGGCGTGCTCCTCTTCGCATACGGGATCCCGGCGCTCGCCGATCGCTTCGCCCCCGACCAGGCCGAGGTGATCGCCGCCCTGATCGGCGCCATGGCGGCCTCGACCCGGGGGCCGGCCCTCACGCTCGCCGCCGCGGGCGTCGCCGGCATCGCCGCCTCGTTCGTGTGGAAGGTCGCCCCGGTCGTGTTCGACGGCGATGACGAACCGCCGCGTCGCGAGGTCCGCGACCGCGCCACGGCGACGCCCGCCCGGACGCCGTGGACCCAGCGACGCGACCTGCCCCGTCCGGCTCGCCCGGCGGTCAACCCGCCGGTGAACGCGCCGGCGCCCGAGCCGACTCCGGTCCGCCGACCCCCGGCGACCGACCCCACCACCGCGGCGCCGACGTGGCGTCCGGCCCCCGACGGCCCGGCCCGACCGCCCGCACCCGCCACGGGGACGCCACCCGCCCCGACCCGGGTCGAGTCCGCGGTCGCGCCCCAACCTCAACCCCAGCCCCAGCCCCCGATGCCGCCGGCGAGGACGGCACCGGCGCCCGGGCCCGATCCGGCGACACCGCGGACGCGGTGGGTCGAGGGCGTGGGGTGGGTGCTCGAGAGCGGCGCCGACCGCATCCCCGAGTCGGCGCGATGGGTGCCCGGCGTGGGCTACGTCGTCGACGAGACCTGAGTCGCCTCGACCCGGCTCGGCGCCAGCACCGCGGCCAGGAAGCGTTCGATCCCCGCGACCGACGCGTCGGTCCGGTTCGACGAGAACACGTCGTAGGCGTGCTGCGCGCCCGGGAACTCGGCGTAGACGACGGGGTTCGACGACACCGCCCGCAGCATGTCGACCATCGACCGGGCCTGGGCGACCGGGACCAGCGAGTCGTTCGTGCCGTGGAGCAGCATCATCGGCACCGCGTCGGCCGACACGTGGCTCATCGGCGACGCCTGGTCGTACAGGTCCTCGGCGTCGATCCGGGTCTGCTTCACGATGCGCTCGCCGAGCAGCCTCTCGAGGTCGGGCGAGCCGGTCTCGTCGCGGTTCGTCCAGTCGTAGACGCCGTAGAAGGGGACGGCGGCGCGGACCGAGGTGTCGGCGTCCTCGAAGCCCGGCTGGAACTGCGGGTCGTTCGGGGTCAGGGCCGCGAGGGCGGTGAGGTGGCCGCCGGCCGATCCGCCGCTGATCACCACCTGGTCGGGGTCGCCACCGTGGTCGGCGATGTGCTCCTTGACCCAGACCAGCGCCCGCTTCACGTCGACGATGTGGTCGGGCCAGGTGGCCCGGGGGCTCAGCCGGTAGGTGGCGGAGACGCAGATCCAGCCCCGCTCGGCCAGGTGCACCATCAGCGGGTACGCCTGGCCCTCCTTGTCGCCGTAGATCCAGGCGCCGCCGTGGATCTGCAGGAGGACCGGCGCCTTGCCGTCGGCGGGCAGGTCGGGGCGGCGCCAGATGTCGAGGGTGTTCCGGGCGCCCGCGTCGCCGTAGCCGATGTGGCCGTGCTCGACGTAGCGGGCCCGCACCTTCGGCGTCGGGACCGTCGGGAGCGCGGTGGTGCGCGGCGCCATCGGCGGCGGCGGGAGGTGGTCGCGGTAGTCGTCGCCGAGCTGGTCGCGCAGGGCCCGCTCGACGATGCGGTCGGCGTCGTCGGTCGACCGCTGGAGCTGCCACAGGGCGGCCGCGCCGGCGCCGGTGAGGGCGAGACCGAGCTTGCCGGCCGTCGAGCGGTGGGCGCCCCGGGCCACGGCGGCGACGGCCGAGGCGGCGTAGGCGCCGGCGGCGTGGCCGGCGAGCTCGGACGTGGGCAGCCCGAAGGCGAACGCCGGGACCGCGCCGGGCCCGTCGAGCGCCAGGGGCGTGCGGGCGTTGGCGACGTTCAGCGCGCGGAGGGCGCTCCAGAGCAGGTACCGGGTGCCGAGTTCCATGTCCTCGAACCTAGGTCAGGAGGCCGGCCCGGGGCTCAGGGCTCCTGGCGGGCGCGCGACGGCGCGACCCGGGGCGGCTCGTGCGGCATCTTCGGGTACACGGGCGGCCACGGGGCGTCGGGCGTGCCGGCGGCGAGGTCGGCGCGGAAGCGGTCGAGCAGGGGAGCGAGGTCGTGGTCGACGTCGTCGATCGTCGCCCACGGGTCGCCCGCGGCCAGCCGGTCGGGCACCGAACGCATGGTGCAGTCGTCCGGGTGGATGGCGTCGAGCTCGTCCCAACGGAACGGCGTCGACACCTGGGCCCCGGGCCGGGACCGCACCGACCACGCCCCGAACACGGTCTTGTGCGGCGCGTTCTGGTTGAAGTCGACGAACACCCGCGACCCGCGCTCCTCCTTCCACCACGCCGCCGTCACCAGCTCGGGGCGACGCCGTTCGAGCTCGCGGGCCACGACGACCGCGGCGCAGCGCACGTCGTAGCTGTCCCAGCCCGGCGCCACCCGCACGTGCACGTGGATGCCCCGGTTCCCCGTGGTCTTCGGGTACGACGCCATCCCGATCTCGTCGAGGAACGTGCGGAGCTCGTGGGCGGCCTCGCGCAGCATCGGGAAGTCGACGCCGGGGGAGGGGTCGAGGTCGATCCGCAGCTCGTCGGTCGCCCCCGGCGTCGCGGCGTGGAACGGCCACAGGTGGAAGCCGAGGCAGCCCATGTTCACCGCCCAGGCCACGTGGGCGAGGTCGACGAGGACCATGGCGTTCGAGGTGGTGCCGTTGGGCGTGCTGACCGTCGTCGTCTGCAGCCACTCGGGCGCCCCCTTGGGGACCCGCTTCTGGAAGAAGTCCTTGCCGCCGACGCCGTCGGGGAAGCGCTGCAGCAGCGTCGGCCGGCCACCCGCCGCCCGGAGGAACGCGTCGCCGATCGACGCGTAGAAGTCGACCAGGTCGAGCTTCGTCTCGCCGTGCTCGGGGAAGAACACCTTGTCGGGGCTGGTGATGCGCACGACGCGCCCGCCCAACTCACGCTCCACGGCAGGGGTCTTGGACCTCGATCCGGCCACGACGGGAAGGTAGCCCGCCCGGTCGTGACGTCCCCGCCGCGCCGGTCGGCGGTGGCCTACGGTGCCGCCCGATGTCGACGGTGCACGTGTTGGGGAACCCCGCCGCTCGCGGCGGGACCGGGGACGTCGAGCGGGTGGTCGGCGCCGTCGTGGCCGCGAAGCACCAGGCCGTGCTGCTCGAGGCGCCGTCGGCCGAGGACGCCGCCCGGGTCGCGTCCGACGCCGTCGCCGCTGGTGCCGACCGCATCATCGCCGTCGGGGGCGACGGCCTCGTGCGGATCGCCGTCGGGGCCACCGCCGAGACCGGCTGCACGCTCGGCATCGTGCCCCAGGGCACCGGCAACGACTTCGCCCGCGCCCTCGACCTGCTCGACGGCCGGCTCGACGACCACGTGCGGCGGGCCCTCGCCGCACCGGTCGCCGTCGACGCCATGCGCACCGAGCACGGGTGGGTCGCCAGCGTCGCGACCGTCGGCTTCAGCGGCGACGTCACCGACCGCGCCAACGGGCTCCGCTGGCCCCGCGGCCAGCAGCGCTACACCGTCGCCACCGTCCTGCAGCTCCCGCGTCTGCGTCGCCTCGGGCTCACCGTCACGATCGACGGCGAGACCCACGACGCCGCGACCACCATGCTCTCGGTCGGGAACACGGCGTACTTCGGCGGGGGCATGCGGATCTGCCCCGAGGCCCGCCCCGACGACGGGTTGCTGCAGACGGTGGTCATCGGCGACGTGTCGCGGTCCACGTTCCTGCGCGTCTTCCCCCGGGTCTTCGGCGGCCGTCACGTCGACCACCCCGACGTCGCCACGTACCGCAGTGCCTCGGTCCGGATCGCCGCCGCCGACGGCGCCGACGTGATGATGTGGGCCGACGGCGACCCGCTCGGCCCGCTGCCGCTCACGTGCACGGCGGTGCCCGGCGCGCTGCAGGTGGCGGGTGCGACCCCGGCGACCGCTCCCTAGCCTGCGCCCATGGCCGACACCACGAACCGCGAGATGCCCTACCGCCGCCTCGGACGTTCCGGGCTGAAGGTGAGCGCGCTGTCCTTCGGCTCCTGGGTCACCTTCGGCCCGCAGCTCGACAGCGGCCTGGCGGCCGAGTGCATGGCCGCGGCCTACGACGCCGGCGTCAACTTCTTCGACAACGCCGAGGCGTACGCGGGCGGCGAGTCCGAGCGCCTGATGGGTGAGGCCATCCGCAAGAACGGTTGGCAGCGTCACGAGTACGTCGTCTCGTCGAAGTTCTACTGGGGCATCCACGACGGCCCGAACAGCCGGCTCACCCTCAACCGCAAGTACCTGCACGAGGCGATCCCCGCGTCGCTCGAGCGGATCGGGCTCGACACCTACGACCTCGTCTTCTGTCACCGGGCCGACCCCGACACGCCGATCGAGGAGACGGTGTGGGCGATGTCCGACGCCATCGACCGGGGCTGGGCCCTCTACTGGGGCACCTCGGAGTGGAACGCCGACGAGATCCGGGCGGCGTACGAGATCGCCGAGCGCCACCACCTCCACAAGCCCGTCATGGAGCAGCCGCAGTACAACCTGCTCGAGCGGCGCAAGGTCGAGAAGAGCTACGCCCGCCTGTACGACGACATCAGCCTCGGCCTCACCATCTGGTCGCCGCTCGCGTCCGGCCTGCTCACCGGCAAGTACGTCGACGGCATCCCCGAGGACTCGCGCGCCGCGCTCTCCGGCTACGAGTGGCTCCGCGACCGGATGACCGACGGCGAGGTGCAGGACCGCGTCGCCCGCTTCGTCGGTCTCGCCGACGAGCTCGGCTGCACGCCAGCGCAGCTCGCCATCGCCTGGTGCGCCCGCAACCCCCACGTCTCCACCGTCATCACCGGGGCGAGCCGGCCCGAGCAGGTCGTCGAGAACATGGGAGCGCTCGACGTGCTCGCCCGACTCGACGACGACGCCGCCGGTCGCGCCGAGGCGATCTTCTCGCGCTGAGTCCACCATCCCCGTGACCACCGTCGAACAGGTCGAGTTCACGGCCGAGTCCTGCGAGGTCGTGCTCGACGCCATGGCGGAGTTGGCCGACGGGTCCGGCTGGCTGACGCTCGACCCCGCGTACGACGACAACTTCCCCCCGCCCACCCAGACGACGTTCGGGCGCCTGGTCTCGGGCCGCGGCCCGGCCGTCCCCCGGGCGACGTGGGTGCCGGCCGAGGTCGACCGGCGCCGGCCCGAACCCGTCTCGGTCGGGATCCTCCACGCCACCGGCAGCCGGGCCGAGGCACGGCTGGGCGAGAAGGACGTCGTCGTGCCCGAACGCTGGCGGGTCGTGGCCGACCACTCCAAGCGGGGGCTCGTGCTCTGGGTCCCGATCGACGTCGAGCACGCGCCGGTCCTCGACTGGACGCTGCGGGCCGCCCGGGCGCTGACCCGGATCCCGCTCACCGGCGACTGGCGGGCGTCGATCCACCGGCGCTGAGGCCAGAGCTCCCACCGGGGTTCGTGCCGCCCGGACGGCGGCTGGGAGACTCCGACCGTGAGCGACGTGACCTTCGACGAGATGATGGCCCTCGAGGCGCACGGACCCGACACCTTCGTCGGGGTCGGACCGCAATACCCGTGGGGCGGCCTGTACGGCGGCCAGATCGTGGCCCAGGCGCTGCGGGCGGTCGGCCTGACCGTCGACGAGGGCTTCCTCGCCCACTCCCTCCACGGCTACTTCATCCGCCGCGGCGACGCCTCGCAGCCGATCCGCTTCGAGGTCGACCGCATCCGCAACGGCCGCTCGTTCTGCACGCGCCGGGTGGTCGTGCGCCAGGCGGTCGGGGCGATCTTCAACATGTCGGCCTCCTTCCAGGTCGGCGAGGAGGAGGTCGACGTGCAGACCGCCCGCCTCGACGACGCCCTCGGCCGCCCCGAGGACCACGACCGCGACACATGGAGCCACGTCTTCGACCGGCGCAGCGTCCGTTCGTCCGGCGACGAGCCTCGCGGTCTGGCCCGGTGCTGGATGCGCATGACCGAGCCGGTGCCCGACGACCCCCTGCTGCGGGCGTGCGCGATCGCCTACCTGTCCGACGACATCCCGACCGAGGCCGCCGTCCGCGACCATCCCGGCCTGACGGGCGTCGACCCGCTCGAGGACTGGGGGCAGGCCTTCATGAACGCCAGTCTCGACCACGCCATCTGGTTCCACCGCGACCTCGACCCCGGCGGGTGGCACGTGCACGAGCTGCGCAGCAACGGCCTGGTCGGCGCGCGCGGGTTGGCGATCGGTGAGGTCTTCGGCGCCGATGGGACGCACGCGGCGACCGTCGCGCAGGAGGTCCTCGTCCGGCGCAACCGGGGCCGGTAGGAGGGCGTCGCCCGGGCGCCGAAGTCTCCGGGGTGAACCCTCCCGCCGACGGCCCGCCGGCGCCGCCCCCGCCACCGCCGCCTCCACCGA
>JBHIXO010000050.1:0-15842 GCA_041984725.1 Acidimicrobiales bacterium | reverse complement strand
GGCGCGCGGCGAGTCGGACGCGGCCGTCGACACGCTGGGGCTCGTCGTCGAGGAGGCGCGCGCGACCGGCGAGCCGCGCAACGAGGGCCTCGGCCGCGCGCTCAACCTCTGGGCGCTCGGGTTGGCCGAGGCCGGGCGCCACGAGGAGGCGCTCGAGAAGCTGGCCGAGGCGCACGAGATCCTCGCGTGGCACTACGGCGAGGGGAACCTGTCGATCGCGCAGGTGCGCGAGAACATCGGCGCGTCGCTGGAGCAGCTCGGGCAGCACGAGGCCGCGGAGGAGCAGTACGCGCGCGCGCTCGAGACGCGCCGCGGGGGCGGTACCGAGGTGATCGACGACTTCACCCTTCCCGACGTGCTGCTCGACGGACCCGGCACGGTGAACTTCTTCAACGCCGACGGCGTGGCCCACACGGTGACGGCGGGGACGCCCGAGGCCCCGGGCACCGACGGCGGCTTCGACACCGGCGTGCTCGGCTCGCGGGGCGTCGGCACGATCGCCGTCGAGGGCGACGGCGAGATCCCGTACTTCTGCACGCTGCACCCGGACATGCGGGGCACCATCCGCGTCGGCTAGTCCTGCGCCATGACGCCAGACGAGACAGCCGGACCGGCGGCGCCGCCCGGGGTCGACCTCGACGCGCTGCGGTCCTGGATGGACGGGCAGGGGCTCGGCGACGGCCCGCTCACCGCGGTCGAACAGCTGGCCGGCGGCACCCAGAACGTCCTCGTACGGTTCGTCCGCGCCGGGCGCGCCTACGTGCTGCGGCGTCCCCCGCTCCACAAGCGGGCCAACTCCGACGAGACCATGCGGCGCGAAGCCCGGGCGCTCGCCGCGCTCGCCGGCAGCGACGTCCCGCACCCCGGCCTCATCGCGGCGTGCGGCGACCTCAACGTGCTCGGCGCCGCGTTCTACCTCATGGAACCGGTCGACGGCTTCAACCCGGCGTCGGGGCTCCCCGAACCGCACGCCGGCGACGCCGGGCTGCGGCGCGCCATGGGCTTCGGCATGGTCGACGCCATCGGCGCGCTCGCCCGCGTCGACCACGAGGCCGTCGGGCTCGGCGACTTCGGCAAGCCCGAGGGCTGGCTCGAGCGCCAGGTCCCCCGGTGGCGCAGCCAGCTCGACTCGTACGCGGAGCTCGATGGCTACCCCGGTCCCGACATCCCCGGCGTCGACGACGTCGGCCGCTGGCTCGACGCCCACCGCCCCGCGTCGTGGCGCCCGGGCGTGATCCACGGCGACTTCCACTTCGCCAACGTCCTCGTCCGCCACGACGGGCCCGAGCTCGCCGCGATCGTCGACTGGGAGTTGTGCACCATCGGCGACCCACTGCTCGACCTCGGCCACCTCCTCGCGACCTGGCCGGCGCCCGACGCACCGCCCGGCGCGGTCGGCGGCGGGATCGCCGACCTGCCGAGCGGCGACGAACTGGTCGCCCACTACGCCGAGCGCACGGGCCACGACGTCTCGGCGATCGACTGGTTCCACGTCCTCGCCGCGTACCGCCTCGGGATCATCCTCGAGGGCACCCACGCCCGGGCGTTCGCGGGCAAGGCGCCGAAGGAGATCGGCGACCTGCTCCACGCCACCACCGTCGGCCTCTTCGAGCGCGCCCTCGCCGTCATCGGTTGAACCGGGGCCGACGGAGGAAGAGACCCTTCGCGACCGGGTCACGGTGCTGACGTACGCTGTGCCACCGGGCTGGGCGGCCGACGCTGGAACTCGAAGATGAACTCCCCCTCACCCTCCGACCGAGCACGCACCGACAGGATCGACGGTCGCACCGATCGCGTCGACGGTCGCACCGCACGGCGTGACCGGAACCGCCTGGCCGTCCTCGACGCCGTCATCGAGCTGTTCACCGAGGACAACCTGCATCCCGGCGTCCACGAGGTCGCCGAGCGGTCGGGGGTGTCGCTGCGGTCGGTGTACCGCTACTTCGAGGACGCCGACTCCCTCATCGCGTCCGCGATCGAGCGTCAGCTCGACCTCGCCCGCCCGTTGTTCCTCATCGACGACCTCGGCCAGGGCACCCTCGACGGCCGCATCGAGCGGTTCGCGACCCGACGCGTCGGGCTCTACGACGCCGTCCAGGTCGTGTACCGCGCGTCGTGCATCCGCGCCGGACGCGACCCCCAGGTGCACGCCGGGCTCGTCCAGGCGCGGGCCAGCCTGCGCGAGCAGACCCTGACGATGTTCGCCCCGGAGCTCCGCTCGCACGACGAGTGCCGGTCGAGCGACCTCGCCAACCAGATCGACGTGCTGGCCCAGTTCGACGCCATCGGCTACCTCATGGTCGACGTGGGGCTGTCGTCGGGCGAAACGAAGCACTTCGTGCAGCGGCGGTTGGCCGACGCGCTCGGCTGACGAGCTCGGCTGACGGGGGACGGCCCAGCCCGGGCCGGGCTTTCCGGGGCGACCGGGACCGCGGGTACCGTCGGCCCATGCGCAGCCCGAAGGACTTCTTCGCCCCTCTCGCCATCGGTGCGCCGGCACCGCTGCGGGAGATCCCGTTCAAGCCCTCCCGGATGATCCACTTCTTCCCGGGGCACAACGAGAAGATGCGGTCGAAGGTGCCCGACATGGCGGCCCAGGTCGACGTGCTCCTGTGCAACCTCGAGGACGGGGTGCCGGCCGACGAGAAGGAAGCCGCCCGCGCCGGCCTGGTCGAGGTCGCCAAGGCGTGGGACGACGCCAGCCCCGCCCAGTTCTGGACCCGCGTGAACAGCCTCGACTCGCCGTGGTGCCTCGACGACCTGCAGGCCGCCGTCGTCGACGCCGGCCGGGCGCTCGACGTGATCATGCTGCCCAAGGTCGAGGGACCCGAGGACATCCACTACGCCGACCGTCTCGTCGCGCAGCTCGAGGCCCGCGCCGGCCTCGACCGCCCGATCCTGTTCCACGCCATCCTCGAGACGGCCCGGGGCGTCGCCAACGTCGAGGAGATCTGCGCCGCCTCGCCGCGGATGCAGGGCCTCTCCCTCGGCCCCGCCGACCTCGCCGCCAACCGCCGCATGAAGACCACCCGCGTCGGCGGCGGCCACCCCGGCTACCTCGTGCGCACCGACCCCGTCGGCGACGACCTCGAGGAGGGCCGCATCACGGCCCAGCAGGACCTGTGGCACTACACGATCGCCCGCATGGTCGACGCCTGCGTCGCCAACGGCATCTACGCCTACTACGGCCCGTTCGGCGACATCCGCGACACCGTCGCCTGCGAGGACCAGTTCCGCAACGCGTTCCTGCTCGGGTGCGTCGGCGCGTGGTCGCTGCACCCCGCCCAGATCCCCGTCGCCAAGAAGGTGTTCTCGCCGAGCGCCGACGACGTCGCCCACGCCAAGCGGGTCGTCGAGGCCATGGGCGACGGCACCGGCGCCATCATGCTCGACGGCAAGATGGAGGACGACGCCAGCTTCAAGCAGTGCCGGGTCATGCTCGACCTCGCCCGCGAGCTCGCCGAGAACGACCCCGAGCTCGCCGAGCTCTACGCCCTCTGACCGATCTGGCCGCCCGATCCGGCGTCACCCGTCGCAACCCCTGCGCAACCGACGACGCCAGATCCCCGGAAAGGATGCCGATGACCGACGACCTCCGCCCGCGCCGCTCCGTGCTCTACATGCCCGGGGCCAACGAGCGTGCCCTCGAGAAGGCCAAGGGCCTCCCGGCCGACGCCATCATCTTCGACCTCGAGGACGCCGTCGCCCCCGACGCCAAGGCCGAGGCCCGCGACCGGGTCTGCGCCGCCGCGTCGTCCGGCGAGTACGGCCGCCGCGAGCTCACGATCCGGGCCAACGGTCTCGACACCCAGTGGCACGCCGACGACGTCGCCGCCATCGCCGCGGCCGGCCCCGACGCCATCGTCGTGCCGAAGGTGAACTCGGCCGCCGACGTGCACGCCATCGAGGCCGCCCTCGAGAAGCACGGCGCCCCCGACCACACCAAGCTCTGGGCCATGGTCGAGACGCCGGTCGCCATGCTCCACGCCGAGGAGATCGCGCTCGCGTCCGAGCGGCTCACGGTGTTCGTCATGGGCACGAACGACCTCGCCAAGGAGCTGCGGGCCGAGCACGTCCCCGGCCGCCAGCCGCTGCTGACCGGGCTGGGCCTGTCGCTCCTCGCCGCCCGGGCCACCGGCACCGTGATCCTCGACGGCGTCTACAACGACGTGAAGGACCCTGACGGCTTCCTCGCCGAGTGCCGGCAGGGTCGCGAGCTCGGCTTCGACGGCAAGACGTTGATCCACCCGAGCCAGGTCGACCCGTGCAACGAGGTGTTCGCCCCGACCGCCGACCAGATCGCCTCGGCCGAGGAGATCATCGCGGCGTTCGAGGCGGCCGAGGCCGAGGGCAAGGGCGTCGTGACCGTCAACGGCCGGATGATCGAGAACCTCCACGTCGACCAGGCCCGGCGCACGCTGGCCCAGGCCGCCGCCATCGCGGAGCTCGCCCAGGGCTGAGCCACCGCGCCGGGCGAACCCGTCGGATCGGCCCGGTGGAAGAACACGGGCGCTCCGCGTGTTGGACCGGGCGACGACGATCCGAGGGGACCTCCGATGACCGCGCCCGTCCAGCCCACCCAGGTCGACTTCCACTTCGACGTGATGTGTCCGTTCGCGTACCAGACCGCGAAGTGGATCCGCGCCGTCCGCGACCAGACCGAACTCCGCATCGACTGGCGCTTCTTCTCCCTCGAGGAGGTCAACCGCCAGGAGGGCAAGAAGCACCCGTGGGAGCGCGAGTGGTCGTACGGCTGGTCGATGATGCGCATCGGGGCGCTGCTGCGCCGGCGTGACATGACCGAGCTCGATGCCTGGTACGAGCGGGCCGGTCGGGCGCTGCACGAGGACGGCCACAAGCCCCACGACCCCGCCGTCGCCCGCCACCTCCTCGACGAGCTCGGCCTCGACCCGGGCCTGGTCGACGAGGCGATCGCCGACGAGACCACCCACGACGAGGTCAAGGCCGACCACGACCGCGTCCTCGCGGCCGGCGGCTACGGCGTGCCCACGCTGTTCTTCGGCGACCACTGCCTGTTCGGCCCGGTCGTGATGCAGCCGCCGACCGAGGGCGACGGCGTGCTCCGGCTCTGGCACGCCGTGACCGCGTGGCTCGAGTTCCCGCACCTCTACGAGCTCCAGAAGCCCAAGACCGCCGCCGACGGCAAGGTCATCGCCGAGACGTTCCGGCCCTACCTCGAAGCCCGCGACTGGGTCTCGATCGACCGCGGCAAGGTCGTCGACATCGACCGCATGGCCCAGGGCTGACCCGACCGGGGCCGTCCGACCCGACGCGCGCCACCGAGAAGGTGTCACAATCGATGACACCATGGGGTGGAGAGCACGGTTCCGGACGCACGCGACCCGACGGGAGCCGGGGCAGCTCCCGGAGCCGCTGCGATGGCGCCCGCGGGTGCGCATCTTCGGCCTCGTCTCCGGCGCGATCGGCGGTGCCGGCACCGTCGTCCTCGTGCAGCAGTACGGGATCGAGCCGCTCAGCCGTCGGCTCGGGCTCCAGGGCGTGCTCGGTGGCCTCGCCTCGGGCATCGTCGTGCCCTCGGCCATCTGGGCGATCGTCGTGGCCGTCCACAACCGCCGGCTCCGCGCCGCCGCGTCGCGACTCGGGCGCCGGATCGGCGGTCCGAGCCCGGCGGGGCCCGGGGTCGCCGCGGTCGTGCTGTTGCCCCTGGCCATCGGCGCGGCCGTCTTCCTGTTGTCGACGCCTCGCGCCGGTGCCGAGGTCGACGGCCCGTGCCTCCTCGGTGCCAACGGCATCGACGCCCGCGCCCTCCCGCTCGACCCGTCGGCCGCCGTCCGCCTCGACGAGGGCGACACGCTCGAGGTGACGCTCGGAGCGCCCCAGACGGTGGTCGCCGCCGAGATCGGCGTGAAGTACGCCGGGCAGGTGTTCGTGATCGCCTCGGGCACCGACGACGATCGCGACGCCGACGACGGCACCGGCGACGGTGGCCAGATCACCCTGGCGTTCGCCGTCGACGACGTCGCCTGGATGGGTGGCGGGCTCTACGAGTTCTACGGCTTCGGCGAACTCGCCGACGGCACCGACTGCACCGGCGCGTTCCTGTTCGACGTCGACGTCGACCCGCTCGAGACCCTCATGGGCCTCGCGGCGGCCGGCTCGACGGCGATCGGCGTCGCCGGACTCCTCGGCATGTCGACGTCGGGGATCCTCGAAGGGTCCCGGTACCTGCGCGACCTGCAGTCGGTGGTGGTCGACCTCGACGGTGACGGGGTCGCCGACGCGACGGCCTTCGACCACGACCAGGACGGCACGCTCGACACGTTCGGGCTCGACACCGACGGCGACGGCCGGATCGACCAGGTCGCCTGGGACAGCGACGGTGACGGGGTCATCGACCGCACGTCGACCGCGTGGGACGCCGACGCCGACCTCGTGCCCGACGACTCCTTCGACGACGCGCTCCCCGAGGCCGGACCCGATGCCGGGTCCGGCGACGGTCCTGATGCCGGGCCGATCGAGGATCTCGAGGGCGAGCCGCCGGAGCCTTTCGAGGATCTCGAGGGCGAGCTGCCCGAGCCGGAGACGCTCACGCCGGATCCCGACGCGCCCGCGCCCGACGGTCCACCCACGATCGCGCCCCCGGTGGCGCCCCCGACCCCGCCCGAGATGGACCTCGGCCCGATCGGCGAGCCGGGCGAGGCACCCGGAACCGCCCTGCCGCCCGACCCCGGGGGTGCGCCGACGCCGGGGCCCGGCGGACCCGGCTTCGGCGACGAGTTCTGGCCGGTCGAGACCAGGACGCCCGACGAGGTCTGGGACGCGGCGCAGGACAAGATCGACGCCGAGAACTTCGAGCGCGACGTCGTCCTCGACCCGTCCGAGTACCTCGAGTGGCTCACACGCTTCGAGCAGGCCAACCCCGGCGCGACCCCCCAGCAGATCCTGACCGCCCTGCACGCGCAGAAGTACCCGCACGACATCCACGCCAACTTCCCGGAGCCGCTCGAAGACCTCCCGTTGTTCCGCTGGGGCCCGGAGACCGCGGGTTGGGAGCCGGTGGCCGAGTCGTTGCGGACGTTCAGCCGCCACTCGCCCCAGTTCATCGAGGCGGCCGACGGGACGCGCGTCGACATCGCTCACATCTACGCCGGACCGCGGGCCGGCTTCGACCGGGAGGGCCTCGACGACGTGGTGGCGACGATCGCCAACACCCACGCCGGGGACGTCTACCAGGTCGTCTTCCAGGGGCCGAACCTGTTCCCCAACGACCAGATGCACGGCAACAACCTCGGCATCGGCCTGTCGCTGTTCTACGCCGACCCCGCCAACGCGGACGTCCCGGTGTCCGATGCCCTGCGGGGCATGCTCCGTCCGGGGACGTTCACCGACGCCGCCGACCTCCCCGGGCTCCCCGACGTCGAGTCGCTCGATCCCTGACGGTCACCGCCGCCGGCGGGCGTCCTGGCACCGCGGGCACCAGCGCGCCGACCGACCCCCGACGACGGCGGTGCGCGTCCGCGTCCCACACGTCACGCACGACGGGCGGGCGTGGACGGCGAGCTGCTCGGCGAAGCGGCCCGGCCGCCCCCACAGGTCGACCCAGCCCTCGTCGGCGAGCGTGACCCCGCCCACCGCGGCCGACCGCACCGCGAGGTCGCGGGCAGCGGCGAGGATCCGGCGCCACGCCGAGACGGCCAGCCGGTCGGCGGGCTGGACCGGCGCGATGCCCGCGACGTGGAGCGCCTCGTCGGCCAGGTAGGAGCCGACGCCGGCGATCGTGCGGGCCTGGTCGAGCAGGACGGCCTTCACGCCCACCCGGCGCCGGCGGGCCAGGTCGTGCAGTACGGCGCCGTCGACGGTCGGGTCGAACAGGTCGGGGGCGCCGGGCGGCCTGGCGCCGGCGAGGTGGCGCAGCTCGCCGAACGTGCGGGGATCGCGGAACCACACCTCGACCGGCGCGGACCGCAACGGCCCCGGTGGCCCGGGGATGCCGACCGGCGCGACGGGCGCACCGGTCCGCTCGCCCAGCTCGAGCACGCCGTGGACGTGCCGGTCGGGGTGCGGCGTCGCCGGCGCCTGCACCAGGAGCTGGCCGCTCATGCGCAGGTGGATCCCCAGCCCGTCGGGGCGACCGTCGACCCGGACCACGATCCACTTGCCGTGCCGTTCCACGGCGACGACCTCACGGCCGACGAAGGCCTCCAGCGCTCCTGCGCCGGTGGCGCGTACCGTGCGGTCGTGCGTCGTCCGCAGCGCCAGCAGCCGGCGGCCGACCGCCACGTGTCCGAGCTGGCCGGCCGCGACCGCGACCTCGGCCGCTTCGGGCACCCGTGCCCCTACAGCTCGTCGAGGAGCTCTTGGGGTTCGATCAGTTCGCCGGCCGCGGCCAGCGCGCCGGCGAGGCCGACGGCACGTCCGTAGACGGCCTCGAGGTACGCCTCGGCCGCCTGCTCCTGGCCGGGCAGCGGCAACCGACCGAGCGACCGCACCACGGCGGCCGGGTCGGGGGTGATGCGGATCTCGTCGCGGGGCTCGGGCAGGGCATCGGCGTCGCCCCAGAACTCGGCGACCTGCTTGGTGGTGGACCGGTTGCGACGCTTGCGGTTGCGGCGCTTGCGACCGGAGCCGTCGCCCTGGCCGTTGCCTCCGCCGTTGGCGCCGTTCGTCGCGTTCACTGGTCGTCTCCGTCGTCGGTGAGGAGCAGGTCGGGGTCGATGCCGAGGGCGCTCTGGAGCTGCTGGGCGTCGAGGTCGCCGAGCGAGCTGGACTTGGGGAGCACGAGGTCGGCGATGCGGCGCTTGCCGGCCACGACCTCCTCGACTCGCTCGTCGACGGTGCCGGGGCAGACCAATCGGTGGCAGATGACCGTGTTCTGCTGGCCGATCCGCCACACGCGGTCGCGCGCCTGGTCCTCGACCGCCGGGTTCCACCACCGGTCGTACAGCACGACGTGGTTCGCGGCGGTCAGGTTCAGTCCGGTGCCGCCGGCCTTGAGCGACAGGACCATGGCGCCGGCGCCCTCGCCCTTCTGGAACCGGTGGACGAGGTCGTCGCGAGCGCCGCGGGCCAGTCCGCCGTGGTAGCAGGCGATGGGCAGGTCGTAGCGGTCGGTGAGGTACCGGGCGAGCTTCTCGCCCCAGCTCGCGAAGTGCGTGAAGATCAGCACGCGCTCGCCCGCGTCGAACACCGATTCGACGATCTCGTTGAGCCGGCTCAGCTTGCCCGACCGACCGTCGAGGGGCTCCCCGGTCTGGTTGTAGGCCTCGGGGTGGTTGCAGATCTGCTTGAGGGCGGTGATCGCGGCGAGCACGGCGCCCTTCTTCTTGGGCGACCCGTCGACGTCGGCGGTCTCGATCACGAGCTTGTCGAGCACGGCCTGGTAGAGACCGATCTGCTCCTGGGTCATCGCGCAGTGGTCGAGCTCGTCGATCCGGTCGGGCAGCTCGGCGGCGATCGACGGCTCGGCCTTGGTGCGGCGGAACACGAGGATGCCGTTGAGCGCCTTGAGGGCACTCTCCGCGCCGTCGCGGCCCGTGCCGCTCGGCGACAGCTGGGCGATGAACTGGGCCCGCCCGCCGACCAGGCCGGGATTGGCCCAGTCGATGATCGACCACAGGTCGCCGAGGCCGTTCTCGATCGGCGTCCCGGTCAGGGCGATGCGGCTGCGGGCGTCGAAGCGGCGCAGCTGCTGGGCGGTCTCCGACGTCGGGTTCTTGATGGCCTGGGCCTCGTCGAGCACGACCTTGCCCCACCCGATGCCCTCGAGGGCGTCGATGTCACGGACCGCCGTGCCGTACGTGGTGATCACGACGTCGGACCGTTCGACCATCGCCGGGATCGCCCGGACGCTGGCGCGGTTCTGGCCGTGGTGGACCGTGACCCGGAGGCTCTTGGTGAACCGGCGGGCCTCGGCCGCCCAGTTGCCGACGACGGCGGGCGGGGCGACCACGAGCATCGGGCCGCTGTCGGGGGTGGCGACGGCGTGGGCGAGGACGGTCGGGGTCTTGCCGAGGCCCATGTCGAGGGCGAGGCAGCCGCCGAGGCCGGCGTCGTCGAGGAAGCGGAGCCAGGCCACGGCTTCGGCCTGGTAGTTGCGCAGCTCGCCGTCGAACAGATCGGGCGTGGCCACGTCGTCGGCCGAGACCCGCGACGCCGACCGCAGGAGGTCGGCCGCCCAGCCGGTGCCCGAGATCTGGATGCCGCCGGCGAGCGGCGACCCCTCGAGCCCGAGGGCCTGGCGCAGCATGTCGGCGCCGGTGAGCTTGGTCTGGTCGGCGCGCTCCGCGAGCGCGGCTGCCGCTTCGCGCAGGTCGGCCTTGTCGATCTCGACCCACGTGTCGCCCGACTTCACGAGCGGGCGGGCCTGCGTCGCCAGGCGTTGGATGTCCTCGGCGGTCAGCTCGACGTCGTCGAACACGACCGACCAGCGCACGTTGGCCAGCTGCTGGGCGCCGACCATGCTGTCCTGGGCCTCGACCGAGGTGAGGCGCAGGCCGGGGGTCGGCTTGCGGCGCGACAGCGTCGGGACGCGGACGTCGAACCCGGCGGCGGTGAGGACGTCGCCGGTGACGCTCATCAGGCGCCACGCCTCGTCCTGGCTGAGGATGACCTCGCCGCGACGTCGGCCGCCCGGACGGCTGAGCTCGGGGAAGAGGCGTTCGACCCGGGCGAGCTGGGCCTTCATGTCGCGCGAGCGCGTGTTCGAGGACTGCACCATGGCGACCTCGACCGGTTCGAGCCCGCCCTCGGGACCCGGCGCGAGCACGGCGCAGTGCCAGGCGTTGCCGTCGTCGGGCGGGTCGAGCTGGATCGTCAGCGCGAACTTGGCGGTCCCGGTGACCGGGGCGGCCCACTGGTCGACGCGCCGTCCGAGCTCGGAGCCGTGACGCGTGGGGACGTCGAAGGTCGTTCCGGAGAGGTTCGCGAGCAGCGTCTCGGCCGCGTCGGAGCGCGAGCGCGGGTCGGGCGGCGGGGCGGGGACGTCGAACCGCTCGGCGGCCATCCCGCAGATCGTGCCGATGATGTCGGCGAGCACGGACTGGGTGAACGCCCGGCCGTCCTGGCGGTTGCCGTTCATCGCGGCTGCGGTCGGACGGACCTCGGCCAGCGCCTGGATGGCGTCGGGGTCGATGAGCACCGGCTCCCACAGCACCTGGTAGGTCGACAGGTCGCGGCCGCCGTCGTCGTCACGGCGGCGCACCTTGCGGAGCTTGGGGACCATGCGGCCCTGGGCGACGAGCCGGACGGCCATGGCGGCGACCAGGCCGAGCCACGGGACCGACGCGCCGACCTCGTCGTCGTCGGACACACCGCGCATCGACACCAGCCAGCCGAGGGCGGCCCCGAGCGGGGCGCGCAACGACTCGGCCTTGGTGCCGTCGAGCAGCTTGATGGGGCGGTGCTCCTCCCACGGGACCGAGCCGCCGCCGACGGCCACGAGCCGGGACATCACGCCGTCCATCGGATCGGTCGGCGCGTTCTTGCCCCCGGCCCAGGCGATGATCGAGCCGTGTTCCCAGCTGAGCTGGAGCGCGGTGACCCCGGGCTCCACCGGAGGCGCGCCCTGGGGGCCGCGCTTCTGCCCGTTGACCGGCTGGAGCTCGGTCTCGGCCGCCGGGCCGACGAGGGCGGTGAGCACCTCGTCGATGCGGTACGCCTCGCGGTCGAAGTCCTCGATGATCGGGAAGCGTTCGGGCCCGCGGACGCGCTTGCGGGTGTCGTCGATCACGCGGTCGGCGTGGTCGAGCCGCCGCCACAGCACCCGGACCCAGTCGTCACGGAACCGCTCGAGGACGGCGACGTCGTGATCGCTCGCCCGGCCGTCGAGGTGTCGGAGGACGACGTCCTCGAAGTCGCGGGGCAGGACCGACGGGAGGTCGGTCGGGGCGCTCGGTGCGGTGGTCTGGCTGATCCGTCTCTCCGTTCGCGTGGCGCATGGACCCGGCGCACCGGACGCCGTCGTCCCCACGGGTGCGGCTGCGTGGCTCCACGAGGGAGGCCAGCCGCCGCTGGGTGCCCGCAGCCCCGGAAGGCTGCTCCGTGCGGGTCCCACCGGGCACAGCTCCCGGTCTCGACCCGAATCGGGGCGGGTGCCCGGGGTCGGGCGGGCGCCGCCTGACCGGCAGGCTAGCGGCTGGGAGGTGCGATGGACGACATCGGGCGCGTGGCGTCCGGTGGTCGCCTGTCGTCGGGCGGTCGCGTGTTCAGGACCGCCGGCCGAACTGGCGCTCGTGCTGGCGCCGCTCCTTCTTGGTCGGCCGGCCGGTCCCGGGCTCACGCACGCCGAAGAGCGCCTGCAGCGGCCGCTCCGGCGGCGGCGGGCTGTGGTCGTCGTAGCAGGCCTGTGCGATCGGGGCGCCGACCCGCTTCTCGATGAGGCGGGTGACCTCGACGATGCGTTCGCGTTGCCCGACCCGGGCGTTCACCCGGTCGCCGACCCGCACCTTGTGGGCGGGCTTCACGTTGTCGCCGTCGATGGTCACATGGCCGCCGGTGCAGGCCTTCGTGGCGTCCGACCGGGTCTTGTAGAGGCGCACCGACCACAGCCACCGGTCGATCCGCACCGCCCCAGGTCCTTGGTCGTCGTCCACCGGGCCGGCCATCGGCCCAGTGTGGCGGTCGCGGCGAGGGTCGGCACACCCGTCGGTAGCGTCCATGACCATGACGGGTCGCTCCCAGCCGGGTCCGGACGTGGTCGTGGTGGGTGCCGGGCTCGCCGGCCTCGTCGCCGCCACCACGCTGCGGGCGGCGGGTCGCACCGTGCTCGTGGTCGATCCGGGCGACGGTCCCGGTGGGCGGGTCCGGACCGATGTGGTCGACGGCCACCGCCTCGACCGGGGCTTCCAGGTGCTGCTGACCGACTACCCCGAGCTCCCCCGGCACCTCGACCTCCACGCCCTCGACCTGCGGTCGTTCGAACCGGGCGCGCTCGTCCGTGTCGGCGACCGGTTCCACCGCGTCGCCGACCCGACCCGCCGGCCGACGGACCTGGTGCCGACGGCGCGGGCACCGATCGGCAGCGTCCTCGACAAGGCCCGGATGCTCCGCCTTCGGGGTCGGCTGCTGCGCACCTCCGCGCCGACGCTGCTGCGCGGCGACGACGTGCCGACCGCCGACGCCCTCACCGCCGAGGGCTTCGGCCCCGAGATCGTCGAACGCTTCTTCCGCCCCCTCGTCGGCGGCATCCAGCTCGACCCGGACCTCGGCACGAGCCGTCGGATGTTCGACGTCGTGTTCCGGGCCCTGGCCCGCGGCGACAGCGCCGTGCCGGCGACCGGCATGCAGGCGATCCCCGACCAGCTCACGGCGCAACTGGACGACGGCGACCTCGCCCTCGGGGTGGCGGCGACGTCGGTCTCGGTCGACGGCGTGGTGCTCGACGACGGTCGCACGCTCCGGCCCGCGGCCACCGTGGTCGCCACCGACGGCCCGACGGCGTCACGCCTGCTCGGGTTGCGGTCGGTCGGCTCGCGCGCCGCGTCGTGCGTCTGGTTCTCCGCACCCGAGGCGCCGACCGACAGCCGGGCCGTGATCCTCGACGGCGATGGCACCGGCCCCGCCCGCAACGTGGCGGTGATGAGCAACGTGGCGCCGCTCTACGCCCCCGCCGGCCGCTCGACGGTCGCCGCCGCTTGCCCCGGTGTCGCCGACGGTTCGCTCGAGCCCGTCGTGCGCGCCCAGCTCCGACGCTGGTGGGGACCGCAGGTGGACGGGTGGGACCACCTCCGCACCGACGTCATCCCCCACGGGCAACCCGACCAGTCGCCCCCGTTCTCCCCGAAGCGACGCGTCGCGCTCGGCGACGGACTGTTCGTGTGCGGCGACCACCGCGACACCGGCTCGATCCAGGGCGCGATGTACTCGGGACGCCGCTGCGCCGAGGCCGTCCTCGCCGGCTGAACGGTCGCGCTCCGACTCCGGTCGGAGCCGAAGCGCGCTCCTGGCGCGCGTCAACTCCGATCGGAGGCGACGTGCCTCGGCCCCGCCGGCGTCGTCGGGTCCGCCCAGACGGGTCAGGTGCTGCCTTCGGCGGCGCGGTCGATGCCCTGGCTCAGGATGAGGTCCTCGTGCAGCTCCATCCAGATGTCGTGGTAGCTGTCGCACAGGACGCCGGTGAACGCCCGGTGATCGCCGTCGACGGCCCGTTCGCATGCGGCGGCGAGACGCTCGGCGTACCGGCACGTCCACGGCAGCACGGCCGGGAAGCCGGCGATCACGGTGCGGGCCCGGTCGTCGTGCTCGCGGAGTCGGTCGAGCACCCGGCGATCGTGGTCGGCGTCGGCGTGGTCGTTGGGGGCGCCGTCGCGGAGCTGCCAGTCGGTGCACAGCGCCTTGAACGAGTCGTTGAGGGCGAGGAAGGCCTCGTAGTCGAGGTCGCCGAGCGGACGGCCGGCCACGACCTCGGCGAGGCGGCGGGCGTGCTCCTCGCGCCCGCCGGCGGTGAGGTGCCAGAGGTCGCGTCCCTCGTGGTGGGCGGCGTGGTCGGCGGCGCGGAGCGCGCCGAGGATCTCGACGACCGCCTCGTCGGCGAGCCCGGTCATGCCGGCCAGCGTCCCCACCGGGACCATGCCCTTGATCCGCAGGAAGTGGAGCACGGCCCAGTCGGCGTCGGGCACGACGGAACCGTGCCCCCCGACCGACTGGCCCACGACCGTCAGGCCCCCGACCGGCGCGGCCGATCCGGCCCGGTCCAGCTCGGCGGCCCAGGCCCGGACGATCTCGACCTCGGGCAGCGCCCGACCCGCGCGGGCGTGGGCGCCCAGCAGCAGACGGCCGCCGTCGCCGTCAGGTTGCCGTCGTCGCGCGGATCCCCCGCCGAGCCATCCGCTGGGACGAAATCGCTGGTACCGAACGGGCTGGCCGTGCCCACGGTGGCCTGGGTATCGATGGTGGTGGCGAGCACGGAACTGGCAAGCGGCACGGCCTGAGAGCCGTCGACGTGGCAGGCTTCGCAATCGCTGGCCGCGGCAGGATAGGCCACCTCGCTGAAGTCATGCGGCGTATTGCGAAAACCATACACCTGGAACGGCCGTGTGCGCGGCGCGGCGCCGTGAATCGCGTGAATCATGCGCTTGAAGTCGATGGCGCGCTCCTCGAGCCCGTCCACGGCCGCCGCGTTGACGCCGTCTTCCGCAGCGTCCGGATCGGCGGGCCGCTGAGCAAGATCCGTGGCGTTGGCGTTGTGGCACAACACGCAAAGCTGTATCTCGTCCGTGCGGTTGTTGCCGTGGAAGGCCAGACCGTCGTTCTCGCCATGGCAGCTCCGGCATTTCGCCACGTCCACCACGGTCCGCCGCAGCTCGGGTTCGGCGTCGGTCACGGCGAAGAACTCGACGGCGCCCGTCACCGGCACCTGGTCGTCGTAGTCTCCGTCTGCGTCGAAGTCCGCCGCGGGGTGCCCTTCGATCGCTACGGCACCAGAACCCTCCAGGCCGGCTGGAATGGTCAGCGGAAGCACGGCAGTAAAGGTGCCGTCGCCATTGTCGCTGACCATGCCCGGATCGAGGAGACTGAAGGTTGCCGGACGTGCGGGCGGGCCCCCGGCTACCGCGCGGACATCCGGATCGAAGTTCGTGTAGTCGCTCGTGGGCCAGCCGAGATCCACGTTCAGGCTGGCACCACCGCCGGTGAATGCCGGGTCGCCGAGCACGTCGTAAGGTGCATTGCTGCGGGTCGGATCGGTGACGGAAAACCTGACCGAAGGCGTCTCGCCGGGGCCGGTGTTCATGACCTCGAGAATGTAGGAACCGATTATTCACGTAATCGTCGGAGCGGCGGAATGGGGGCATGACCGGCTGAGATACAGACGGCACCGGCTGGCTGAATTTCTCGCCCGGCAAAAAGAAACGAAAAGCGTCATT
>JBHIXO010000049.1:0-16007 GCA_041984725.1 Acidimicrobiales bacterium | reverse complement strand
GTCGTCGGGCCCGTGGGCGTGGAACCCGATCGACGCCCCCGGGGGGACCTCCGCGAGGTCGACGAAGTTGATCCCTGCGTTCGGTGCGCGTTCGACGACGCGCGCGAACCGGATGCGGCCGGCGCCGTCGTGCGCGACGGTCTCGACGAGAGGGGTGTCGCCGAAGGAGTGGACACCCCGCTCCGGCACGCTGCGCCCGTCTGCTGTCACCGCCGAACACCCTTGCCGACGCGGCGCCGGCTGGGCAACGGCTGCACCTGATCACGCTGTGCGGAATCGCACACACCGGGGGTGACAACCACCCTTGTCAACGTCCGCAGAAGAGGCGTACGTTCTGGCGAAACCGGAAAATCGTGCGGATTCGGGAAATTCCGTGCATCAGCGAAAGGAACGACCCCATGGCGGGTACCTCATTCGCGCGCCGAGCCTTCGGCGCGCTCATCGGCGTGGCCGCGATCGCGTTCATGCTCGTCCCGGCCCAGCCGGGCGGCGCGGAGTTCGAGGCCGACTCCGAGTTCGCGTCCACGGCCTTCTTCGGCAAGGCATGGGGTGGCGACGGTGCGGTCGCCGGGCTCCTCGGCGAGCCGCTCCTGACCATCGGCGAGATCGCACCGCAGTACCTGGGCTGTCAGGGCCCCGAGCAGTCGACCAACTCGGTCAACAAGCTGAACCTCGACCTCTCGTCCGTGCCCCTCGGGCTCCCGCTGCCCAAGGACGCGGTCACGACCGGCACCGTGGTCAACAGCGGGAACCGGGAGTACACGCCCGACGCGGCCCACCTGTACGAGTCCTCGACGATCCAGAACGTCGACCTGCTCGGCGGCCTGATCACGGCCACGGCGCTCGAGTCCCGGGTGCACGTCACCAAGGACGCCTCCGGCGTCGACCACCACACCACGATCGACGGTCACCCCGGCGAGATCGACGGCAGCACCGGCGTCACCTTCGCCAACCTGAAGATCGCCGGCGCCACCATCCCGATCGAGCCGGCGCCCAACACGACGGTCCCGCTGCCCGGCCTCGGCCGGGTGGTGCTGAACGAGCAGAAGCTCATCGGCAAGTCCATCACCCAGCCGGGCGGTGGCACGCAGCGCCAGGGCATCCAGGTCACGGCGATCCACGTCTACCTCGACGGTGGTCTGGTCAACCTCGGCGAGATCGCCCTCGGCGTCTCGCAGGGCAAGGTGTCGGGCCTCCCCGGCACGATCAGCGCCTCGGCCTACACCACCAAGGCGGCCATCAAGCCGCTCGGCGGCGTGGGTCGCCAGGCGCTGAACCTGCTCGACTGCGTCGGCACCGACGGCGTCCCCGACGTCCTCACCCAGGCGGGCGTCACCGTGCCCAACCCCCTCGGCGGCACGCTGCTGTCGACCGGCACCGCGGTCAACACCGTGGTCGGCACCCTGAGCCCGACGGCGGCCGACGCCCACTCCATCGCCCAGGTGCAGGGCGTGTCCGTCCTCGACGGCCTCGTCACCGCCGACCTCATCGAGGTCAAGACCGACACGGTGGCCGGCCCCGGCGGCGTCGAGTCCACCTGGACGACGAAGTTCATCAACCTCAGCCTCGACGGCACCACGCTCATCGAGGAGGCGGAGGTCGCCCCGTGGACCCGCTACGAGATCCCGGGCATCGGCCGGCTCATCCTCAACGGCCGCAACTGCGCCAGCGACAACGCCGACCCGAAGCAGTGCAACGGCCCGACGTTCAGCTCGATCCAGGCCTTCGCGATCCGGCTCGTCATCGAGGTGCCGGGCAACCCGCTCGGCCTGCCGGTCGGCGCCGAGGTGAAGATCGGCGAGGCGACCTCGTCCGTCCGCTTCGTCCCGGGCGGCTGATCCCCGACCACCACCGGCGGCGCACCGCCGCCGCCACCTGACACCCGAGGGGGTGGCCCGGCCGGGCCACCCCCTCGTTCGCGTCCCCGTTCCGGGCCCGGGACACGAGCACCGGCGCGCATGTCCGTTCTCGGGACATCGTGGACAGGTGATGTCGCGCAACATCGTTGACACCTGAGTTGGCTGGGGTCTCCGTGTGGGGTCATGGCCAAGGTGGTGATCCCGGTGTCGGTGAAGGCAACAGCGGCCGCGTACGCCCTGGACGAAACGGCCCGTGCTGCGATCAACGTGTCGGCGGTGTGCCGGGACGAGGGCGTGTCCCGAGCGGTGTTCTACAAGTACGTCGACCGGGTCCGCCGCGAAGGACTCGACGGCCTCGAGGAACGTTCCCGACGGCCGCACAGGTCACCGCAGCAGACCCCGCTGGCGGTCGAGGACATCGTGGTCCGGTTGCGCAAGGAACTCCACGACGCCGGCTTGGATCATGGCGCGACATCGATCCAGTGGCACCTCGGACGCCGAGCGCTGGTTGCGCGGGTGCCGTCGGTCGCGACGATCCACCGGATCCTGGTGCGTCGTGGCCTGGTCGTCCCCGCACCTCGCAAGCGCCCGAAGACCATGTGGCGGCGCTTCGAAGCGCCCGCACCGAACGAGATGTGGCAGATCGATCACACCGACTGGGTCATCGCCACCGGTGTCGTGAAGATCTTCAACGTCCTCGATGACCACTCCCGGGTCGCGATCCGCTCCCGGGCCGTGGCTGAGGCGACCAGCGAGGAAGCGTGGATCACGTTCGGTCAAGGCGCCGAGGTGTGGGGGCTGCCCTCGGGAACGTTGTCGGACAACGGCCTGTGCTTCTCCGGCAAGCTCCGCCACGTCGAGGTGTTCTTCGAGACCCAGCTCCGTGACGCCGGTGTCGAGCCGATCACGAGCCGGCCGTGGCATCCCCAGACCTGCGGGAAGGTCGAACGGTTCCAGCAGACGCTCAAGAAGTGGCTACGGAAACGGCGACGCCTCCACGCCAGCATCGAAGACCTCCAAGACGCCTTGGACGAGTTCTGCCGGATCTACAACACCGAACGCCCTCATCAGGGCATCGACCGGCAGGTCCCGATCGATCGTTGGCGAGCGACCCCGACCGCGGGTCCCGCACCGAGCCCGCTTGCGCACCCGGACTGGACCACGAAACAGGCCGAGGTAACCGTCGATGACTCCGGCCGCGTACGCGTCGACGGGTTCCGGATCCACGTCGGTGTCGAGCACGAAGCCCGACGAGCGCTCGTGATCCTCGACAAGACCCGAGCGAACGTGTTCATCGACGGCCAACTGATCCGCCACCTCGAACTCGACCGCTCCCGCAGCTACCAACCATCCGGACGACGCCGAGGCGGGCCACGCAGACCACGCCTACCCTCCTGAGCGTCCACGATGTCCCGCGACATGAGTGTCCACGATGTTGCGCGACAGAACACGAGTCCTCGCGCTCAGATCATGGGCCCAGAACGACGTCGGCGTCCCGCACCCACCCGTTCCGGGCCCGGGACATGAGCACCGGTTCGCAGATCATGGGCCCAGAACGATCCTGGGTCCGGGTCCCGGTTGGGTCCGGGGGGCGGGCGGTGATCAGGCGGTGATCGAGAAGTTGGCGGCCGCCGGCGACCCGTCGACGTTGATCGACGTGTCGACGGCCCGGGCCTGCACCCAGTACTCGCCCGAGCCCACCGACGCCGAGTCGTCGAACGCCCACGACCAGGTGGTCGAGGGGGCGCCCGGGGAGTCGACCGGGACGGTCGCCCAGACGAAGCTGCCCCACGAGCCCGTGGCGGGGTTCCACCACAGCCCGGTGTTCCGGTCACGGACGCTGACCTGCACCGAGTCGACGCCGGCGTCGTCCTCGGCCGACCCCGTGAACACGACCGGACGGCCGGCGAAGCCCTGGTGCATCGTCGGACTGGTCATCGTCGTGGTCGGGGCGACCGTGTCGGTGCTGGTGCCGGAGCTGACCAGGAACCGGTTCGACGACGGCGAGCCGTCGAGGTTGCCGGAGCCGTCGGCGGCCCGCACCTGCATCCAGTAGTCGCCGGAGCCCTCGGCGGCGGTGTCGTCGAAGTCGTAGGTCCAGTCGGTCGACGGCGCGCCGGGCGCCACCACCGGGGCGGTGAACCACACGAAGGGGCCCCACGAGCTCGTGGCCGGGTTCCACCAGTCGCCGCTGACGCGATCGCGGACGGCGAGCTCGACGTGGTCGACCCCGATGTCATCGGTGGCCTGGCCGGAGAAGGTGACCGGTCGGGCCGTGAACTCCTGCTTGGCCGTCGGCGTGGTCAGCACCGTCTCGGGCGGCGTGGTGTCGGCCGACGGGTCGACCACACCGAAGCGGTTCGAGGGCGGCGTCGGGTCGACGTTGCCGACCGCGTCGATCGCCCGGGCCTGGACCCAGTAGTCGCCCGAACCGGGCAGCGCGCTGTCGTCGAACTCGAACGACCAGTCGGACGAGAGCTCACCGGGCGTCGCCAGCGTGCTCTCGAACCAGGTGAAGGCACCGAACGAGCTCGTCGCCGGGTTCCACCACTGGCCGGTCGCCCGGTCGCGGAGGCTGAGCTGCACGCGGTCGGTGGCGATGTCGTCGGTGGTCGAACCGGTGATCGTGACCGGCCGGCTCGGGAACTGCTGGTCGGGCGTGACGTCGAGCACCGTCTCGGGCGGCGTCGAGTCGGGCGGCCCGTCTGACACCAGGAACCGGGCGGTCGCCGGGGAGGCGTCGACCTTGCCGGCCTGGTCGACGGTCCGGGCCGACATCCAGTAGTCGCCGGTGCCCGGCGAAGCCGAGTCGTCGAAGTCGAACGTCCACCCGCTGGCCGACGTGCCCGGCGCCGTGAGGGCGGCGGGGAACCGGACGTAACCGCCCCACGTCAGGGTGGCGGGGTTCCACCAGAGGTTGGTGCCCCGATCCTTGAGCGACAGCTCGACCAGATCGACCACGACGTCGTCGGTCGCGTCGCCGGACAGGGGCGCGGGCAGGCCGTAGAAGACGTCGTTGTTCACCGGTGTGACGATGGTGGTCTCGGGATCGGCCACGTCGGCGACTCCGGTCACCGTCGTCGCCGCGACGACCGACTCGTTGCCGGCGTAGTCCACCGCCGTGGCCTCGACCGTGAACGTGCCGGCGTCGGGCACGATCCACGACCAGGTCCAGTCGGAGGTGGGGTCGCCCGGCGTGGCGAGGCTGGCCTCGTGGACCACCCGCGTCTCCGCCCAGCTGCCGTCGCCCTGGAGCCACTCACCGGTGGTGTCGTCGAGGACGGCGACGCCCACGGAGGCGACCGCGGCTTCGTCGCTCGCCGTCCCGGTCATCTCGGCCACCGCACCGGAGGCGAGGGTCTCGCCCGGATCGATGGTCGCGGTCGGGCCCGCGGTGTCGGAGATGACTCGGACGACGGTGACACGGTCGTTGTCGCGCTCGGCGATGTAGAGACGGTCGCCGTCGAGGTGGAGGCCCTGGGGGGTCTTCAGCTTGCCGAGCCCCGACCCGCCGCCCCCGACCTTGGTGACGTACTCGCCGGTCTTGGCGAAGACCTTGACCTCGTTGGATGCCGAGTCGGCCACGTAGACGTGCTCGGCGTCGACCTCGAGGTCGAAGGGGTTGGACAACTGGTGGTCACCGGAACCGGGGCCGGAGATCTCGGAGACGACGGTGCCGTCGTTCTCCCAGACGATGATCCGGTCGCGGGTGGAGTCGGCGACGTAGATGCGGCCGTCGACGTCGTCGACAACGACACCACGAGGCCGCCGCAGCTCACCGAACCCGGTGCCGTCGACGCCATGGGCGGCGAGCGCCACCCCGGACGGGGACACGGCCACGACCCGGGCGTTGTTGGTGTCGGCGACGTAGATCGTGCCGTCGGGGGCGATGTCGACGCCGTGGGGCGAGATGAATTCGCCGAGCGCGGCGCCCCGCTTGCCGAGCTCCCACAGGAACAGGCCGTCGTTGTCGTACTTCTTGATCCGGTGGTTGTCGGTGTCGGCGACCACGACGGACCCGTCGTTGGGGTCGACGGCGATCATCCGCATGTAGTTGAAGCCGTAGTCGTCGCGCCCGCGCCGGCCCCACTCGGTGACCGGCGTGCCGTCGTTCTGGAGCTTGACGACCCGCTGGTTGTACGTGTCGGACACGAAGAGGTTGCCGGCACCGTCGACGGCGACACCCCGGGGCCCGTTGAAGCCCCCGGGATCGGGCAGCTCGGGCGGGTCAGGGCGCAGGAACAGCGGCGTGCCGTCCGGGCTCCAGATCTGGACCCGGAAGTTCGGCATGTCGCCGATCCACAGGTTGCCGTCGCCCGCGATGGTCAGCTCGCGTCCGCCGTCGAGGAACTGGCCGAGCCCCTCGCCCTTGGACCCGAAGTCGTCGATCCAGGTGCCGTCGGTCGAGAACTTGTGGAAGCGGTTGCCCTCGCCGTCGACCACGTAGACGAACCCGCCCACGGGGTCGACGTCCATGCCGCGCAGGTCGCCGCGGAAGACGGCGTCCTGCTCGGGTGTGGGGTCGGAGGCGTCGTACTTGTGGCCGAACTCGTCGACCGGCACGAGGGTCTGGCCCAGGAGGTCGACCTCGAACACCTGCACACGGAAGTTCTGGCTGTCGTTGACGTAGAGACGGCCGGCGTCGTCGAAGGCCAGCGAGCGGGGGTGCTTGAACTGGCCGGTGCCGGTGCCGAAGCCGCCGTAGTCCCACGACATGGCGGTCTGGCCCGGCTCCCACACGACGATGCGGTGCGACCACGTGTCGGCGATGTAGACGAGGCCGTCGCGGACGGTGACCCGGGACGGGTACTTGAACCGGGTCGCCGTGGTGCCCGACTTGCCGTTCTCGCCGTAGCTCTCGACGTAGACACCGGTCTCGGTGTAGCGGTCGATCTGGCGCCGGTCGGTGTCGGCCAGGTACACGTCGCCGTTGTCGGGGTCGACCGCCAGGCCGTACGGGGCCTGGTGGCCGGTCGCCGAGTAGTTGGCGTTGTCGATGAACACGCCGAGATAGGTGCCGTCGACCGCGTAGTGCAGGACCCGCTTGTTCCAGTAGTCGCCGATCAGCACCGAGCCGTCGCGCATCGTCGCCGCGCCCCAGCCGTACAGGCCGGCATGACCCGGGCCGCCGACGATCCGCTCGGGCACCAGCACGACGGTGGCCGGGTCGGCCTGTGCGCTGGGGACCAGCACCGTGAACGGTGCGGCGAGCAGCGCCATCACGAGCACCGCGAAGAACGTCCTCCGCCGAGGATTCATCGCTACTTCCTCATTTCGGGCGCTTTTGCCCCGTCGTCGGTCTGCCAGCTTCCGCCCGGCTCGGTGCTGCACGGCCTCAAACCGCCAGCTCCACGATGCGATTGTTCCACAGATCCGTGACGAGCAGGTTTCCGCCGGAGGTCACGAGCACCTCGAAGGGGCCGTAGAAGGCCCCGGCCCCGACGGCCTCGCCGGAGAACTCGAGGATCGTGGCGCCGTCGGGCGTCATCTTGACCACACGGTTGTTGCCGGAGTCGGCGACCCAGAGGTTGCCGTCGGGGGCGACGGTCACGCCCCAGGTGCCCCGGAACGTCGAGCTGCCGCTCGGCGTGGAGTAGGCCGTCCAGGCCCCGGTCGTCGGGTTGCGCTTCTGGACCCGGTTGTTGCGGGTGTCGGCGACCCAGATCGTGCCGTCGGGGGCGACGTCGATGCCGGTCGGGATGCTGAACCGGCCGACCGCCGGGCCGTTGCCGCCGTAGGACTCGATGAACGTGCCCATGCCGTTGGCGTCGATCGAGAACCGGTCGATCTGACCGTTGTTCGAGTCGGTCACCAGCAGGGTCCCGTCGGTCGGGTCGAAGGCGACACCGTGCGGGAACTCGACCTGGCCCGGGCCCGTGCCGCGGGTGCCGAACCGGTTGACGTAGGTGCCGTCGGACTCGAAGACCTCGATCTCGTGGCTCTCACGGTTGGCGAGGAAGACCCGGTCGGTGCCCGGCTGCAGCGCGACGTCCCAGGCGAAGTTGACCGAGCCCGGCTCCTCGACGGTGCCGCGGAAGCCCCAGACGTAGGGGTCGGAGCCGTCGGCGTTGACCCGCAGGATGCGCTGGTTCCACCAGTCGCTGACGTACACGCGGCCGGTGGAGTCGAGGTCCATGCCCCGGGGCGAGTTGACGCCGGCGAGCGGCGGGCCGCCACCGAACAGCTTGCGGGTCGGGGTCTGGGTCGAGGTGTCGAACTCCTTCAGGGAGTAGTCCCATTCGTCGCTGACCACGAGCGTGCCGTCGGGGGCGACGGTCAGGCCGCGGGCGTCGACGAAGTAGTACTGGTCGCCGATCGGCGCCTCGATGATCGAGTCGAAGCCACCGGTGGCCGCGTCGAACACCTGGACCCGGTGGTTGCCCTCGTCGGAGATGTAGACGAGCGAGCCGGCCGGGTCGATGGCAATGCCGCGGGGGTCGCCCTTGAGCTGGCCCGGGCCCGTGCCGCCCTCGCCGAAGCGGAAGCGCTCGTTGCCGTCGATGTCGTACACGACGACCTCGCGGTCACGGGCGTTGACGACGTAGAGGTCGTTGGTGACGGGGTGCACCTCGGTCATGCGGGGCTGGTTCAGGGGCGAGCCCGGGGCGAAGAACGAGATGAACGTGCCGTCGAGGGTCCACTTGGACAGGCGGCCGTCGCCGTCGACGGCGTAGATGAGCTCCACGACCTCGCCGGCGGCGTTCTTCCCGAGCCCGATGTCGATGCCGTACACCTGGTCGAACTGTCCGGGGCCGGTGCCGTTGGCGCCGAACGCCTTCACGAAGTCGAGGTCGTTCGTGAACTTCTGGATCCGGTTGTTCGGGGTGTCGGCGATGTACACGTTGCCGGCGGCGTCGAGGGCGATCGCCCGGGCCGCGGCCAGCAGGCCGGGCTGGGTCGAGCGCAGACCGCCGACCTCGTCGACGATCAGGCCGGTCGAGCGGTCGATCTTGACGATCCGGTAGCGGGCGACGTCGATGCTGTAGAAGAAGTTCGCATCGGCCGCCGTGTCGACCGGCGTCAGCTCGGACAGGCCCGGGCCGACCAGGTCACGCACATAGGTGGGCAGCGTGTCGGTCGGGGGCGTGAGCTTGAAGTAGCTCGAGGCCGCGCTCAGGTCGACGTTGCCCACGGCGTCGACGCTGCGGGCGGACACGAAGTAGTCGCCGCTGGCCCCGGTGCCGCGGGGGTCGAAGGCGTAGCGCCAGGTCGTGCTGGCGCCGGTGCCGTCGAGCGTGGCCGGGAACCGGACGAAGGCACCCCAGGTGCGGGTCGACGGGTTCCACCAGTCGAGGCTGACGCGGTCGCGGATGGCGATCTCGACGGTGCCGAAGCCGAAGTCGTCGGTGGCCGAGCCGTGGATCTCGACGGTCGAGGCCGATACGTCGGAACCCCGGACGGGCGAGTCGACGGTGGTGTCGGGGTCGGCCGTGTCGGGGTCGGGCGCCACCGAGAAGCGCGACGTCGGGCGGGTGGCGTCGACCTTGTTCACGTGGTCGACGGCCCGGGACTGCCAGAAGTAGTCACCGGAACCGCCGGCGGCTTTGGCCGCGGCACCGTCGAAGCTCGCCGAGTAGGTGGTGTTGGTCGCACCGGGCGTGGCGACGGTGGCGTCGAACCAGCCGAAGGCGCCGAAGCTGTTCGTGGCGGGGTTCCACCACTGGTTGGTGACCCGGTCCTTGACCGAGACCTCGACCCGCTGGACGGCGCTGTCGTCGGAGGCGGCGCCCTTCAGCGAGATCGTGCTGTTGGGGAAGTGGCTGTCGAGCACCGGTGACGTGATGGTCGTGTCGGGCGCCGCGGCGTCGGGCTCGGTCACCAGGAAGCGTGTGTTGGGCGGGGTCGGGTCGACGCCACCGGTGGAGTCGACGGCCCGGGCCTGGGCCCAGTAGTCGCCGCTCCCGCCCGCCGTGCGGGCGGCGGCGGCGTCGAAGGCACGGGTCCAGTTGCTGGTGGGGCTGCCCGGCGACGCGGTCGTCGCCGCGAACCAGTTGAAGGCGCCCCAGGTCCCCGAGGCCGGGTTCCACCACTGGCCGGTGATGCGGTCCTTCAGGGCGACCTCGACGGCGGCGACGGCGCTCTCGTCGGTGGCGGCGCCGCCGAGGGTCACGATGTTGCTCGTCTGGGTCGAGAGTCGGGCCGGCTGGGTGAAGGTGGTGTCGGGCGGGCCGGAGGCGGCGCCGATCTCGAACTTCGTCGAGGGCTGCGTCGTGCTCTCCGTGCCGGAGGTGTCGAAGGAGCGGGCCTTGGTCCAGTACCTGCCCGAGCCGCCGACGGCGGGCTCGTCGAACTCGTAGGACCAGTTGACCGAGGTCGCCGGGGTGCCGGGCGCCGACGCGGCGAACCAGGTGAAGGCCCCCCACGTCCCGGTGCCGGGGTTCCACCACTGGCCGGTGTTCGAGTCGAGCAGGGCGACCTCGACGCTGGCGACCCCGACGTCGTCGGTGGCGGTGCCGGCGAGGGTCACCACACCCGCGGGGAGGACGGCGTTGCGGGCCGGCTGGTCGAAGGTGACCGTGGGCGCCGCACCGTCGCCCCAGGCGTAGACCTGGATGCGGTCGTTGTAGGTGTCGGACACGAGCAGGCGGCCGAGGCTGTCGATGCCGATGCTCTCCGGGTTGAACAGACCCGACGGGGTGTCGAACGTGCCGGTCTCGGTGCCGGCGCCGTCGAGGACGACGACGCGGTTGTTGCGGGTGTCGGCGACGTAGATGCGGCCGCTGCCGTCGGCGGTGACCGCCTCGGGGCGGTTGAAGCCGGCGGTGTAGGAGCCGGTGACCGAGAACGCCGTGCCGTCGGCGGACGCGATGCGCACGATCCGGTCGTTGCCGCGATCGGCGAGGAGCAGGTCGCCCGTGGCCGGGTCGAGGTCGAGGAAGCGCGGGTCGTTGATCCCGGTCGAGAACGAACCGAGGGGCGCCCGGGTGGCCCGGTCGAAGGTCAGGACCCGGTTCTTGTTGCGGTCGGAGACGAAGACGACGCCGTCGCTGCGGATGGCGATGCCGGTCGGCCAGTCCATCGCCGACCCGCTCGGGCCGGTGCTGATCGAGGCGACCGGGGTGCAGTCGGGGCCGACGATCTGGACACGGTTCTGGTGGGTGTCGGCCACCCAGAGCTGACCGGTGGTGCGGTCGACGGCGACGTCGTGGGGCCAGTTGAACTTGCCCGGGGTGAAGCCGCGGCTGCCGCACACGCTGACGAGGTCGCCGGCGGCGGTGAACCGGGCGATCCGGTGGTGGATGGTGTCGGCGACGAAGAGATCGCCCGAGGCGTCGTGGTCGAAGCCGTGCGGGGAGTTGAACAGCGCGGTGGACGTCGAGCTCGGTGCCGTGGCGCCGATGGTCTGGGCGTGGGCCCAGGCGCCGGCGCCGTCGGCGTCGAAGCGCTGGACGGTGTAACCCCAGAGGTCGGCGGCCCACACGTCGCCCGAACCGTCCCGGGCGACGACGGCGCGCCGGAGCGAGTGGAAGGTGCCGGGCGTGCCGAAGCCGCCGGTCGTGCCGAGCGAGGCGACGTGGGCGCCGGCGGTGGTGAAGACCTGGACCCGGCTGTTGTTCGAGTCGGCGACGGCGACGATCTCGCCGTGGATGGGGTGCGTGCCGACGCTGACGCCGTAGGGGTTCAGGAACTGGCCGTCGGCCGAGCCGCTCGTGCCCCAGGTGGCGAGGCAGGTGCCGTCGGAGGCGAGCTTCAGCACGTTGTCGAGCAGGTAGTTGGCGACGTAGATGTTCCCGGCCGAGTCGACGGCGACGTCGCGCAGGCGGTCGAAGGGGCAGGTGGTGGCACCGATGATCCGCAGCAGCGCACCGCTGGTGCTGTAGACCTTGATCTGGCGGGTCCCCGCGTCGGAGACGTACACCTCGTCGGCGGCGACGGTGATGCCGATCGGCGACTGGATGGTCTCGGGACCGGTGCCGCGCCACGACTGGAGGAAGGCGCCGGTGGGCGACAGCTTCTTGATCCTCGTGCCGCCCGTGTCGGCGACGTACACGTTGCCGGCCGAGTCGACGGCGACGTCACGGGGGTTGTTGAGGCCGCTGGCCCCGAACCCGTGGACGCCGTGGGTCCAGACGACGGCACCGGCGGCGTCGTAGCGGACGACCCGGTCGTTGCCGGTGTCGGCGACGACCACGCCGCCGTCGGTCAGGGCCTCGAGGCCCGACGGGTAGATCTCGGCCAGGCCGGGTCCGCCGATCGTGTCGACCGGGGTCGGCGTGGTGCCGGTCTCGAGCGCGCCGGCCGCCGACAGCGGCAGCAGCGCGAGGGCCGTGACGGCCGCGAGCAGGGAGAGCAGCGCGGTACGGGCCACGCGGAATCGAGAATCAACCATGTTGGGGTTCGCCTTCTTCGCCGTGGGGGTCGCCGATGTGGTCTCTGGATTTCCCACCCGGCCGTTCGGCAACGACCAGATCGAGTTCGACCGTAATGGTCGACCCCCCCTGCTTCAACGCAGCAAGTCCCCAAATCGGGCAATTTGGCCACCGTGCGTGACCACTTCCGGAACTTCTGACTAGGTCGTTCGGGCCATTTCCCAGCGAGGCGATCAAGCCCTAGCTTTTTCCTGCCGAAGGCTGGGAATCAGGTTGTTCGCAACACCATCAACAAGGGGATCGGTCACGATGCTCGAACGCATTCGCTCGAGGTCGCGCGTCCACACATTGGGCGCCTTGGTGCTCGCCATCGCGGCGGGTCTTTTCTACATCAGTCCTGCTCAGGCAGGGTTTTCGGACCGTGCGGAATCGTCCGACACGGTGCTCGCCTGGGCCGCCGAATGGATGGTCGACCATCCCGGCGACTACTCCGAGGCCGAGGCGATCGCGATCGCGAAGCAGTACAACGTGATCGCCGCGCAGCCCTGGACGTTCGCCGATCACGTCGACGCGATGTACGCCGCGAACCCGGACCTGCAGCTCCTCGCCTACGTGAATGGGCCGTTCGAATCATGGCGTGGTGACTACCCCGAGTCGTGGTACGCCCACGATGCGTCAGGGCGTCGGATCACCGCGGTGCGCTTCGGCAACAACCTCATGAACCCGCACACCTCCCAGTGGCGCAACGAGATCGTCCGCCTCTGCCAGCTCGAGCTCGACGAGTCCGGCTACAACGGCTGCTTCCTCGACACCATGGGCAACGGCATCCTCATGAGCGACTACCTCTCGGCCTACCCGGTGGACCCCCGCACCGGCACCGGCTGGGACCTCGACCAGTGGACCCGGGACACCGCCCGGATCGCCTCCCACCTGCGTGACGCCCTGCCCGGTGTGACCGTGGCCCTCAACGGCCTCGGCAGCGGCCCCCGCTACTTCGACAAGGGCGCCCACGAGCTGGCCGGCGCCTCGCACCTCGGCATGGCCGAGAGCTTCATCCGGCACCCGACGGCGGCCATCGACCACTTCCCCAACGTGACCCGTTGGAAGCAGAACGTCGACATGATCGCCCACAGCGAGGCCCAGGGCACCGGCGTCCTGGCGGTCACCAAGGTCTGGACCGACGGCGCCGCCCACGAGGTGTCGCAGTGGTACCGCTACACCTTCGGCTCCTTCCTGCTCGGCTCGGGCGACAGCTCGCAGTTCTTCTTCGTGAAGAACGGCTGCGCCCCGCCCTGCTCGAACCCGCCGACGCCGCTCGACACCCAGCCCCAGGCCCACCACGGCCTCGGCACCCCCGAGGGCAGCTACGTCGAGGCCCGTGGCTGGTTCGAGCGCTCTTTCAGCGAGGGCATGGTCGTCGTCAACCCGCACAACGACCCGGTCACGAACTCGCTCGGCGCCAAGTACCGCACCCAGGACGGCGCCACGGTCACCTCGATCACGGTCGGCGCCCACGACGCCGCCTTCCTCGAGTACGTCGGCCCGCTGACCACGCCGACCACGGCCCCGCCCACCACGGCGGCCCCCACCACCACGGCTCCGCCGACCACGGCGGCCCCGACCACCACGGCGCCTCCGGCGACCGCGCCGCCCGCCACCGAGCCCCCGGCGTCGACCCCGCCCGCCACCCTCTACTGCGACGGCAAGCCGGCCACCATCGTCGGCACCGACGGCGACGACGTCCTCGTCGGCACGGGCGGCGACGACGTGATCGTCGCCGGCTCCGGCAACGACTACATCGAAGCCAAGAGCGGCAACGACACCATCTGCGCCGGTGACGGCAACGACGTGATCCACGCCGGCAACGGCTGGGACCGCATCTTCGGCGAGGGCGGCAACGACGTGGTCTACGCCGGCAACGGCAACGACTACATCCACGGCGCCGGCGGCGACGACGTCCTCCGGGGCGAGGACGGCGACGACACGATCGAGGGCCACAACGGCAACGACAAGATCGTCGGCAACCAGGGCAACGACACGATGTACGGCCACAACGGCACCGACAGCTGCAACGGCGGCGGCGGTACCACCGACCTCGCCTTCACCTGCGAGCTCGTGGACAACATCTCCAACGCTGCCCACCCGACGAACGGGGGCTGACCCCCGAGTCCCGATCGGGACCACGATCACCTGACGGCGAACGGCCCCGGGCTCAGCCCGGGGCCGTTCCGCGTCCCGCCGGGAATCCGTTCCCGCCTACGGGATGCCGGACAGGACCTCGCACCCACCCACGTGGGTGTCGGTGCCGGGCCCGCCCTCGCACTGGTCGGGGGCGCCGGTCTGGCCGTCGATGGCGTCGTCGCCGGGGCCGCCGTCGAGGATGTCGCCGGCCGAGCCGCCGCGGACCTGGTCGTTGCCCTCGCCGCCGAGCACGGTGTCGGACCCGCCGTTGCCGCGGACGTCGTCGTCGCCGCCGGCGCCGTCGACGACGTCGTCGCCACCCCGACCCTGGATCTTGTTGGGACCACCGTCACCCGTCAGGTCGTCGCCCTGCTGGGACCCGATGATGTCCTCGACCCCGGAGATGGTGTCGGATCCGTGGCCGGTGGCCGTGCCGGCGCCGAGGTCGACGGTCACCCCGACGGTCGCGGTCGTGTACACGACGGTGTCGGTGGCGTTGCCGCCGACGATGGTGTCGTCGTCGCCGTCTCCCCGGAGGAGGTCGCCGGCGGCGCCGCCCTCGAGGATGTCGTCACCGGGTCCGCCCCGCAGGTCGTCGGGACCGCCCTCGCCGCGGAGGACGTCGTTGCCCGCCGAGCCGTCGATCAGGTCGGGCCCGGCCCGACCCTCGAGGTGGTTGTCCTGCCCGTTCCCGGACAGCACGTCGGCGTGGTCCGAGCCGATCAGGTGCTCGATCGACGACAGCGTGTCCGACCCGTCCCCCGATGCGGTGTTGGTGGTGAGGTCCGCACTGACGCCCGCCGACGACGACTCGAACGACGCCGTGTCGGAGCCGGCCGAGCCCTGGATGTCGTCGTTGCCCGGACCACCGTCGATCGTGTCGTCGTCGGCGTTGCCCACGAGCAGGTCGTCGCCGGCCCCGCCGTCGATGGTGTCGTCACCCTCGTTGCCGCAGATGATGTCGCGCGCCATGGTCGGCTGCTTGCCGTCGAGCGTGCCGAAGGTGCCGCCCGCCTCGCGGATCATCACGGCCCCGGCCGCGAAGTCCCAGGTGTTGAGCTCGCGCTCCCAATAGGCGTCGAAGCGGCCGGCGGCGACATAGGCGATATCGAGGGCGGCGCAGCCCATGCGCCGGACATTGGAGAAGCGGGTCATCACCGCGCCGAGCTCGCGCAGGAAGAGCGGATGGCCGCCCTTGCCGATATGCGGGACGCCCATGCCGACGAGCATCTCGCTCGGCTCGCGACGGCCCGAGACGCGCATGCGCCGGTTGTTGACATAGGCGCCCTTGCCCTTCTCGGCGATGAAGAGCTCGTCCTTGGCGGCGTCGTAGATCACGCCGGCGACGAACTGGTTGTCGCGCTCCAGCGCCACGACGCGCAGGAAACGAATTCGCGAGTTGATGTCCCTGAGAAGACGCAGAGCTTCGGAGTTGCGCGAACCGCGGGCGATCGCCTCGTGGATCTCCTCGTCATGTTCGACGATCTGGCGCGCGGCAAGTTCGGGGCGCTTTTCGAGAAAATCTCGCCACTGTCGTTGAAGGGCTTCGATGTCGCTTTCAGTGGCGCGCTCGCAGAAAAGCCTGACGGACATGGTTTCAATCGCACCGCGAAGCTCGAACAGCGATCGGATGGCATCGATGTCGATGGGCTGCCGG
>JBHIXO010000048.1:0-16012 GCA_041984725.1 Acidimicrobiales bacterium | reverse complement strand
TCCGAGGCCACCGGCCCCGTCGGCCGCATCGGCACCGGCGTCGAACTGCTTCCCATATTCCAGACTTCCTTCATCGGCGCCGAAATCACCTTTATCAATGGCCTCGGCGGCTGTCCCGAGTGGAAACGCTTCCTCTATCGCGTCGATCCCGATCAGATTCCTATCGCCGTACTTGAGAACCTCGACGATCCCGCCATCTCCCTCTCCGTTATTGATCTTTATCCTCGTCAAATCCGACTACGCCATCGACATGTCCGAGGCCAACCGCCTCCTTGTCGAACTCAAAGATGCCGCCGACGCCGCCGTGCTCGCCGTCGCCTCGACGCCCGAGGGCGTGACCATCGGCGTCCAGGCCGAGGGCGGCGACGTCCCCGCCGACGTGGCCGTCGACCACCGCACCGCGGACGCCACCTGGGTCATCCCGGCCTGAGTCCGGACTCCGGGTGCATCCGGTCGGCGCCCTGCCGGCGAGATGCACCCAGAGCGCGATCGGTCCCGCCCGGCGGCGGCCCGACGTCGACGAGTCAGAGGTGCACGACGGGGCAGGTGAGCGTGCGGGTGATCCCGCCGATGTGCTGCACCTTGCTGACGACCATCTTGCCGAGCTCGTCGACGTCGGCGGCCTCGGCGCGGGCGATGACGTCGTACGGGCCGGTCACGTCCTCGGCGGTGACGACGCCCTCGATCTGGCCCACGGCGGTGGCGACGTCGGCGGCCTTGCCGACTTCGGTCTGGATGAGGATGTAGGCGCTGACGGCCATGGTCGACCTCCCGTGCTCCGGCGTGGGGGCGGATGGTAGGCGCGCCACGTCCCCCGCCGCGGCGGGGGACGTGGTCGGGGGCGGGGGAGAGAGGGCGGTCAGGCGGAGAGGGCGGCCTGTCCCGCGCCGGCGCCGGTGCCGACGTCGATCGACCGGGGCTTGGCCGTCTCGGCGACGGGGATGCGCAGGGTGAGCACACCATCGGTGAGGTCGGCCTCGACCCGGCTGGCGTCGAGGGTGTCGCCCAGGAGTAGCTGGCGGGCGAACTCGCCGTGGCGGCGCTCGCCCACGAGGCGCTCGTCGTCCTCGGCGACGTCGGGGTGTCGGACGGCCTTCACGGTGAGGACGTTGCGCTCGACGCTGACGTCGAGGTCCTCACGGCGCACGCCGGGGAGGTCGATCGTCGCCACGACGTGACCGCCGCGCTTGACGGCGTCCATCGGCATGGAGCGGGCGTGGGTGCCCGAGCCGGTGGCCCGGTCGAACTCCTCGGTCATGCGGTCGAACTCACGGAAGGGATCGAAGCGGAGCAGCACGGGAACCTCCTACAAGCGGTGAACGGGTTCTGGTGCAGACGATACGAGAAAACCTGAGTGTTGGCAACTCATGTTTTCTGTCGATCAGCCATCGGATGGCGGCTCCGATGGCGGGATCGCCCCCGTTCGGTGCCCGGAAATTCTCGGAGCGGAGGGAAGGAGGTGCTGCGCGTGGTGGCGAACCCTGAGTCATGGACGCACACGAGCGCTTGGTGAACCGGGTGGCCGAGGAGCAGGACGACATCCTCGGGACGATCCAGCTCGTCGACGGAGACGACGACCTCCAGGACCGGCTGTTCGAGCAGCTGGTCGACCTCCTGGTCGAGGGCATGTTCCTCGACCTGCGCGAGGAGTACCTCGCCGGCGGGCTCGCCCGCGACGAGTACGTCGACGCCCTGGCCGGCCTCGCCGACCGGTGCCGCCAGGTCGGGCTGCTCCCGCTGCCCAGCCGCAACATCTGAGGCGCCCACGGCGCCGCCGGCCTGACCCCGGAAAACGCAGCGACCCCCGGCCGAGGCCGGGGGTCGTTTCGCGTCCGGGGCCCGGATCGGGCCGGGCCGGGCGTACCGGTCAGCCCGTTCCGATCACTCGGACAGGCGCTTCTCGAGCTCGTCGAGTTTGTCGCGCAGCTCGGCGGGCAGGCGCTCGCCGATGAAGTCGAACTGGGCCTCGATCAGCGGGATCTCCTGGCGCCACGACTCCTTGTCGACGGCGAGCAGCTCCTCGAGGACGGCGGGGTCGATGTCGAGCCCGTCGGTGTCGAGGGCGTCGGGGGTCGGGACGAGCCCGATGGCGGTCTCGGTCGCGCCGGCCCGGTCCTCGGGGGCCCGGTCCTCGAGACGCTCGAGCACCCACTTGAGCACCCGGCTGTTGTCGCCGAAGCCCGGCCACAGGAACGAGCCGTCCTCGCTGCGGCGGAACCAGTTCACCCAGAACAGCTTGGGCAGCTTGGCGCCGCTGCGCTCGCCGATGTCGAGCCAGTGCTGCATGTAGTCGCCGGCGTTGTACCCGATGAAGGGGAGCATGGCGAACGGGTCGAAGCGGACCTCGCCGACCTTGCCGGCCGCGGCCGCCGTCTTCTCCGAGCTCATGATCGAGCCGAGGAAGACGCCGTCCTCCCACGAGCGGGCCTCGGTCACGAGGGGCACGTTCGTGGCGCGGCGGCCGCCGAAGAGGATCGCCGAGATGGGCACGCCCTTCGGGTCCTCGAACTCGGGGGCGATGACCGGACACTGGCGGGCCGGGGCGGTGAACCGCGCGTTGGGGTGGGCGGCCGGAGCGCCGGACTCGGGGGTCCAGTCGTTGCCCTTCCAGTCGACGAGGTGTGCGGGCGGCTCGGAGAGGCCCTCCCACCAGACGTCGCCGTCGTCGGTCTTGGCGACGTTGGTGAAGATGCAGTTCTCGTCGAGCGAGCGCAGCGCGTTGAGGTTGGTCTCCTCGCTCGTGCCCGGGGCGACGCCGAAGAAGCCGGCCTCGGGGTTGATGGCGTAGAGCTGGCCGTCGTCGCCGAACTTCAGCCAGGCGATGTCGTCGCCCACGCACTCGACCTTCCAGCCGGGCAGGGTCGGCACCAGCATGGCCATGTTGGTCTTGCCGCAGGCCGAGGGGAACGCGGCGGCGACGTACTTGGCCTCGCCCTGGGGCGGCGTGACCTTGACGATCAGCATGTGCTCGGCCATCCAGCCCTCGTCGCGGGCCATGGTCGAGGCGATCCGCAGGGCGAAGCACTTCTTGCCGAGCAGGGCGTTGCCGCCGTAGCCCGAGCCGTACGACCAGATCTCGCGGTCCTGGGGGAAGTGGCAGATGTACTTGTTGTCGGCGTCGCAGGGCCAGGCGACGTCGTCACGACGGTTGCCGTCGGCGTCGACGAGGGGGTAGCCGACCGAGTGCAGGCACTTCACCCACTCGCCGTCACCCAGGACGTCGAGCGCGCCCTGACCCATGCGGGTCATGATCTTCATGTTGACGGCGACGTAGGGGCTGTCGGTCAATTGCACGCCGATGTGGGCGATGGGCGAACCGAGCGGGCCCATCGAGAAGGGCACGACGTACATCGTGCGGCCGCGCATCGCGCCGCGGTAGAAGGCGAGCACCTCCTCCTTCATCTCGGCCGGGGCCCGCCAGTTGTTGGTGGGGCCGGCGTCGATCTCCTCGGGGGAGTTGATGAAGGTGCGCTCCTCGACCCGGGCCACGTCGGCGGGGTCGGAGTTGCACAGGAACGAGTTGGGGCGCTTCGAGTCGTTCAGACGCGTGAACGCGCCCTGCTCGACCAACAGCGACGTGAGCCGGTCCCACTCCTCGTCGGATCCGTCGCACCACTCGATGGCGTCAGGTTCGAAGATCGACGCCCACTCGTCGACCCACGCCTTCAGCTCCTGGTTGCTGGTCGTTGCTCCCATGTGTCTCGCCTTTCGTCGCGCCGTTGCGACTTGGTCGAGGGATCCGTTGTTCGCGCCTGTCGGTGCTGGTCGCCTCAGATCCCGGTCTCGAGGGGCACGTCGTCCTGGGGGAAGTGCGGCGTGCTCATGTCCACTTCGGAACCCAGCCGCAGCGCCGTGGCCCGCCCGTCGTCGTCGAGGTCGAAGACGATCCGCTGGCCTTGGCGCAACATCCGGAAGATCGTGCCGTCGAGGGCGCCGGGTGCGACGTCGTACTCGGCCAGATCGGTGTCGGCGAGGATGACGCCATCGCCCGATCCGGGGTCGTACGACTTGATCACACCTTGCACGGAGCCCTCCTGGCCTTCCGGATGCTGCTGGGTCAGGCCACCCTAACGCTGCCGTCAACGCGGCCACCAACGGGCGGGCGCCGACGGCGCCGGGTGATTCGCCCCACGGGCCGCCGCGGATTCCGTACCCTCACCGCCCGGGAGCGGGCGAGTCGCGCGTCTCCCGTCCCGAGACCGGCAGGCGAAAGGCAACCATGGCGACCATCTCCGCGATCGAAGGCATCGGCGAGAAGTACCGGACGATCTTCCGCGGTGCGGGCATCCGGACCTGCGAGGCCCTCCTCGAACGAGGCGCAACCCGCAAGGGTCGCAAGGAGCTCGCCGACCTCACCAAGCTCGGCGACAAGCGCATCCTCGAGTGGGTGAACCGGGCCGACCTCATGCGGATCAAGGGTGTGTCCAGCCAGTACTCCGACCTCCTCGAGGCCGCCGGCGTCGACACGGTCAAGGAGCTCAAGCGGCGCAACGCCGAGAACCTCGCCGAGGCGATGGAGACGGTCAACACCAAGAAGAAGAACAAGCTGGTGCAGCGCACGCCGTCGACCAAGGTCGTGCAGGGCTGGATCGACCAGGCCAAGTCGCTGCCCGCCGTCGTCAAGTACTGAGCCCCGAGTCCTGATCCCCGACTCCTGATCACGGTGCCGCGCGCCGGACGGTGCGTCGGTGGACGGCTGCGTAAGGTTGACCGTCCATGACCACGACGCTCGACAGGCTCGACGCCGCCGCGTTCGCCGACGCCATCCGGGTGTTCGGGGACGCGCTCGCCGAGCACCAGGACGCCATCAACCGGCTCAACGTGTACCCGGTGCCCGACGGCGACACCGGGACGAACATGACGCTCACGCTCCGTTCGGTCGGCGAGGCGCTCGCCGGTACGGGGGCGGACGCCGACATGGCGGCGACGTGCAAGGCGGTCGCGCACGGCTCGCTCATGGGCGCCCGGGGCAACTCGGGCGTGATCATGTCCCAGCTGCTGCGCGGCGTCACCGAGATCGTCCGCGACCACGACAGCGCCGACGGCGCGGTGCTGGCGACGGCGCTCGAGCGGGCGTCGGCGCTCGCGTACGAGGCCGTCCAGCGACCGGTCGAGGGCACCATCCTCACGGTGGTGCGCGAGTCGTCCGAGGCGGCCCGGGCCGCGGTCGTCGGGGGCTCGGACCTCCTCGCCGTCCTCGCCGCGACCCGTGACGCCGGGCAGGCGTCGCTCGACCGGACGCCCGAACTGCTCCCGGTGCTGGCCGAAGCGGGCGTGGTCGACGCCGGTGGGGCCGGGTTCCTGCTGCTGCTCGACGCCCTGCTCCACGTCGTGGACGGCCGGGCCATCCCCGCGCCCCCCGACACCGACGTCGACGTGGCGGCCGGACTCGGTCGGCGCGACGCCGGCGACGTCACGCCCGAGACCGGCAAGCACGTCTCCGAGCTGCGCTACGAGGTGATGTACCTGCTCGAGGCCCCCGACGCCGCCATCCCCGCGTTCCGTGAGGTCTGGGCCGGCATCGGCGACTCGATCGTGGTGGTCGGCGGCGACGGCATCTTCAACTGCCACATCCACACCGACGAGATCGGCGCGGCGATCGAGGCCGCGATCGAGATCGGCCGGCCCTGCCAGATCCGGGTGACCGACCTGCTCGACGAGCTCCACGAGATCGAGGAGGAGCGCTGGGTCCGCGAGGCCGACGCCCCGCCCGAGGTCGCCCCGACCCCGGTTCCCTGCGGCGTGGTCGCGGTGGCCACCGGCGAGGGCATCCGGCGGATCTTCACGAACCTGCGGGTGCAGCAGGTCGTGACCGGCGGCCAGTCGATGAACCCGTCGACCGCGCAGCTCCTCGAGGCGGTCGAGGCGGTGCCCGCACCCGAGGTCGTGGTGCTGCCCAACAACAAGAACATCATCGCCGTCGCCGAACAGGTCGACGACCTGACCGACAAGACGGTGCGCGTGCTGCCCACCCGGTCGATCACCGAGGGCTTCGCGGCGCTGCTCAACTACGACCCGGAGGCCACGGCCGACGAGAACGTCGAGGCGATGGGCGAGGCGGCGTCGGCCGTCATCCACGGCGAGGTCACCCGCGCCGTGCGCGACTCGTCCTGCGACGTCGGGCCCATCGCCGAGGGCGACTGGCTCGGCATCTCCCGCGACGGGATCGTGGCGGTCGAGGCCGAGCTCCACGAGGCGTGCTGCGCGCTCCTCGACGCCCTCGTCGACGGGCACGAGCTCGTGACGGTCATCGAGGGCGAAGGCGCCTCCGCCGGCACGACCCGCCACCTGACCGAGTGGCTCGGCGAGCACCATCCCGACGTCGAGGCCGAGGTCCATCACGGCGGGCAGCCCCTGTACCCGTACCTGTTCGGGGTCGAGTGAGCCGGGTGATCCGGGCCGGGTGATCCGGAGACGGTCACACCGATTGTGACCTCGTTCACGTTCGTCGTCCCGTCGATCGGGTACGGCGGATGCATGGACACGACCGAACGGATCGACTCCTTCTTCACCGACCTCGCCGTGCGCACCCAGCACACGACGTCGCGGGCTCTGGACGACCTGCCCGCACCGCTGGGCCGCATCGTGCAGCGGACCGGCGCCTTCCAGGCCGAGGTCCTGCGCCAACTGGGTCTGGTGACCTCGACCGGCTTCGCCGCCGCCCACGACCTGGCCCGCACCGCGTGGACGGGCGTGACGTCGATGGCCGAGCTCGGTGAGGACGTCCTCGAGGACACCGTCCGCACCGCCCGCCGCACCGGCGAGCGCATCGCCGACGACGTCGAGGACGCGTTCGACACCGCCTCGCGCCGGGCCCGAGGGGCTGCCGGGGCCGTCGAGCGGCGCATGCGCGCCGTGCCCGACCGCGCCGAGACCGTCGCCGGGCGCGTCAGCCGTCAGGCCGACCGCAGCGGCGACCGCGTCGCCGGCGCCGTCGCCAAGTCCGGTGGCTACGAGGACTGGACCAAGGACGAGCTGTACGAGAAGGCCCAGGAGCTCGACATCGACGGTCGCAGCCAGATGTCGAAGGACGAGTTGGTCGAGGCGCTGCGCTCCGCGTAGCCCCGACAGCACAACCGATCCACCCGGTTTGCCCGGGGTCGGCGCGACGGACCGCCCGCCGCGCGTCGGCCTCGGGCAAGATCGCGCCCATGGCTCGCACCCTGGCGTCGCTGACCGGCGTGGACATCCGCCGGCTCAGCGGGGTCGGCGAGACGAAGGCGAAGGCGCTCGCCAGCTTCGGTATCGCCAACGTGTTCGACCTGCTCACGCACTATCCGCGCCGCTACATCGACCGCACCCGCGAGGCACAGATCCGCGAGCTGGCGCTCGGCGAGACGGCCTCGGTGCTCGCCCGGGTCACCGAGATCACGTCGCGCCGGGTCAAGGGCAACCGGTCGATGGTGATGGGCACCGTCGCCGACGGCTCGGCGACGATGCGGATCAGCTTCTTCAACCAGGCGTGGCGCGAGAAGCAGTTGCGGCCGGGCACCGAAGCCGTCTTCTTCGGCAAGCTCGAGGAGTTCCGCGGCCGACGCCAGATGACGAACCCCGTCGTCGACCTGGTCGGTGACCGCACCGGCAAGGTCGTGCCCGTCTACCCGCAGTCCGAGAAGGTCCGGTTGACGTCGTGGGACGTCGCCGGCTTCGTCGAGGAGGCCCTCCGGCGAGCCGGCGAGCTCGCCGATCCGGTGCCCGACGACCTCCTCGACCGCCTCGACCTGATCGACCGCACCAGCGCGTTCCGGGGCATCCACGTGCCCGAGGTGCCGGAGGAGTGGCCCGTCGCGCGCGCCCGGCTCGTGTTCGACGAGCTGCTCCGGGTGCAGCTCGCGCTCGTGCTGCGGAAGCGGGCGATGGAGGCGTCGACCGTCGGCATCGCCCACGACACGTCCGGCCGGCTCGTCGCCCGCTTCCGCGACCGCCTGCCGTTCCCGTTGACGACGGCCCAGGAGCGGGCCATCGCCGAGATCGCCCACGACCTCGCCCGCCCCGTGCCCATGCACCGGCTGCTCCAGGGCGACGTCGGCGCGGGCAAGACGGTCGTGGCCGTCGCGGCCATGCTCACCGCCGTCGACGGCGGGCACCAGGGCGCCCTGATGGCGCCGACCGAGGTGCTGGCCGAGCAGCACGCGCTGGGCATCCGCGCCATGCTCGACGGCTTCAGCGTCGGCGACGACGGCGCGCTCTTCGACCGGCCGCTGCGGGTCGAGCTGCTGACCAACCGGGTGCCCGCGGCCCGGCGCCGAACGATCACCGACGACCTCGCCGCCGGCCACGTCGATGTCGTGATCGGCACCCATGCCCTGCTCTCGGCCGACGTCGACTTCGCGTCGCTCGGCATGGTCGTCATCGACGAGCAGCACCGGTTCGGGGTGGAGCAGCGGGCCGCGCTGCGCGACAAGAGCCGGGGGACCGTGCCCGACGTGCTCGTGATGACGGCGACACCCATCCCGCGCACCGCGGCCATGACCGTCTACGGCGACCTCGACGTCTCGGTCCTCGGCGAGCTGCCGCCGGGCCGGACTCCGATCGAGACCCACTGGCCCCGTTCCGAGGCGGCGATCGACGCGATGTGGGCGCACGTGCGGGCCGAGCTCGACGCCGGCCGCCAGGCCTACGTTGTGTGCCCGCTCGTCGAGGAGTCGGAGAAGCTCGAGGTGACCTCGGCGAGCGAGACCTTCGAGCAGCTGCGGGCCGGCGAGTTGCACGGCTACCGCGTCGGCCTCCTCCACGGTCGGGTGAAGCCCGACGAGAAGGAGGCGACGATGACGGCGTTCCGCGAGGGGCGGCTCGACGCCCTCGTGGCCACGACCGTGATCGAGGTCGGCGTCGACGTCCCCAACGCCACGGCGATGGTCGTCCTCGACGCCGACCGGTTCGGGATCGCCCAGCTCCACCAGCTCCGCGGTCGCGTCGGGCGCGGGGCGCACGTGTCGAGCTGCTACCTCGTCGGGGGCGACGGCGCAGGTGAGGAGGGCTCCGACGGCGCCGCGCGGCTCGCCGCGCTCGTCGCGAGCACCGACGGCTTCGAGCTCGCCGAGGTGGACCTCGACCTGCGGGGCGAGGGGACGATCATGGGTGAGCGCCAGAAGGGCGTCAGCGACCTCAAGCTGGCGTCGTTGCGGCGCGACCGCGCCACGGTGGCCCTCGCCCGCGACATCGCGTTCGAGCTGGTCGACGCGCCCGGTGGGCCGCCGGAGGCGCTGGTGGACGAGCTGCGACTGTTCCTCGACGAGGACGACGAGGAGTTCCTCTTCAAGGGGTGAGGCGTCAGTCCCGGAAGCGGTAGCGGATCGGGAGGTGCTTCACGCCGGACACGAAGTGGGCGGTGGCCCACTGCGGGTCGCCGGCCTGCTCGCGGGGGTCGTGCTGGCGCGACAGGCGGGTGAGCATCGTGCGCAGCTCGCGGCGGGCGAACTGTGCACCGAGGCAGAAGTGGGCGCCGACGCCGAAGGAGATGAGCTTGTCGGCGTCGGCGCGGCGCACGTCGAACACGTCGGGGTCGGCGAAGACCTCGGGGTCGCGGTTGGCCGACGGGTACGACAGCAGGACGCGCTCGCCCGCGGGGATCGTGACGCCACCCACCTCGCGGTCCTCGGTGGCGTAGCGCAGGAAGTGGCGGACCGGCGTCGACCAGCGGATGCACTCCTCGGCGGCGTTGACGACCAGGTCGTGGTCGTCGCGCAGCACCCAGAGCTGCTCGGGCCGGCGGACGAGCTGCTCCATGCCGCCCGACAGGGCGAACGACGTCGTGTCGTGGCCGGCTGTGGCGACGATGATGAAGTACCAGAGGCGCTTGTCGTCGGCCATCGGGCAGCCGTCGATCTCGCCGTTGGCGATCACCGTCGCGAGGTCGTCCTGGGGGCACTCGCGCCGGTCGTGGGTGAGCTCGTTGAAGTACTGGATGAACGTCATGACCGACTGCATCATCCGGTGGCCGGCGTCCTCGGAGTCGCCGAGGAACTCGGGGTCGGCGGCGCCGAAGATGCCCTGCGTGAGGTCGAGCATGAGGGGCTCGTCCTCCTCGGGCACGCCGTAGATGTCCATGATCACCCGCAGGGTGTACGGCTGGGCGATGTCGATGGCGAAGTCGCACTCGCCGCCCAGGTCGCGCATCTTCTGGACGTACTCGTCGGCGATGTCGTCGATGCGGTCCTGGCGGGTGCGGACGGCGGCGGGCTTGAACCAGTCGTTGGTCACCTGGCGGTGGTCGCGGTGGACGGTGCCGTCGAGCTGCACGAGCGAGGCGGGCGGCGGGAACCCCGATGCCTGCATGTCGAGGTAGTCCTGGTGCGGGCCGAGCACCACGTTGTCGGTGTTGAGCCAGTGCCCGTTGTCGCGGGAGACGGCGAACACGTCGGCGTGCCGGGTGAGCGCCCAGAAGGGCTGGTACCCCTCGGGCTCGCAGCGCAGGATCGGCGAGTCGCGACGCAGCCGGGCGGCCTCGGCGTGCCAGGCGTCCATGTCGGCCCAGCGCAGGGGGTCGTGGAAGAGGGCGGCGTCCTCGGCCGAGGCCTTCGTCGTCGTCGTGCTCATGGCAACGACTGTATCCAGCGGGCGGCCGGCGCTCGCCCGGCGCCGGTAGCGTCGCCCCGTGACGTACACGGTCCGGGCGAGCGACGCGACCGGAAGCGCGGGCTCGTGCGCGCCGGCGACGCGCATGCCGCCCTCGTGTACGACGACGGCGCCTGCGTCGGCTGGTGCCAGTTCGGCGCGCCCGAGGAGGTGCCCCGGATCAAGAACCGCGCCGCCTACGAGTCGAGCGGTGGTGGGACGCCGGCGTGGCGGATCGCCTGCTGCTTCGTGGGCAAGGGCCACCGGCGTCGGGGCGTCGCGACCGCTGCGCTCCACGGCGCGCTCGATCTCATCGCCGACCTCGGCGGCGGTCGGGTCGAGGGCTATCCCGATCCCGCCGGCACCGTCGCGGCCGGCTTCCTGTTCCACGGTGCGCTCTCGACCTTCGAGGCGGCCGGGTTCGTCCGCGACCGCCTGATCGGCAAGCACCGGTGGGTCGTCGTGCGCGACGTGGCGCCGTCGCCCGGCACGTGACGCCCGACGGTCACTCCTCGGGGATCTCGAGGTGCCAGGTGTCGAGGCAGTCCTCGCAGCGGTAGACGGTGATGTCGCCGGGCTGCCAGCCGAACTCGGGCTCGTAGCTGGTCAGGTGGGCCCGGCCGCCGCAGTCGATGCACGTGATGACCCGGTCGACCAGCACCTCGGTTCCTTCGTCCACGACGCCGAACCGTAGTGCCGCGTCTCCCGGGGACGGCGGTGTCACACTGCCTGCGATGCGATCGCGCCCCAGCCGCCTCGCCCGGGTCGCCCTCGTCTCGCTCGCCCTGCTGGCCGCCGCGTTCACAGTGCGAGCGACGCAGCCGGCCAGGCGGGCGATCCCGGTGGCGATCCTGCTCGGTGTGCGAGGAGGAGGCCGAGGAGACGACGACCACGACCGCCCGGCGCACCACGACCACCTCCACCACCACGACGACGCTGCCGTCGACCACGTCGGCCCTGACCGGTGAGCCCGTCGACGACGCGGTGCTGGCCCGGCCCGTCGTCGCCGTGAAGTACGACAACGTGCAGGGTCGGTCGACGCCCCAGGTGGGCATCGGCGCCGCCGACGTCGTCTACGAGATCCAGGTCGAGGGCGCCGTGACCAGACTGCTGGCCCTGTTCCAGTCCGAGGACGCCGCGCCCGTCGGCCCGGTCCGCTCGGCGCGCGGCTCGGAGGTCGGCCTGCTCGAGGAGTTGAACGCGCCCCTGTTCGCCTGGCACGGCGCCAACGCCATCCTCCGCCAGGAGGTCCGCAACTCGGCGATCGTGCCCCGCTCGATCGATGACGTCCCCCAGCTCTACTACCGCGAGCGCGGCCGGCCGGCGCCCTACAACTCCTTCATCGACGGCACCGCCGCCATCCGGGACACGGCGCCCGAGGGGTCGACGGGGCCGCCCGAGGCGATCCTGACCTTCGCGAGCACCCCCGACCAGCCCCCGTCGGCCGCCGCGCTGCCGGCCACCTTCGTCGACGTGGTGTTCACGGGCGGCGCCGGCGGTGCACCCGTGCGCTACGAGTGGGATGCCGGCCTGGGCAAGTGGCGCCGCTTCCAGGGCGGCGTGCCCCACGTCGACGGCGACGGCAACCAGCTCGCGGTCGAGAACGTGATCGTCCGCTTCGTGCAGGCCGTCGACTCGGGGACGGTCGACAAGGCGGGGGCGTTCGTGCCCACCGCCGTCGTCACCGGCGAGGGCGAGGCGTGGGTCTTCTCCCAGGGGACCGTCACCACCGGCACGTGGAGCAAGCCCGACAACCTGAGCCGCACCACGTACCGCGACCAGAACGGCGACGAGATCGTCCTGACCCCCGGGACGACCTGGATCTCGATGCCCTACACCGCGGCGTCGTCGGGCTTCGGCTGAGGCGTGCGCGTGGTCGCCGGAACCCTCGGGGGACGCCGGATCGCCGCCCCGCCGGGCCGGGAGACGCGGCCGACCACCGACCGGGTGCGGGAGGCGGTCTTCAACGCCCTCGGCAGCCTCGGCGTGGTCGCCGGTGCCGAGGTGCTGGACCTCTACGCCGGCACGGGCGCGCTCGGCATCGAGGCGCTGAGCCGGGGTGCGAACCGCTGCACGTTCGTCGAGCGCGACCGGCGCGTGCTGGCCGTCCTCGCCGAGAACCTGCGCACGCTCGGCGTCGCCGACGTCGCCGACGTGCGGTCGGCCGCGGTCGACGTCGCCTTCGCCGGGCTCGACGGCCCCTTCGACCTCGTGCTCGCCGACCCGCCCTACGACTTCGACGACTGGCCGACGCTGCTCGTGGCGGTGGCGCCGCTGCTCGCGCCCGATGCGGTCGTCGTCGTCGAGTCCGACCGGACGCCCGTGCTCCCCGACGGCTGGGAGATCGTGAGGGAGCGCGCGTACGGCGGTACGGTTGTCGTGTTCGCCCGCCCGGCGGACGCGCCGCACCCGTCCGGCGACACGTCAGGAGCAGATGCGTGAGGACGGTCCTCTACCCCGGGTCGTTCGACCCCATCCACAACGGACACCTCGAGATCATCGAGACGGCGTCGCGCCTGTTCGACAAGGTGATCGTGGCGGCGATGCGCAACCCGCAGAAGGGCGAGCCGCTGTTCACCTTCGACGACCGCAAGTCGATGATCGAGGAGAGCGCCTCACACCTCGACAACGTCGAGGTCGTGCAGTTCAACAGTCTCGTGGTGAACCTGGCCCGCGACGTCGGCGCCGACGTCATCGTCAAGGGTCTGCGCGCCGTCTCCGACTTCGAGTCCGAGATGCACCAGGCCCACATGAACCGCAAGATCTCGGGCGTCGAGACGCTGTTCATCCCGTCGGCGACCGAGCACTCGTTCGTGGCCTCGAAGCTGCTGCGCGAGATCGCCCGCTACGGCGGCGACGTCACCGAGATGGTGCCCGACCCGGTGGGACGTCGCCTCAAGGAGCGCTTCTCGTGACCGACCGCCCCGGCCAGTCGCCCTACGAGGCGCCGCAGGTCGAGACCGTCCTGCGCGAGCTGCGGGACCTCGTCGCCCAGGCCCGGCCCATGCCGTTCTCGGCGTCGGTCGCGGTCAACCAGGCCGAGGTGATCGACCTGATCGACGAGGCGAACGAACGGCTGCCCGAGGAGCTGCGCACGGCCAAGTGGCTGCTCAAGCAGCGCGAGGAGTTCATGGCCCGCACCCGCCGCGAGGCCGAGGAGATCCTCGACGCCGCCCGGGCCCGGGCCGACGAGATGGTGACCGACACCGAGGTCGTCAAGGCCGCCGAGGCGCGGGCCCGGTCCGTGATCGACGCCGCCGACGCCGAGTCGCGCCGGCTCAAGCTCGAGGCCGAGGACTTCTGCGACCAGCGCCTCGCCAGCTTCGAGATCGTCCTCGAACGCACCATGAAGGTCGTCAACGCCGGCCGGGTGAAGCTGCAGGGCAGCGGCCTGCGCGCCGACGAGCACCTCGAGGAGGCCGCCGAGGTCCCGCTGGACGACGGCGACACCGCCCCGCGCCGGCGCCTCGAGGCCGTCCCCGACCACGCGCCCGGTGCGGCCGGCCCCGACTCGGCGTTCTTCGACCAGGACGAGATCTGACGCCGCCGTGGCCCGCCCCCTCGTGGTCCGGGTCGGCGACCTCCTCCGGGAGCCGGGGAGCCGACGCAGCATCGACCGCACGGTCGACCTCGGCCCGCTCGCCACGTCGTCGGCCTCGACCATCCCCGGCACCGACCTCGAGCTCACCGGCGAGGTGACCGCCATGGCGGGCGGCGTCGAGGTGGTCGGCACGCTCCGCTACGACTGGTACGGGTCGTGCCGCCGCTGCCTCGACGACGTCACCGGCGGCGGCGAGGTCGAGGTCCGCGAGATCGCCCAGCGCGACCCCGTCGACGAGGACGTCCTGCCGATCGACGACGACCTGCTCGACCTCGAGGAGCTCGTCCGCGAGCTCGTCCTGTCGAGCCTGCCGCTGGCCCCGCTGTGCCGCGAGGACTGTCCCGGCCCCGACCCCGACCGGTTCCCGGCCCGCACGGTCGACGACGTCGCGGTCGAGGACGCCGACGCCGCGGCGTCGGCGCCGTCGGGCGACCCCCGGTGGGCGGCCCTCGACGCCCTGCGCTTCGACGAACCGTCCGACGCGGATTCGTGACATCGCCGGGACGCCGGTAGGGTGTCTCGTTCGCGCCGGGCCCCCGGCGCGCTCGCACGTACGGCGTAAGACCCGAGGATCGATCATGGCCGTCCCCAAGCGCAAGACATCGAAGGCCAAGGGCCGGAGCCGCCGCGCGGCCAACTGGAAGCTCGAGGCGCCGGCCCGCAGCCTCTGCCCCCGCTGCGGTGTCGTCAAGCGTCCCCACGTGGTCTGCCCCAACTGCGGTTGGTACCACGGTCGTCAGGCCGTCGACGTCGACTGACGCCCCCGCACGACTGACCACCACGCCGAGCGCCCCGGCATGAAGCCCATCGCGATCGACGCCAACGGCGGCGACAAGTCGCCCGGCGAGATCGTCGAGGGTGCCCGGCGCGCCCGGGACGAGCTCGGCGTCGAGGTGCTGCTCGTGGGCACGGCCGAGGTGGCCGCGCTCGCCGGCGACCTCGAGGTGATCGAGGCGACCGAGGTCATCGCGATGGATGCCGACCCCGGGTCGAGCGTGCGTCGCATGAAGGACAGCACGCTCGTGCGCGCCGCCGAGGCGGTGCGCGACGGACGGGCGTCCGCCATGATCTCGGCGGGCAACACCGGCGCCACGATGGCGTCGGCGCTGCTGCGCATGGGTCGCCTGCCGAAGGTGAAGCGCCCGGCGATCGCCACCCCGCTGCCCGTCCCGTCGGGCGGTCACACCGTCCTGCTCGATGCCGGCGCCAACGCCGAGTGCCAGCCCGACTGGCTCGTGCAGTTCGCCCAGATGGGCACCGCGTACGCCCGCGACCGCTATGGCATCGCCTCGCCCCGCGTCGGCCTCCTGTCGATCGGCGAGGAACCCGGCAAGGGCGACTCGCTGCGCAAGGAGACCTACGAGTTGCTCGCCGCCGACGGCGTGCTCGACGCGGCGAAGGGCACGTTCATCGGCAACGTCGAGGGCCGTGACCTCCTGACCGACGACGTCGACGTCGTGGTCACCGACGGCTTCACCGGCAACGTGGCGCTCAAGTCGCTCGAGGGCGGCATGAAGGCGCTCGTCAACCGGCTGCTGGAGGCGTTCGGGTCCACCCCCGAGGCGCAGGCCGCGGCCGACGTGCTCATGCCCGAGCTCCTCCCGCTCTACGGCACCCTCGACCCGGAGAACACGGGCGGGGCGATGCTCCTCGGCGTCGACGGCGTCTGCATCATCAGCCACGGCTCCTCCGGGGCCACGGCGGTCGTCAACGCCTGCCGCGTGGCGCGCGACATGGTCGAGGGCGACGTGGTCGGCCACCTCGCCGATGCCGTCGCCTGACCGGCGCCCGCCGGCGTCGCACCCGGCCACCGACCCCGGCGACGACGAGCTCGTCGCCATCGTCCGGGCGCAC
>JBHIXO010000047.1:0-16026 GCA_041984725.1 Acidimicrobiales bacterium | reverse complement strand
ACAACGCCCGCCCTTCAACCGCCGCCCGTGACGACCGGCGCGGGCAGCAGATCGAGCAGCGTCGAGCAGAACGCGGGGAGATCGTCGGGCTGGCGCGACGTCACGAGCCTGCCGTCGACGACCACCTCTTCGTCGACGACCTCGGCGCCGGCGTTGCGCAGATCGGTGCGGATGGACGGCCAGGACGTCATCCGTCGACCCCGCACGACGTCGGCCTCGACGAGCAGGGAGCCGGCGTGACAGATGGCGGCGACGGGCTTGTCGGCCTCGAAGAAGCCGCGGACGAACGCCACGACGTCGGCATCGGTGCGCAGGTGGTCGGGGCTGTAGCCACCCGGGACCACGAGCGCGTCGAAGTCGTCGACGCGCACGTCGGTGACCTTCGTGTCCGGGTCGACGTTCGTGCCGGCGCTCTTGCCGGTGAGGGAGTCGGTCGAGGTCGCCACGACGACGACGTCGTGGCCGGCGTCGGTCAGGGCGTCGCGAGGGTCGGTGAACTCGGAGTCCTCGAAGTCGTCGGCGAGTACGAATGCGATGCGTGCCATGACGCGCCCGTACCCGCCGACCGGACGGCCCAATCCGTCGCGGCTACGGTCGAACCCGAGCAGGAGGGTGGGCATGACCGAGTCGGGCGCCGGCGAAGAGCGATCCGCGACCTGGACGGCCGGCACGAGCAGGGCCGGCGCGATCGTGATCATGGTCACGATCGTGTTCGCCGTTCTCGTCTCCGGTGCGGTCCCCGGCGGCGCGCTGCGCAACTTCTACGCGAAACCGGTCAGCACGCACGACCACATCGGGCTGTACGCCGCGGACTGGAAGGCGATCGACGAACGCTCCGACGAGGAGTGGGACGACGCGGCCCGGAACCACGACGTCCTCATCGGCGACGCCGACGTGTACCAGCCCCGCCTCGACCGACTCCACGAGGTCAACCCCGACGTCGTCGTGCTCTTCTACGACCTCGGGCCCTACCTCATCGAGGGCACGCCGATCTACGAGGAGACGCTGGCCGAGCACCCCGACTACTTCGCCCGCACCGACGAGGGCGCCCTGATCCACCCGCCGGCGTTCCCGAAGAGCACCCTCATGGAGCAGTCACACCCGGGCTGGCGTGCGCTGCACGTCGAACGCATCCGCGTGACGCTCGCGGCGCACCCGGGTTTCGACGGGGTGTACGTCGACGCGGTCGGCCCCGGGCCGGTGCGCACCTACACCGACGGCAAGCCGATCGACCCCACGACCGGTGTCGTCTACACCCCCGAGGACTACCTCCGGCAGTCGGTGAAGGCGCTCGACCAGATCAAGGCCGAACTCCCCGGTCTGTACGTGATGTGGAACGGGATCACCAACGGCCCGCTCTACGAGGAGTCGACCCACATCCTCGCCGAGTCGACCGCCGACGCCGGGATGGTCGAGCAGTTCGTCCGCGAGCCCCGTGGTCTCGTCGACAACTACCCGAGCCTCGAGGACTGGAAGGCCAACCTCGACCTCGTCGTCGACATGCAGGCGCGCGGCAAGGGCGTCTACGTGTGGATGAAGGTCTGGGTGCCGGCGACCGAGCAGCAGCGCAAGCTGTGGAACCGCTTCGCGCTGGCCACCTACCTCCTCGCGCGCGACGACCGGGCCTGGTACACGTACAGCCCCGAGGAGGGCACCGACCGCGTGACCGTCTGGTACGCCCAGCAGCAGGCCGCGCTCGGCGAGCCGCTCGGCCCCTACTACGAGCTCCCCGGCGCCGTGTTCCAGCGCGACTTCGAGCACGGCACCGTGGTCGTGAAGCCCGTCGAGCGGGTGGCGCAGATCCTCGTCGACCGCTGAGCGACGCCGTCAGGGGGCGGCGACCACCGACCAGCCGTCTTGGCGGGCCAGCGCGAGCAGGCGGTCTCGCCTCTCGTCCCTGGAGTCGTGATCGTCGGCCTCGTCGGGCGGGTCGTCCCGCCGCTCGGTCAACAGCGTCCTGGCGAGGTCGTCGATCGACCGGACGACGAGGAGGATGCGCTGCCGTTCGAGATCGGTGAGGTCGTCGCTCTCGAGCATCCGGTGGGATGCCTCGAAGAGAACCCCGACGCGTAGCGGGAGCGACGCCGCCTCGTCCGACGAGTGCAGATAGTGGAGGACCGGGTAGGCGAGATGGGCCTCGGCGACATCGGCGAGATCCTCGGCCACCGACGGCACGATGCTGGTGAGCTCCCAACGGTCGCCGATCCGCGCGTTGTCCAGCACCTCCTCCGGGGTCCGGCCGATGTGCCGGAGCGTCCGGGCCAGGCGGCGACGTCGCGTCGCGGCGCTGATGACGGGGACGAGGTAGCTGACCGACAGCGTCACGATCCCGAGGCCCGTGAGGGACGCGACTGCCACGACCAGGTGCCAGCCGTCGCCGGCGACGTAGTCGCCGGTGCCCGTGGTGAACACGACGGTGGCGGCGAAGTAGACCCGCTTCGGCACGTCGGCGGGCGCCCCCGTGGTCGCATCGAGCACCGCCTCGGGCGCGCCGCACAGCACGAGCGTCCACCCGGCCCAGAGCAGCAGCACCCAGACGAGCGCCGTGCCACCGAAGAGCGCGACCCCGGCGGCGGAGAGGAGTCGGTGCCGCGGTCGACGCTCGTGCAACGCGAGCAGGACCTGCCACACCCGGCCGGTGACGCGGTTGACGATGAGTCCGGGCGTCGGTCCGTGCGGGGTGATTGTCCAGAAGACGTCGACGACCGCGACGGCGATCATCGCCACGCCGATGGCGATGGGGAACAACTGGGGCGTCAGCCCGCCTCGGGCTGCATGATCGAGAAGCTGCCCATGTGGGGGTCGTGGATCACGGCCATGGTGCCGACGCCCGGGATGGCGAACGGCTCCTGGCCGATGGTGCCGCCCGCGCCCTGGATCTTCTCGACCGTGGCGGCGGCGTCCGTGACGGCGAAGTACACCATCCAGTGGTTGGGCACCTGCTCGGGCACCCCGGGCGGCATCGACATGAGCCCGCCGAGCCCGCCGTACTCGCCGCCGCGGATCACGTGGTACGTACCCATCGGCATGTCCTGGCTGTCGAACTCCCAGCCGAACACCGCCGAGTAGAAGGGCAGCGACGACTCGATGTCCCGCGTGTTGAGCTCGTTCCAGCTCCAGGTGTTCGGGTCGTTGGCGACGGCGGCGCCCTTGTGGGCGAGGGGCTGCCAGACGGAGAACATGGCGCCCGCCGGATCGGCGAACACGGCCATGTGCCCGACGTCCATCACCTGCATCGGCGGCATGGCGACCATGCCGCCCGCGTCCTCGACGCGCTGCGCGGCGGCCGCAGCGTCGTCGACGCACACGTAGGTCGACCACAGCGCGGGCATGCCCTTCATGGGTGGCGGCTGCTCGCTCATGCCGGCGACGACCGCCCCGTCGAGCAGGAAGTTGACGTAGACCCGGTTGCCGTCGTCGTCGAACTGGTCCTCGGCGTCCCAGCCGAAGACGGTGCCGTAGAACGCCTTGGAGGCCTCGGGGTCGGGCGACATGAGGTCCACCCAGCAGGGTGTACCGGGCTCGTAGGACTCGAAGGTGGGCATGGCGGCGCTCCTCGTTCGGTTCCCCGGGCACCGGACGGCCCGGTCGCGGCCGGACCCTAGCCACCCGATGCGACGGGCGTACCCGTGCGTCCGACTTCACGCTGCGTGTTCAGGTTCTGGCAACCTGGTGAGCCACATCTCCGGACCAAGGGGTCGGCCGCGTGGGGCCAGGACGCGCCAACCAGCACCGCGACATCGGCGACGACGCGCTGCAGCGCGCCTTCGGATCGGAGTTCGACCGTTCGCCGCTCGGACTGGCCCTCACCGCCCTCGACGGCCGCTGGCTCCGCGTCAACCGTCGGATGGCCGAGATCACCGGCTACGACGCCGGCACCCTGTGCTCCGGGCTCCGGTTCCAGGACCTCTGCCATCCCGACGACCTCGAGGTCGTGCTCGGCCTCGTGCGCAGCACCCGGGCGGGGGAGCGGGTCTCGTTCATGGCCGACCTGCGCTACGTCCGACCCGACGCCGAGACGGTCACGATCCGGGTGACCACGTCGCTCGCGCGCGACGACCACGGTGAGCCGCTCCACTACGTCTCCCAACTCGAGGACCGGTCCGAGGTCGTGGCGACCGAGCGTCGGTTCGAGACGCTCCTCGGCTCGCTGTCCGACATGGTCGCGATCCTCGACATCGAGGGCCGGTGGCTGTGGGCGTCGAGTTCCTGGCAGGCGTTGCTCGGCACGCCGATGGCGCCCGGTGACCGCTTCGGCGCCCACATCCATCCCGACGACCTCGCCGAGGTGCGGGCGGCCTTCGCCCGCCGGGTGGCCGGCACCAACATGCAGGACTGGACGACGTTCCGCGTCTGGTCGGCGAGTCACGACGCGTGGCGCTGGGTCGAGGTGCACACCGACGACCACCGCGACGACCCGGCCATCGGCGGGATCGTCGTCTCGGGTCGCGACGTCACCACCAGGGTCGAGCAGCAGGAGGCGATCCGGCGGGCCGCCCTCCACGACGCCCTGACCGGCCTGACGAACCGGCTGCTGCTCCACCAGACGCTCGATGCGCTCCGCCGGGACGCGCTCGCGTCCCAGCGACCCTTCACGCTCCTCTTCCTCGACCTGGACCACTTCAAGACGATCAACGACTCCCTCGGTCACTCGGTCGGCGACCGCCTGCTCGCCGCCGTCGCCCGCCGCCTCCGTCGTTGGCTACCCGACGACGCCGTCCTCGCCCGGCTCGGCGGCGACGAGTTCGTGATCGCCGGCGCCCACCCCGACGGGTCGGCGGCTGACCTCGACCGGCTGTGCGACGACGTCCGCGCCCAGGTGGCCCGCCCCCTCACGCTCGACGGGCGCGACGTCGTGGTCACCACGTCGATCGGCGCGCTGACGAGCCGGGGCGGGCGCAGCGTCGAGGTCCTGCTGCGCGACGCCGACATCGCCATGTACGAGGCGAAGGCCCGGGGCCGGGACGGGCAGGTGGTCCACGACCGGTCGATGTCGGCGCGGGCCCGGTCCCGCTTCGACGCGGCCATGCTGGTGCGCTCGGCGATCGCCGAGGAGGCGGTCCTCGCGCACTACCAACCGATCTGCTCGCTCGACGGCGAGCTGCGTGGGGTCGAGGCCCTCGCCCGCCTCGTCACCCCCGACGGGCGGATCGTGCACCCCGACCGTTTCATCGCCGTCGCCGAACAGACGGGGCAGATCGCCGCGCTCGGCCGGGCCGTCCTCCGGCGGGCGCTGGGCGACCTGGCCCCCGAGCCGCGGATCCACACCGTCGCCGTGAACGTCAGCGCGTCGCAGCTGCACGAAGCCGACTTCGAGGTCGACGTCGCGGAGGCGCTCGCGTGGTCGGGGCTCGAGGCCGACCGCCTGGTGCTCGAGATCACCGAGTCGTCGCTCCTCGCCATCGACGACACCACGGTCACCGCGACGCTCGACCGTCTGCACGACCTCGGCGTCCGGATCGCGCTCGACGACTTCGGCACCGGCTTCTCGGCGCTCGAGCGTCTCGGCAGCATCCCGGTCGACGTCATCAAGATCGACCGTTCGTTCGTGGCGCGGATCGCGCTGGCCGACGCCGCCGACACGGCCGTGATCAAGGCGGTGCTCGCCATGGCGCGCGACCTCGGCATCGAGGTCGTCGCCGAGGGCGTCGAGCACCAGCTGCAGCTCGACGCGCTGCGGGCCCTCGGCCCGATGTCGGTGCAGGGCTACCTCATCGGCGAGCCCGCACCCCACCTGCCCGTGGCCGGGTGGTCCCCGGCGGGTCTCGTCGCTCGCCGCTGATCGCGCCGCTTCAGAGTCCCGACCTCAGAGCCCGGCCCTCAGAGCCCGGCCCTCAGAGTCCGGCCCTCAGAGTCCGGGCGGGGTCGTCGGGTCCCACCAGCCGTCGCGCACGGTGAGCAGGCTCGGCAGGCCGAGGCCGGCGGCGTCGACGACGAACGGGATCGCGCCGGACGTCAGTCGGTGCACGGCCCGGACCGCCCCCGGATGCCCGGTCGGTGCGAGGTAGAGGACGCCGTCGCGGACGAGACCGACCTCGTCCACACCGTCCTGTTCCTCGTCGGCGACGACGATGCGGTCGCCGGCCCGGCCGAGGCGGAGTCGCGTCGCGACCTGCTGGGCGGCGGCGTCGCCGAAGAGCACGACGTCGCCGTCGGCGGCGAGGCCGAGGGTGTCGACACCGTCGCCGTCCCAGTCACCGCTCAGCGGCACGGCCCGCCCGACCGGGAAGTCCCGGGGCACCGCGGGCGTGACCGTGCGGATCCCACCGAGCGCCGGCGGGAGTCCGGAGAGGAGCCCCGGTGATCGGTTGACGTCGAGCAACTGGAACCGCCGGCCGTCCCACACCCCGACGGTCGCGTCGCCGGACCCATCCCAGTCGCCGAGGACCGGCTGCGCGTGCCGGGGCCCGAAGGCCACGACGCGGTCGGTCTCACCGGCGCGCAGGCCCCGGCGGAAGTGGAACGCGCCGGCACGGAAGAGGACGGCGTCGTCCGAGCCGTCGCCGTCCCAGTCGCCGACGAGCGGGACGTCGCCGGCGCGGCCGAACCCGAACGCCGCGCTCGCCGGGTACCCGTTGGCCACCGCCCGCACTGCGCCGAGGCGGGTGAAGCCGTGGCCGCCGGGACAGCTCGTCGCCCCGACGTGGCGGTGGGCCGCGATCCGGGGCAGGTCGACGGCTCGCCCCGCAGGGATGCTCGTCGAGCCGCCGCTCACCCGGCGGACCGTGCCGTCGACGGGGAAGTCGTTGATCGCGGCCTTCCAACCGGCGAGGAGGCCGACGGCGTCGAGGGCCGCGACGGGGACGTCGCTGTGGTCGAAGTCGCCGATCAGGGAGATGCCGGTCGTCGCCTCGTTGAAGCCGCGGGCGTGGCCGCCGTCGACCGCGAACGCGATGCCGCCGCTGCGCCCCTCCCAGATCCGCCCGAAGCGGTCGACCAGGAACTGGTAGGCGATGTCGCACCAGCCCCGGGTGCGGGTGTGGAAGCGGTGGATGGAGCGGAGGATGTCGTCCACGTCGTCGGGGCCGTACGAGGTCGTGGTCGCGGTGTGGTGGACGATGACCGCCTCGACCGGCCTCGTGAGCTCGGGCCCCTCCGGGCAGTTCGCGTGGGACCAGCCCGGCGAACCCCAGGCGGCGCGACGCAGCACCGGCGAACGGGACGCGGTCGGCAGCAGCGCCCGCTGCTGCGCGGGCTGGTCGCCCGACCACCCGCTGACCCGGACGGCGAGACCCTCGACGTCGCCGTCGGGGCGGACCTCGATCGCGTCGGCCGCGCTGCCGACCCACACCGGACCCGCGGCCCGGGCGCCGGCGGGTCGCGTCCCGTCGTCGCCGTGGTCGGCCTCGTCGGCGAGGTGGACCCACTCGGTCCACCCGGCGGGGCCGTGGCTGCGCACGGCGACCCCCGCGGTGGGGCCGATCCACGTGACCCCGACCGACGTGGTGCCGGCGGGCAGGGCGGCTGCGACCGGACGTCCGCCCTCGTGGAACACGGCGCGGCCCCGCTCCACGAGCCCCGACACCTCGGGACCCAGCACCGGCAGGTCCGGGCCCGCCGACGACGGAACGGCCTCGCTCACCGGCGCGAGCACGAACGCGCTCGCGACCACGAGCAGGACCGCCACGATCGCACCGCACCCCCGTTGCACGCCGGGGGACTTCGACGGCGGCGCGTCGGTGTCCTCCGCCGAGCGAGCGGGGGCCTACTGCTTGGTGGCGGCGTACTCGATGACCCGGGTCATCACGGCGTCCCCGGCCTTCTCGACGCTGCCCGCATCGAAGGGCGGCTGCGGGTCGTACTCGATCATCAGCTGCATGGCCCGGGCGGCGTCGGCGTCGACGAGGAGCTCGGACAGGCGCAGGGCCATGTCGATCCCCGACGACACGCCGGCCGCCGTGATGATCCGCCGGTCGAGGTGCTCGACGACGCGGCGACCGGTCGGCTCGGCCCCGAGGGCCCGCAGGTCCTCGTAGGTGCTCCAGTGCGTGGTGGCGTCGAGCCCGTCGAGCAGCCCGGCGGCGGCGAGCACCAGCGACCCCGTGCACACCGACGTGGTGAACCGCGATGTCTCGTGCGCGCGGCGGAGCCAGTCGTGGACGGGGGTGCCCTCGTCGACCAGTTGGCGCGTGCCGACGCCACCGGGCACGACGACGACGTCGGGGGCCGGGACGTCGGCGTAGGTGGCGTCGACGGTGAGCCCGAGGAAGCCGTTGTCGGTCCGGATCTCGCCGGTCTCGTCGCCGACGAAGGTGACGGTCGCACCCGGCAGGCGCTGGAGCACCTCGTAGGGCCCGATGGCGTCGAGGGCGGTGACCTGGGGGAAGAGGGCGATGGCGATCTGCACGGTGGTCTCCTGGGTGGTGGGGTCAGGCGGTGCCGGCGAAGCGCCGGCGGTACTGGTCGGGAGGGCAGCCGAGGCGGCGGTGGAAGGCCCGACGCAACGTCTCGGCGGTCCCGAAGCCGCAGCGCCGGGCGATCTCGTCGAGGCCCGGTGCGTCCGGGCGGTCGAGCAGCGCACGGGCGGCCTCGACGCGGATGCGCTCGACGTAGCGGGCCGGCGTGTCGCCGACCTCGGCCCGGAACACCCGGGCGAAGTGGCGGGGCGAGAGTCCGACGAGGTCGGCGAGGCTGGCGACGTCCCAGTCGCCGGCCGGGTCGTGGTGGACGACGTCGCGGGCCCGGGCGACCGGGCCCGTCGCCGACGGCTCGCTCCAGACCGGCGCGGCGTACTGCGTCTGCCCGCCGGGGCGACGGAGGTGCACGACGAGGTGGCGAGCGACGAGCTGCGCCACGGTGGCACCGACGTCGGCCTCGACGAGCGCGAGCGCCAGGTCGACGCCGGCGGTCACCCCCGCCGAGGTCCACAGTGGGCCGTCCTGGACGTAGATCGCGTCGGGCTCGACCGTCGCCGCCGGGCACGCGGTCGCCAGTTGGCCGGCGCGCGACCAGTGCGTCGTGACGCGCCGGCCGTCGCACCACCCGGCGGCCGCGCCGAGGAACGCGCCCGAGCACACCGTGGCGAGCCGGCGGGTGTGCGGGGTCGCCGCCCGGAGCCACCCGACCAGGGTCTCGTCGTCGGCGCTCGCGACGACCGCACCGTCGCCGCCGGGCACGAGGACCGTGTCGGCCGGGGTGGTGGGGTCGGGGAGGGCGGCGTCGGCGACGATGGCGAGCCCGCTCGGCCCCACGACGGGCCCGGGCCGGGCGGCGACCCGCTCGATCCGGTAGCGCGGGTCGGGGCGGCTGAGGTGGTCGAGCGCCGCGTTCGCCCCGGCCAGCACCTCGTGGGGACCGACGACGTCGAGCGGCTGGATCCCCGGGTACATCGGGATCACGATGCGCCGCTCGGCGGGGACGTCGGTGCTCACCCGTCCAGCGTCGCCCCCGGCACCGATGGCGTCAAGGACACGGTTCCCACGATTCCAGCCATCGGGTCGGCCACCATGTCGGTCAGGGCCGGGGCTGGGCCCGATCGGCGTTCGCGCCCGCCCAGTCGCCGACGGGGCTGAGCCCGGCGGCGGCCCGCAGGTCCTCGACCTCGACCCGCGCGCTCCCGTCCACCGGCGTCAGCGAGTAGCCGCCCGCGTACCGGGCCGACATCAGGTTGGCGCGCCACGGCGCGACCAGACCGCTGGCCCGTTCGTCGGCGCCCGGCACCGGCCCGTCGGTCAGACGGTCGAGCGCGTCGGCGCGCCGGGCCGGGTCCGGGTGGACGAACCGGTCGAACCAGGCCAGCGTGTAGTGGTCGGCCATGTCGACGCCGTAGGTCGTGGCCGGGAGGATGTACGGGACCTCGGTCCACTCCAGGTGGGTGCCGCCCCGCACGGTGAGGGTGTACGTGTCGAGCCCCGCCGCCCGCCATGCGGCGAAGCCGCCGCCGCGCACCCGGGAGAACTGCTCGGCGCGGCCCGGCGACTCGGTCGTGGGCGAGGGGTTCAGGAAGTAGCCGTCGGCCTGCTGGTCCATGCCGGGGACGACCGGTACGTACGGGTCGTCGTCGCTGCCGGCGCTGAGGCGGTCCCAGCCGACGACGGCGTCGATCGGGAACGACCGGGTGCAGAAGTCGACGATCTCGCGCCAGCGCTCGGACCGGTCGGAGCACTGCTGCACGTTCGACACGGCCGAGGCGCCGAGCGAGTGACCGGCGATCCCGAGGTTGTCGCCGTCGAACACGGTCCAGAGCGGGTTGAACCAGTCGATCGGCTCGCGGCCGGCGTCCTGGGCGGCCCGGGCGGCGGCGACGTCGCCGGCGTCCCAGCCCCCCGGCGTGTAGGGGTCGGCCGGCGTGGAGAGGAAGAAGCGCAGCGCGTCGATCGTGCCCTCGTGGAAGTTGAACGCCTGCTGGAACGGGACGCCGGCGTCGGTGAACCCCTGCGAGCTGTCGGGGTCGACGAAGGGCACCACCTGGCCCGGGGCGTGCGGGGTGGCCTCGGACTCGCCCTGGCCCTGGACGTCCCACGTGAACACGAGGTAGCCGGCCCGGGCCAGCGTGCGGGCGGCCCACCAGTACATGTGCTGCGTGCCCTGGATGGAGCCGGTGGTGATCACGACCGCCGGCGTGGTGCCGGGCGTGGCGGCGGCGGGTGCGAACAGGTGGCCCTCGAGCTTGGCCCCCGAGCGGAAGAGGAAGTTCACCTCGGTCGACGAGACCTCGTGGTACGCCTCGGGGTCGCCGACGGATCCGCCCGGCAGGTGCTGGCCGAGCCCGCCGTAGACGCGGCCGTTCGGGAGGTCGCGGATCTGGTCGACCTGGTTCTCGAGGTGCGACTCGGCAGCGGTCGACAGGAAGTCGAGCCCGTACTCGACCGAGGTGAGCTGCGCCGTCTGGCGGCCGAGCGAGCGGGTCACGTTGTCGAGGTCGAACGTCCGGTAGGCGTCGTCGTCGTAGCCGACGGCGTCGGCGGGAGCGGCGGCCCAGAGGGCGCCGACGAGGGCGGTCCCGAGGAGGATGGCGGTGATGCGGCGGTGCACCGATCCGATTTCGGCGCCCGCCGAACGGGTTCCTGCTCCCGGCGATAGGTTCCGCCCCATGGCTGGAACCACGTCGACGATGGTCGAGTTCGCGAGCAACGGGTCCACCGCCCGCGGCTACCTGGTGACCCCCGAGTCCGGCTCCGGTCCGGGCGTCATCGTGGTGCAGGAGTGGTGGGGCCTCGACTCCGGCATCAAGGAGATGGCCGACCGCCTGGGTGCGGCCGGCTTCGTCGCCCTCGCCCCCGACCTGTACCACGGCGACCTCGCCGCCCACGACGAGATGGACAAGGCGGGTGAGCTCATGACCAACCTGCCGATCGACCGCGCCGGTCGCGACATGGGCGGCGCCGTCGACCACCTGCTCGGCCTCGACGCCACGACCGGCGACGGCATCGGCGTCGTCGGGTTCTGCATGGGCGGCATGCTCACGTTCGTCCTCGCCTCGCTCCGGCCCGACGCCGTCAAGGCCGCCGTGCCCTTCTACGGCTTCCCGCCGATCGAGGACGGTCCCGCCGACCTCTCGGCGATCGAGGCCGTCATCCGCGGCCACATGGCCGAGAACGACGACTTCTTCCCGCCCGAGCAGGCCCGGGCCCTCGAGTCGCACCTGCGCGGGCTCGGCAAGGACGCCACCCTCACGGTCCACGAGGGCACCGGCCACGCGTTCATGGCGCCGCACAACGCCCTCGGCACGCAGGACCCCGACCTCGTCGCCGAGATCTGGCCCCAGGTCACCTCGTTCCTGCACGAACAACTGGACTGATCGCTCAAGTCGGCCGTTCCGGCGCCGACACATGGAGCGTGACCGAACGCGAGACCGCCGCCGCGCTGCGCCCCGTCGTCCTCTCGCACCACTACGCCTGCGACGCCGACCGCTGCGTGCGGATCGGGTCGGTGCACCTGTGCCGCCGCTGCCTCGCCGCGTTCGCCGGCTTCGTGCCCGCCGTCGTGCTCCTGCTGTCGTCGTGGGGCGACGACCTCCAGGCCGGCGACCAGGGCCTCGTCCTCGCCCTGACCATCGCCGCCGGACTCGAGTTCGCCAAGGTCGTCCGTGGTGAGCTGGCCTACAGCGCCCGCCGCGTGCTCCTGCTCAGCCCGTTCGTCGGGGCCACGGTCGCCTGGCTCGGCGTCAGCGGGGTGCGCGACGGCCTCGGCACACCGCACTACCTGCTCACCGGCGCGGCCGGGGCGCTGCTCGTGTTGCTGGTCGTCCGCGGCACGTTCGTGCGCAAGGCGCTGACCTGAGCCGGCGCGGTCGCGCCCGCGCCACCCGTTCATGAAGTGATAACAGAAGGGGTACGGACGCGTCACACGACGTCCGTAGGAAGGAATGCGTGGCGCCTTCCCCACGCCTACGTGAGCCCTACGACGAGCTGCGGGGGACCGACGGGAGCCCCCGTCCGGCCGCCGCGGCACTGATGGCCCACCTCGACGCGATGCCGCCCGAGGAGTTGCGGGCCCGGCAGGCCGCGGCCGAGTCCACCATCGAGTCGGCCGGCATCTCGTTCACCGTCTACGACGGCGGCGACAACATCGACCGGGCCTGGCCCTACGACATCGTCCCGCGCGTGGTCGAACGCCGCGAGTGGGATCGCATCGAGGCCGGACTGGTCCAGCGCCTGGTCGCCCTCAACCACTTCATCGACGACCTGTACGGGGCCCAGCGGGTCATCCGCGACGGCATCGTCCCCGCCTCGCTCGTACACGAGTCGAAGGGGTTCCTGCCCGAGCTGCGCGGCGCGACCCCCGCCTTCGGCGTCTGGGCGCACGTCTGCGGCAGCGACCTCGTGCGGGACGCCGACGGCACGATGTACGTGCTCGAGGACAACCTGCGGGTGCCGTCGGGCGTGTCGTTCGTGCTCGAGAACCGCATGGTCACCAAGCGGGTGTTCCCCGAGCTGTTCGCCGACGCGTCGATCCTGCCGGTCGACGCCTACCCCGAGCGCCTGCTCAGCGCGCTCCGGTCCCTCTCGCCCCGCAGCGGCGAGGAACCGGTGATCGGCGTGCTCACGCCCGGCATCTTCAACTCGGCGTACTTCGAGCACTCGTTCCTCGCCCGCCGCATGGGCGCCGAGCTCGTCGAGGGCCAGGACCTCGTCGTCGAGGACGACATCGTGTACGTGCGCACCGTCGAGGGTCGCGTCCGCATCGACGTCCTCTACCGGCGGGTCGACGACATCTTCCTCGACCCCTCGGTCTTCAACCCCGACTCCGTCCTCGGCACACCCGGGCTCATCGGGGCGTGGAAGGCGGGGAACATCGCCATGGCCAACGCGCCCGGCACCGGCGTCGCCGACGACAAGGTCGTCTACAGCTACGTCCCCGAGCTGATCCGCTACTACCTCGGCGAGGACGCGCTGATCCCCAACGTGCCGACCTACCGCTGCGTCGATCCCGACGAGCGTCGGTACGTGCTCGCCCACCTCGACGAACTGGTGGTCAAGCCGGCCAACGAGAGCGGCGGCTACGGCATCGTCGTCGGCCCGATGGCGACCACGGCCGAGCTCGAGGAGGTGCGGCGTCGCATCGAGGCGACCCCGCGGAGCTGGGTCGCGCAGCCCGTCATCACGCTGTCGACCGTGCCGACGCTGTGCGACGGCGAGCTCGCGCCCCGCCACGTCGACCTGCGCCCCTTCACGGTCCTCGCCGACGAGAGCTACGTCACGTGTGGCGGCCTGACCCGGGTCGCCCGGGCCGAGGGGTCGCTGATCGTCAACTCGTCCCAGGGTGGCGGTTCGAAGGACACGTGGGTGGTCGACACGCTCGTCGAGCCCCGCCGGATCCCGACGCAGACGCAGTCACAGCTGCACCCCGGCGCCCAGTCCCAGTCCCAGACCCAGGAGGCCTGACCCCGATGCTGCTCTCCCGAACGGCGGAGGAGATCTACTGGCTCGGCCGGCACCTCGAGCGGATCGAGGGCACCGCCCGCATCGTGCGCGAGCACACCGACCTGCTCGTCGACCTGCCCGTCGACGTCGACACCGACTGGTCGCCGCTGCTGTCGATCACCGGCGTGCACGACGTGTACACCGACCGCCACGACGCCGTCGACGAGAACCGGGTCGTCGAGTACCTGCTCCGCGACCGGTCGAACCCGGGGTCGCTCGTCAACGCGATCGACCGGGCGCGCGAGAACCTGCGCGTGTCCCGCACCGCCTTCCCGGTGATGGTGTGGAACTGCATCAACCAGATGCGGCTCGACATGCGGCCGACGATCGACCACTGCAGTCGCCGCGGCGTGCGGATCGACCTCTGCGAACAGGTGGTCGAGCGGTGCCAGCGCATCGACGGCGTGCTGCACGGGTCGATGAGTCGCGGGCCGCAGTTCCGCTTCCTCGAGCTCGGCCGCCTCGTCGAACGGGCCGACCTGACCAGCCGGGTGCTCGACGTGCGGGCCACGTCGCTGCTCGGCCACGCCAACCTCTCCGCGCCCGCCGCCGACCGGAGCCCCTACGAGGACGTCCGCTGGCTCGGGGTGCTGCGCAGTTTGAACGCGCAGGAGATGTACCGCCGCGCGTCCACGGTCACCGTCGACGGCGTGCGGGTCACCGACTTCGTCGTCGACGACCGGCGCTTCCCCCGGTCGATGGGGTTCTGCGTCGACGGCATCGGTGAACTGGTGCGGCTGCTGCCCTTCGACGACGACGTCGAGGAGGCCCATGCCGCCGCCGAACGCCTCCTCGGCGACCGCCCGTCGAACGGCGTCGACCCCCGGGCCCTCCACGATTTCCTCGACGACTTCCAGTCCGCGCTCATGACCCTGCACGCCGCGCTCGCCGCGGCGTACTTCCTCCCGCGGGTCGGCGCCGAGCCCGCACCGGCGGCGTGAGCATCCGGGTCGCGATCGACCACCGGACGACGTACACGTTCGACCGGCCGGTCTCGGCGACGCCCCACACGATCCGGCTCCGACCGGCGCCCCACACCCGCACGCCGATCCTCGGCTACTCGCTCGTCGTCGACCCGGGCGACCACTTCCTGAACTGGATCCAGGATCCGTACGGCAACTTCGCGGCCCGGGTCGTCTTCCCCGAGCCGATCGACCACCTCGACGTCACGGTCGAGGTCCTCGCCGACCTCACGCCCATCAACCCGTTCGACTTCTTCCTCGAGCCCGACGCCGAGACCTCGCCCTTCACCTACCCGGAGGCGCTCGCCGCCGACCTCACGCCCTACCTCGGCACGGTCGCCAGCCCGCTCCTCGACGAGTACGTGGCGGCGGTCGACCGGCGCGAGACCAAGACGATGGACTTCCTCGTCGAGCTGAACCAGGGCCTGCGGGACCGGGTCGACTACGAGATCCGGATGGAGCCGGGCGTCCTCACCCCCGACCAGACCCTCGAGCGGGCCCGCGGCTCGTGTCGTGACAGCGGCTGGCTGCTCGTGCAGCTGCTGCGCCGGCTCGGGCTGGCCGCCCGCTTCGTGTCCGGGTACCTCGTCCAGCTCCAGCCCGACGTCGAGGCGCTCGACGGGCCCTCCGGCCCGACCGTCGACTTCACCGACCTCCACGCGTGGGCCGAGGTGTACCTGCCGGGCGCCGGTTGGGTGGGTCTCGACCCCACGTCGGGCCTGCTCGCGAGCGAGGGCCACATCCCGCTCGCCGCCACGCCCTCGCCCGGCAACGCCGCGCCGATCGAGGGGGCGACGTCGCCGTGCGAGGTCGAGTTCGGCTACCACAACGAGGTGCGGCGCGTCTTCGAGTCGCCGCGCAGCACCCGCCCCTACCTGCAGGGGCAGTGGGAGGAGATCGACGCCCTCGGCGCGATCGTCGACCGGGCCCTGCGCACCGGCGACGTCCGTCTCACGACCGGCGGCGAGCCGACCTTCGTCGCCGTCGAGGACCGCGACGCCGACGAGTGGAACACCGCGGCCGACGGCCCGGCCAAGCGCCGCCTCGCCGCCGACCTCACGACGCGCCTGCGCGAGCGGTACGCCGCCGGCGGCTTCCTCCACGGCGGCGAGGAATGGCTGTCGGTGAGCTGCGCGCAGACCGGCGAGACGCCGGACTGCATCGGCGTGGGCCAGGGCATCGGCCAGGCGATCGCCGCA
>JBHIXO010000046.1:0-16099 GCA_041984725.1 Acidimicrobiales bacterium | reverse complement strand
ACGAGAAGAAACGGAGGTCTGGAACTGGTTTGCCTCGAATCGCGTTAGGGCAGATCAGGCAGAAGCGGTGCGTTTTGACCTGCTGAAGACCACGTACCGCATCGACCGAGACACGGAGCCTGGTTGGTACCAACTGGCCGAAGAGGCAGCCCAGAAGCTCTCGCTCGACGTGCCGGTCACGCTCTACCAGGCCCAAAATCCCAGCGGCCAAAGTGCAGCATTGGCGTACCTGCCGACCGCGGCTCACATTATTCTCATCGGCCCGATTGCCCAGCGGCTTGGTGAGCACGAGCTTGTCGCCCTCGCCGTCGCCGCAGATGCCGAGCAGCTCGTAGTACACGAGCTCCTCGATGGGGAACGCATCGTGGACCTGCACCAGGTCCAGGTCGCGAGGTCCGAGCCCAGCCTGCTCGTAGGCCGCCCCGGCGGTGTCGCGGGTCCTCTGCGACGGTCCGATCACCGCGCCGAGGAAGACGTGGCCCTCGGTGTAGGTCTCCGAGCGCTGCTGTGACGCCACCACCTCGATCATCGGCCCGCCCAGGCGACGGGCCACGTCCTCGGAGGCGACGATCGCTGCCGCGGCGCCGCCGCCGGCCGCGCACGCCATCTTCGACGTGTGCGGGTACGAGATCATGGTCGAGGCCAGGACCTCCTCGACGGTCATCTCGTGGTCGGCCCGGCGCTGGGCCATCGGGTTCTCTCGCGCGTGGTTCCAGTTCTTCGCGGCGATGGCCGCGAAGGTCTCCATGCTCGTGCCGACCTCGTGCATGCGCCGGGTGGCCCACATGGCGAAGAACGCGGCCGGCAGCATCACGTCCTCGGCGCCCAGGCCGCCGCGGCCGCTGCGGCCCAGGCCGCCCATGCGGTTCATGTCGTCGAAGCCCAGCGCCATGGCCACGTCGACTCGTCCGCCGGCCACGGCATGGACGGCCTCGCCGAAGGCCGACGAGCCCGTGGCCGAAGCGTTCTCGACGTGGGTGACGGGCAGACCGGTGAGACCGAGGTCCTTGGCCATGTGCACGCCGGCGGTGATCCCACCGCCGATGTAGCCGTTGTAGAGCGCGCCGACCTCGGGGAAGTCGACCCCGGCGTCGTCGAGGGCGGCGACCCCGGCCACGTAACCCATGTCGGTGGCGGGGATGCCCTCGTTGCCGAAGGGGTGCATGCCGACCCCGACCACGAAGACCCGGCGACTCATCCTGGAGCTCATCGGACCACCTCGAAGCGGAACGTGACCAGCTCGTTGCCGTCGTCGTCGGTGCCGACCGGGAACAAGGTGAGCGCCATCTGGTCGCCGATGGACCAGTCCTGCTGGGACCCCATGAGCGGCGCCTGCACCCGGACCCCCTCTGGGAGGTCGACCTGGCCGACGGCGTACCCACCGGTGTCGCCGAAGGACACCTTGCCCATCCGGGGCACGTGGAGGAAGGTCCAGGCGTACAGCGTGCCCACCGGACCGAGCTCGACGTCTTGCACGGGCGTGCGGGTGACGGGGCACCGCTTGCGGCGGGGCCAGAAGTGGAGGTCCGACTCGGGTGCGTAGGAGCCGAGCAACCGCGGGCGGTCCTCGTCCTCGGCCGGGAGTCGGAACAGGTGGGGATCGGTGGGGACCATCAGCTGGCCAGCTCCTCGTCGTCGTCCTGCTCGGCCAGTTGGTCCACGAAGTCCACGACCGCCGCCGTGAAGGCATCGTTGCGGTCGCCGACGACCATGTGGCCGGCATCCGCGATGTCCACGAACTGGGCGTGCGGGCACTGCTGGCGGAAGGTGGCCACACCTTCCAGGCTCAACATGTCCGACATGCGGCCCCGGACCAGCAGGGTCGGCACGGTCAGGTTGCGGGCCGCGTCGCCGAGCGTGTCGACGTCGGTGCGGCCATCACGGCTCTTGCCCGAGAGGAAGGCCGGATCCCAGTGCCAGCGCCAGCGGCCGTCCTCGCCCTGACGGAGGTTCTTGCGCAGGCCGTCGAGGTTGGTCGGTCGGGGTCGGTTGGGGCGGTAGGCGGCGATGGCATCGGCCGCCTCCTCCAGGCTGGCGAACCCGTCGGGCGCCGCGGACATGAACCCGACGATGCGATCGACGCCGGCCGCTTCGAGCTGAGTGGCGATGTCGACCAGGACCAGGCCGCGGAAGCGGCCGGGACGCAGCGAGCCCTCGCTGACCAGGCCCACCATGCCGCCCATCGACGCACCGACGGCCACCGGAGCCCGTCCGATCTCGGCGCACACGGCGTCGAGGTCCTCGACCATGGCGTCGGTGGTGTAGTCGCCGTCGGACGCCCACTCGGAGTCGCCATGGCCCCGCAGGTCCATGGTCCACGCCTCGTAGCCGCGAGCGGCCAGCTCACCGGCGGTGCCGGACCAGCTGTGGCGGGTCTGGCCGCCACCGTGGAGCAGCAGCACGGGTGGGAGCTCGGAGTGGTGGCCGAAGCGCTCGAGCACGAGGCTGATGCCCGCGCCGGTGCGGATCCGCCGCACCTCGGAACCGCTCGGATCGCTCATCGCTGGGTCCCGACCTTCAGGTCGGCGAAGGGCACGTCCTTGTCGACGCGGGGTTCACCGGGCAAGCCGAGCACCCGCTCGCCGATGATGTTGCGCTGGATCTGATCCGACCCGCCGGCGATGGAGATGGCCGGGCTGAACAGCGCCAACTGCTGGAGCATGCCCCCCAGCGGCGTGTCGTCGCCCATCAGCTGGCCGTGCGGCCCGAGCGCATCCAGCCCGACGTCGCGCAGCTGGCGGACCAGCTCGGAGGCGACGAGCTTGCCGGTGGAGACCTCGGGGCCGGGACCCCGACCGGCCGCCTTGGCCGCCTGGACCCGCAGACTCGTGAAGCGGGTGATCTCCATGAGCGTGTAGATGCGCATCACCTTGTCGCGCAGGACCTTGTCGTCGGCGCGGCCCACGAGTGCCGGCAGTCCGGCGATCATGGAACCGCCACCGCCGAAGGCCGCGGCCATCCCGGCCATCTCTCCCCCGCCGCCGCTCTTGCGACCGGCCGGTCGATCGAGGTCGTTGCGCCCGATCATCACGCCGCCGGCCGCACTGGCCATCCCCGACGCACCGAGGGAGTTGCGCTCGTGGGCGAGCGTGGTGACCGCAACCCCCCAGCCGCGGTTCGGCTCGCCGATGACGTTGTCGTGCGGGACCCGCGCGTCGGTCATGAAGACCTCGTTGAAGGTGGCTCCCCCGGTCATCTCCTTGAGCGGTCGGACCTCGATTCCGGGCTGGTCCATGTCGATGACGAAGAACGTGATGCCCTCGTGCTTGGGCACATCGACCGAGGTGCGGGCGATGAGGATCCCCCACTTGGAGAACTGCGCCCCGGAGGTCCACACCTTCTGGCCGTTGACGATCCACTCGTCACCGTCACGCTCGGCCCGGGCTTGCAGCCCGGCCAGGTCGGAGCCGGCGCCGGGCTCGGAGAACAGCTGGCACCAGACCTCCTTGCCGGTGACCATGTCGGGCAGGAACCGCTGGCACTGCTCCTCCGTGCCGTGGTCGATGATGGTGGGGCCGGCCATCATGACGCCGATGCCGCTCGGCGGTCCGACCGCGCCGACCGCAGCCCGAGCCGCGTCGGCCTGCTTGGCCTGGTCGCTGCCGAGACCCCGCCCGAACCAGCGCTCCGGCCACGTCGGGAAGCCCCAGCCGCTGTCCGCGAGCCGCTCCCACCAGTGGCCGAGGGGAATCTCGGGATCCCAGTTGTCTCGGAACCACGTCTCCGCTTCCTCGCGCACGCTCGCGGGGCTGACCGTCATCTCGTCCTCCTGTGGCATCACGTGTCCGCCCGGCGGGTCGGACTCGGTTCTGGCGCGACGGTAGGACATAGAATCGCCGATGTCACATGTACCGGGGAGAGACCCCGGCGGGAAGGACGAGATGACGGACATCGGATTCGACGGACAGGTCGCGATCGTGACGGGGGCGGGCCACGGGCTGGGCCGCCAGCACGCGCTGCAGCTCGCCGCTCGCGGCGCCCGCGTCGTGGTCAACGACCTCGGCGGCACGGTCGACGGGACGGGTGCCGACACCGGACCGGCCCAGCAGGTGGCTGACGAGATCAACGCCGCCGGCGGCGAGGCGGTCGCCAACACCGACTCCGTGGCCAGCCAGGCCGGCGGTGAGGCCATCGTGCAGACCGCGATCGACGCCTTCGGCCGGGTCGACATCGTGGTGAACAACGCTGGCATCCTGCGGGACAAGGCCTTCCACAACCTGACCCCCGAGCTGCTCGAGCCGGTCATGCAGGTGCACCTCTACGGCGCCTTCTGGGTGACGCTCCCGGCCTGGAAGCTGATGCGGGAGCAGGGCTACGGCCGGGTCATCAACACGACCTCGGCCGCCGGGCTGTTCGGCAACTTCGGCCAGACCAACTACGGGGCGGCGAAGATGGGCCTCGTCGGGTTCACCAAGGCCCTCGCCCAGGAGGGCCGCAAGCGCAACGTGCTGGCCAACGTCATCGCCCCGGGCGCCCGGACCCGCATGACCGAGGACCTGCTCGGCCCGATGGCCGACGCCCTCGATCCCGAGGCCGTCACCCCCGTCGTGGTCTACCTCGCCTCGGACCAGTGCGACGTCACCGGCCAGATCCTGTCCGTTGCCGGCGGCCGGGTGAGCCGCGTCGTGGTCGCCGAGCCGCTCGGCTACTACTCCAAGGAGCTCACGCCCGAGCAGGTGCGCGACAACTGGGGCACCATCGCGTCGCTCGACGACCTGATCGTCCCCGACAACGCCAACGAGGAGATCGGCCAGCTCCTCAACGTCGTCAACGGGTAGCGGGGCGTGCCGTGAACGACACCCTCGTCCTCTTCCTCACCGTTCCCCTCATCACCGCCTTCATCGGCTACATCACGAACTGGGCAGCGGTGAAGATGGTCTTCCACCCCCTCGAGCCCTGGGGCGTGGGGCCCGTGAAGTGGCAGGGCATCGTGTATCGGTTGGCGCCGAAGTTCGCGGCCGAGATCGCCACCACCACCGGGCACGTCCTCAGCCCCGAGGACATGGTCGAGCGCCTCGACGCCCACGGCCTCGTGCAGCGGCTCGTGGCTGAGCACCCCGCCGAGATCGATGCCATGCTCGGCGAGGCGCTCGACATCGTCGCCCCGGGCGCTTGGGACGCAATGGCGCCGCACGCCCAGGAACAGGTGCGCGGCCTCATCCTGGGCCAGGTGGAGCAGAGCGTCGGCCATGCCCTGGTGGGGATGGGCGAGCACGCTGAGGACCTGATCGACCTCGACCGGCTCGTGGTCGAGGAGCTCAGCGGCCCCAACGCCGACCGGCTGGCCCGGGTCGCCCAGGAGGTCGGACACCGCGAGCTGCGCTTCATCCAGCTCTACGGCGGCGTCTTCGGCTTCCTCGTCGGCATCTTCCAGGCCGCCGCCTACTCGGTGTTCGGCCTGTGGTGGACGATGCCGATCGTCGGCGCCATCGTCGGGCTCGGTACCAACTGGCTCGCCATCCAGATGATCTTCCGGCCGCTCGAGCCTCGTCGCTACCTCGGCCTCATCACCTACCAGGGCATGTTCCCGAAACGCCAGGCCGAGATCGCTCACGACTACGGGCGCATCGCCGGGAACGAGGTGCTCACGCCGGCCAACCTCATCGACCACGTCATCGCCAACCCGGCCGCCGGCGGGCTGGTCGCCGAGCTGTTGGCCACGGCCCGCGGTCAACTCGACCAGTTCCGGCCCATGCTGGCCATGGTCGCCGGGGCCGAGCTGACCGACGAACAGCTCGACAAGGTCACCTTCGTACTCACGCAGCGCTTCGGCGACCTCGTGCCCCAGGCCCGTGGCGTCGTCGAGGAGCACCTGTCCCACAATCTGCGTCTCGACGAGCTCATCGAGGAACGCCTGTCGGTCCTCGACAAGCACCAGTTCGAGCGCATGCTCCGGGGCATCTTCGAAGAGGACGAGATCATCCTCGTCGTCATCGGCGGCGTACTGGGCGGCGCCGTCGGTGCCCTTCAGGGTGCCATCGTCCTCGCCGCCGGCTGGTGAACCGGCAGGCGGGACGTGCCATGTCCAAACAGCCTTCCGGTGGACGAGCGCCTGGCGCTGGTCGACTCGATCTGGGAGAGCATTCGAGAGAACGCCGACGCGGTCCCCGTCGACGAGGAGACCACGGCCGAGATGCGGCGGCGGCTCGAGCTCCACCGGCACGATCCCGAGGCCGCTGACGATCTCGATGTCATCCTGGCTCGCCTCCGAGCGAGCGATTGACGCTAAAGGGTTCGGGTCATCCCCGAGGCCCAGGCGGATCTGGCCGAGGGTCGAGACTGGTACGAGGCAGCTTCACCCGGCCTCGGCGACGCCTTCATCGCTGAGGTCGAGGCGTCGATCCGGTCGGCGGCTGACTGGCCGAACGCAGCGGCCGTCGTGGACGAGCCGATCCGCCGAGCCCTCGTGGCCCGGTTCCCCTATGGCGTCTTCTACGTCGTCGAGGACGAGACCCTCGTCGTGCTCGGCTGCGTGCACGTTCGGCGACACCCACGAGTGTGGAAGAGCCGTCGACCGGAGTAGGCGCCCTTCCCTGGGCTGGAGCAGCTCGCCCGACCCGATGAACCGGGTCCGATCATGCCTTCCGCCATCGACCACCACTGACCGAAACGAAGGATCTGGCTCCTCTCCCGTGAGGTCAAAGGCCTAGTAGGGCATGCAGGGACCACCGCCGAAGAGAGCAACAGACGGTTGCATCGCGGCGGGTTGCCCCGATCGCGGTGGGCAGGGAACGGAGCCAGGCAGAGAGCACCTACCGGGACCGCAGACCGTCCGTTAGAAGATCCGTTAGAAGATCGCCCAAACAGCAGAAGAGCCGGTGCTACTGCACCGGCTCTGACCTGCATTTTCGTTGGTGGCGGGGGCAGGATTTGAACCTGCGACCTTCGGGTTATGAGCCCGACGAGCTACCAGACTGCTCCACCCCGCGGCGGATCGACCACAGTACCAGCGCGCCTCGACCGCACCAACCTGGTCACGGCACCGAACTTGTGAAACATCGTGTTGCACACTCGGACGGTCCGTCCTACTGTGCAACACCATGTCCGACATCTCGTTCGACCCCACCGAGGGGCATCCGCAGCGCAAGGCGATCCTCGGGGTGCTGTGCCTGAGCCTGGTCCTGATCGTGGCGAGCGTGTCGTCGTTGAACGTGGCCATCCCGGCGATCGTCAGCGCGCTCGAGGCCACCCAGACCGAACAGCTGTGGATCCTCGACGCCTACGCCCTGGTCTTCGCCGGCCTGCTCCTCCCGGCCGGTGCCCTCGGCGACCGCTACGGCCGCAAGGGCGCGTTGCTCGCCGGCATGGCGATCTTCGGTGGGCTGGCCGTCGTCGGCTCGTTCATGGACGCGGCCGTGCCGCTCATCGCAGTACGGGCCGGCATGGGCATCGGCGCCGCGCTGATCATGCCCGCCACGCTCTCGATCATCACCAACGTCTTCCCGCCGCAGGAGCGGGGCAACGCCATCGCCGTGTGGGCCGGGTTCGCCGGCGCCGGCGGGGCCATCGGCCCGCTCATGTCGGGCCTGCTCCTCGAACGGTTCTGGTGGGGCTCGGTGTTCTTCGTCAACGTGCCCATCGTGGCCCTGGCCATGGTGCTCATCGCCCGGCTGGTGCCGACCTCGCGCGACACCAAGCAGCGCAAGCTCGACCTGGTCGGCGCCGTCCTGTCGATCCTCGGCCTCGGGTCGCTCGTGTTCGGCATCATCGAGGGTCCCGAGAAGGGCTGGACCTCCGCCATCGTCCTCGGCGCGTTCGCGGTCGCCGTCGTCGGCCTCGCCGCCTTCGTCCGGTGGGAGCTGCGCCACCACGACCCGATGCTCGACCCCCGCTTCTTCCGCAACCGCGGCTTCTCGATCGGCTCGCTCACCATCACCATGGGCTTCGCCGTCATGTTCGGCATGTTCTTCGTGCTGACCCTGTTCCTGCAGTTCGTCCAGGGCCACTCCGCCCTCGGCGCCGCCGTGCGGACCCTGCCCTTCGCCGCCACGATGATCATCGTGTCGCCCCGCACGCCGGCGCTCGCCCAGCGGATCGGGCGGCGCACGGTCGTGACCGGCGGGCTCGCCCTCCAGGCCACCGGCTTCCTCGTCGCCTCCACGTTCACCCCCGACACGCCCTACCTCGTCATCGCCGCCGCGCTGGTGCTGATGGCCGCCGGCCTCGCCGCCTTCATGCCGGCCTCGACCGAGGCGATCGTGTCGTCCCTGCCCGACGACAAGGCCGGCGTCGGCTCGGCCATGAACGACACCACCCGTGAGGTCGGCGGCGCCGTCGGCATCGCGCTCCTCGGTTCGATCCTGTCGCAGGGCTACCGGGCCGGGATCGAGCCGGTGCTCGGGCTCGTGCCCGAGCAGTTCCGGGGCGCGGTCGAGGACTCGATCGGCGGCGCGGTCTTCGCGGCCGCCGAGGCGCCGCCCGAAGCCGCCGCCGCCCTGCTGCGCACGGCCCACGACGCATTCGTCGACGGGCTGCAGTCGGCGTTCCTCACCGCCGCCGCGGTCGGGCTGGTGACGTCGGTCGTCGTGTGGTTCCTGCACCCCGATCGGCCGACCGCACGCGCCGACGACGCCGCGGTACCCGATCGCGCCGGCACCGACCACCCATCCGCGACACTCGACGCATGAGCCCGGCCACCCACGTCGACCCCCGCATCGAGCGGACCCGCGCCGTCGTGGTGCAGGCCGCCGCCGACCTCCTCGCCGACGAGGGCTTCGAGCGGATCACGATCGATGCGATCGCCGATGCGTCCGGGGTCGCCCGCTCGACCATCTACCGCCACTGGCCCGACCGCGCCGACCTCCTCGGCCAGGCGTTCACCGTCGTGTGCTCGGTCCAGCCCACGCCGGACCACGGATCGTTGGTGGCCGACCTGCGCCACAAGGCCATCCACCTCGCTCGTGGGCTGACCGACGAGCCCTGGGGACGCATGCTGCCGTCGCTCGTGGGCGCGGCGGAGCACGACGACGACCTCCGTCGCGGGCTGCTCGCGTTCAACGCCGAGCGGCGCGGGGAGTCCCAGGAGCTGTTGCAGCGGGCGGTCGAGCGGGGTGAGATCTCGGGTGACCACGACCTGCACGGCGCCCTCGAGCGGTTCATCGCGCCCTTCTTCTTCCGACGGGTCGTCACCCACGAACCGCTCGACGACGATTTCGTCGAGGCGCAGTTGGCGGCGGTGTGCGCCGCGCTCGGCGCCCCGTACACGCCGGGGGACGCCACCAAGGCCCCTTGACGCCGGCGGTGGGGTCTGCCACGCTCGCCCCGTCGCGGCGGCGGACCCCGCCGACCACGGTGCCCGAGGCACCGCTCGCCGACCACTCGCCTGCCGTGCGGGTCGGCCAGCACGCACGGAAGGCACCACCATGTCCGATCGACCCGCCGGCCCCCTCGCGGCCGACGCCTCGCTGCACCTGCTCGCCGACCACCTCGCCGACGGCCTGGAGTCCGGCGACCTCGAACCCGCCCTCGTCCACGTCGCCGGGATCGACGGCGACGGGTTCGACCTCGGGGTGAAGCCCCTCGACGGCGACCACCCCACCTCGCACCTGCTCGGGTTCACCGCGCCCGACGACTGGCACGCCGTCGGCCTGCTCACCCACGGCTGGGCGTACCACCTCCGCGACCGCGAGGTCCCGCCGGCCGCCCGACCCCGCACGCGGGTCCACGTCGTCGCGCTGCTCTCCCGCACCGGCGAGGTGGCTCACCGCACCCGCTTCGCCGGCGACGAGGTGCTGAGCCGGTCCCTCGACGGGGAGGACCCGATGGGCGAGCAGATCGACCTGCTCCGCCGGGTGCTCGGCCTCGAGACCGCCCCGCCGCCCGCCGACGCCTCGGTCTACTGGGCGATCGACTGGCTGGCCACGCTGCTCGACGCCGAGCCCCGCGATCTGCGCCACTGGCACGAGGCCACCGCCGCCCACCCCGCCATGCGCCTCCTCGAACACGACGGCGTCCCCGACGACGCCGACTTCTCCGACGTGGTGACCGCCTTCCACCGGGTGTGCACCTGGCCCCGGCTGCGCCAGCTCACCGCCATCGGGTCGTTCCGGGTCCCCGAGCTCGGCGCCGACGACGCGGCGTGGCTCGACGACGGCGCCTTCGCCCGCTTCGTGCTCAACCGCTGCCCGTCACTCGCCGGGCTCCGCCAGCTCGTCGCCGACCGGCTCCCGGCCATCGTCGGCCACCAGGTGCTCGCCACGCTCGACGAGCTGGGCGTGCCCGCCGCGGCCTGGCCCGACGACCGGGCCGCCTGACCCGCGCCCCGGGTGTTCCGCTCGTCCTGCCAGTTCCAGGAACGGTGGTCCCGCCCCCGGCCTGAGTGTTCCGCTCGTCCTGCCAGTTCGAGGGCGCCAGCCGCCCGGAGGGTGGGGTCAGGCCTCTTCGGTGGGGACCTCGGTGGTCGTGGTGTCGTCGGTGGCGGGGGCCGTCGTCGTCGGGGCGGTGGTCGTGGTCGTCACCGTGGAGAGGAGGTCGAGCGCCTCGTCGGTCCGGGCCTCGGCCTCCTCGGTGAGCGACTGGTACTCGCCGAGGTCGCCGTCGGCGAGGGCGGCGCGGGCGTCGTTGTGGAGCTGGATGGCCTGTTCGAGCAGGCGGGCCGCCCGCTCCTCGATGCTGCCCGAGGTGTCGCCCTCGTCCTCCCCGTCGCTCGGCTCACCGTCGCCGGGGTCGTCGACCGCCGTGCCGTCGTCGTCGACGACCTCGGCCAGCGCAGGAACTCGGTCCCCGAACAGTTGGGTGAGGGCGCCCTCGAGCGTGTCGTTGATGGCGACGTCGGACTCGTAGAAGGCGACGACCTTCTTCAGCTCGGGGATGCGCACCTGGTTCGACTCGACGTAGAAGGGTCGCACGTACAACAGCGAGTCGTCGACCGGGACGAGGATCAGGTTGCCGAACTTCACCGTCGACTCGCCGCTGCCGAGCAGGGTCTGCTGCTCGGACACGACCGGGTCCGACTGCATGGCGTCGGCCACGATGGCCGGGCCGTCGGGGCGGTTCTGGCGCGGCATCGAGTAGGTGACGAGCTCGCCGTAGTGCTCGGGGTCGGACCGGGCGACCATGAACGCCGTGAGCTGCTGGTTGTCGTCGTTGCCGAAGGGCACGTAGCTGCGCAGGAGCACGAACTCGACGTCCTCCTCCCCCGGCAGCTGGGTCAGCAGGTAGTACGGGTCGATCCGGGCGCCCGTCGTCGACACGACCTGGCCGGCGTTGTTCGTGGTCTGCGTGGCCGGGCCCGCGCCGGAGGTCCCGGGATCGAGGGCGATGTTCCAGGCGTCGTTGTTGTTGTAGAAGGTCTGCGGGTCCTCGACGTGGTAGCGGGCCCACATGTTGGTCTGCACCCGGAAGAGGTCCTCGGGGTAGCGCAGGTGGTCGACGAGGTCCTCGGGCATGTCCTCGAAGTCGCTGAACAGCTCGGGGAAGGCCCCGCGCCAGGCGCCGATGATCGGGTCGTCGGGGTCGATGACGTAGAACTCGACCGTGCCGTCGTAGGCGTCGACGACCGCCTTCACCGAGTTCCGGACGTAGTTGAAGCGGCCGTCGAGCCCGCTACCCGACGGCAGGGCACGGTTGTCGGCCCGCTGCGCGTACGGGAAGCGGTCGGTGGTCGTGTAACCGTCGATGATCCACTTCACGCCACCGTCGGCCACGACGGGGTACGGGTCGGCGTCGAACTCGAGGAACGGCGCGAGCATCTCGACCCGGTCGCGCACGTCGCGGATGTAGTGGATGCGGCTGTCGCCGTCGATGAAGTCGGTGATGAGCGGGTCGTACTGGCCGAAGCGCAGCGAGAACGCGATCCGCCGCATGAACGAGCCCACGCCGACGCCATCGGCGCCGGAGTACGTGGTCAGCTCGGTCTCGTCGCCGACCTGGAAGTCGAGCTCCTGGCGGGTGGCGTTGGTGATGGCGTACCCGCCGAGGTCCTCGCCGAAGTAGATCTGGGGCCGCTCCAGCGCGAGGTCGGTGTTCTCCTGCACCGGGACCTGCTGGAGGATGAAGTCGGGCCGGCCCTCCTCGGTCTTGGTCGTGCCCGACGCCATCACCACGCCGTAGCCATGCGTGTAGATGACGTGACGGGCCTCCCACGACGACGCGGGGATGCCGCCGGTGTCGAGGTCGCGGGCCGACAGCACGACCTGCGTGAGCTCGCCGTCGATCACGTAGCGGTCGACGTCGACGTCGTTGAGGCTGTAGTAGGGCAGCAGCTGCTCGAGGCGGGGGAAGGTCTGGCCGAGGACGGTGGACGACGGGTCCCACAGGCGGATGTTGCGGACCGTGCTCTCGTTGTCGGTGAGGTCGACGTTGGTGACCTCGCGATTGAGGCTGTAGGGCGACGAGGCCACGTCGGCGAGCCCGAGGGCGTCGCGGGTGGCGGCGATGTTGCGCTCGATGTAGATCGCCTCGCGCGACGACTCGTTCGGCGACACCTGGAACCGCTGGATCACCTGCGGGTAGATGCCACCGGCGATGACCGCGACGAGACCCCAGAGGCCGACGCCGAGGACGGGCAGCACCCAGCCCCGCCGCCAGATGTTGACGATGAACAGGGCGAAGCTGGCGACCGAGATGAGGATCAGCAGGTTGAGGACCGGCAGCTGGGCGTTGACGTCGGTGTAGCCGGCGCCGTCGATGAAGCCCCGGGTCGACGTCGTCAGCTCGAACCGCTCGAGGTAGTACCCGCCGGCGCGGATGAGGGCGAGCACGCCGAGCAGCACGGAGACGTGGGCCTTGACCTGGGCGGTCACGCGGGGGCCGACCGTGCCGGGTCCGACCGGCTGGACCCGGATGCCGCCGTTGGCGAAGTGGGCGGCGATCGTGACGACGAGGATGATGAGGATCGAGGCGAATGCCCAGTCGGCCACCGACGACAGGAACGGCAGTCGGAAGACGTAGAAGCTCAGGTCGACGCCGAACTGGGCGTCGTCGCTCCCCCAGCTGTCGCCGTTGACGAACAGGAGCCACGACCGCCACTCCTGGCTCATGCCGACGCCGGCCACGAGCGCGAGGAGGAAGGCCATGCCGACGCGGAACAGCCCGGTGCGGTGCCCGATGGCGTCGCGGAAGCGGTCGAACACCTCCTGCTCGGGTCCGGCGGGCGGGAACGTGGGTGCCAGCCGGTCGGCGATGTAGAGGTTCACCCAACAGATCACGAAGAACGCGGCGACGAAGATGGCGGCGAGGGACACCTTGGCGCCGAGCACCCCGGACCAGACGCCGTCGTAGCCGAGGGAGTCGAACCAGAGGTAGTCGGTGTAGAAGCCGGCGATGCCGCGCAACGACGTGATCAGCAGGAACAGCGCGATCGCGGCGATGACGAGGATCGTGCGGCCGCGGTTGCTGCGGGGTTCGCCCTCCTCGCGGGGCTCCCGGCGGGGCATGTCAGACGGGGGACGCATGTGGGGCGGGAGCCTACCGATGGCGCGGGACGGTGCCCTCGCGACGCCGTGGGGCCCGGTTCAGGCGCCGTCGAGCTCCAACAGGCAGCGGCATCCGGGGTGGGCCTGCGGGCAGGCGTCGCCGGTCGGGAACGCCTCGCCCCGGGGCACCGGGCCCGCCAGCGCGTTGTCCTGCGCGTCGGGGCACGGCCCCTGCGCCGGGTCGATGCGCCAGGTGAGCGCCGTGCCCTCGGGTGTCGCGCTCCACTGGCCGTGGGCGTACGCCGAGAGGAGCGCGTCGTCGACGGCGGGGCCGATGACCTGGACCTTCCACTCCCGGTAGAGCGCCCGGAGCCGTTCGTCGAGTTCGTCGGCGTCGTCCTCGATCTCGGCCGCGGCCCGCTCCACCCGACGGCGCAGCGGCTGGACGAGCTGGGCGGCGAGGTCGTCGGCGAGGGTCGTGACGTCGACGGGTTCGCCGCCCCCGGCCTCGGCGACCGCGGCGAGGTGGGTCGTGGCGAGCGTCGCGTACGTGGCGACGTGGTCGTCGGCGGGTGGGTACAGGCTGGCCAGGTCGGTGGCGCCGGTGCGGCGGAGCATGTCGAGCACGTCGTTCTGCTCGTCGGCGAGGCGGCGCTTGACGGCGCGGGCCAGGGCCGGGGCGACGCCGCCGATCGCGGTGCTCCGGGCCTCGAGGCGCCCGGCGTCGGCCAGGAACTCGACGGGGACGTGTTCGACGTCGCCGGCCGTCGCCGCCGGCTCGACGGGAGCGGCCGCGGGCACAGGCTCGACGGGAGCCGGTGCGGTGGGGGCTGACTCGGTGGCCGAGGGCGCGGTCGACTCGACGGCGACCTCGGCGGGAGCCGGGGTCGCCTCGAGGACGCGACGCGCATCGGCGACCGACGACTGCCGCTCGGCCCGCAGGCGGGCGAACAACTGGTCGACGTCGCTGCCCTCGGGGTCGCCGGAGTCGGTGTCGCCAGTGTCGGGGTCGTCGGTCTCGGCGTCGTCCGATGGCGAGGTTCCGGGCCCATCAGATGAGTCCCGTTGCTCATGTTCGGGGCCCAGAACGGGGTGGTCGGTGTCGTTGCCGGTGAGGTCGACCACCGTGTCGTCGTCGTCGTCGGACTCGGGGTCGGGATCGTCTGCGAGGATCGGTTCGGCCGCGACGACCTCGGGCTCGTCCGGGTCGGGGTCGACCATCTCGACCGGTTCAGGCTCGACCGGGTCAGGCTCGACCGGGTCGGCCTCGGTCACCTCGGGCTCCACCTCGACCTCGGCGTCGACCGCGGCGTCGGCGGGGTCGGGTGCGACCGGGGCGGTGACGACGGTGTCGTCGGGCTCCTCGTCCCGGACCGTGGTGGGCTCGGGCCCGGTGGCGACCTCGGGCTCGGCGACGAGCGCGGTCTCGGCCTCGGCGGCCGGCCGGGCCGCGTTCTCGGCCAGGAGCTCGTCGACCATCGCGTCGGTGGTGTCGTCGGCGAAGGCATCGTCGTCGCGGTCGCCGGGCACGGCCTCGTGCAGGGCCGTCGTGGCCTCGTCGACGCGTGTCTGCACGTCTCCGAGGGCGGCCAGCAGCCGTTCGCGGCCCTCGAGGAGCTGCTCGATCTGGAGCCGGGCGGCGTCGCGGCGACGCTGGAGGTCGTCGAGCACGCGGCCGCGCACGTCCTTGGCCTCGGCCAGCATCGTCCGCCCCTGCGACTTGGCTTCCTCGACCACCCGCTCGGCCTCCTCGGCCGCGACGGCGAGCAGTTCGTCGCCCTCGGCGATCAGCTCGGCGGCCTTCGCTCGGGCGTCCTCGACGACCCGGGTGGCCTCGGCCTCGGCCGTGCTGCGGATCTCGGCGGCGGCCTCCTCGGCGCGGGCCACGGCGTCGTCGCGGGCCGACGACGCCTCCGAGCGCAGCTCGTCGGCGTCGGCGCGGGCCCGGTCCTCGACCTCCTTGGCCTCGGTCGTGGCCTCCTTGATGACCCGGGCGGCCGACTCCTCGGCCTTCGACCGGATCTCGGCCGCCGAGCGGCGGGCCGTCGCGAGCACGGCGGCGGTCTCCTCGCCGATGAGGCGGACGAGCTCGTCGTCGTCGAGCTCGGCGAGCGGCGGCAGCTCGGGCTGGATCGAAGGGGCCGACGCCACGACCTCCGGCTCGGGTTCCGGGTCGACGCCGGCCTCGACCTCGGAATCGACCACGGGCTCGGGTGGGACGACGGCCGCGAGGTCGGCCGCGGACACGTCGCCGTCGGCGGCGAGGAACGACGCGGCCGCGGCCTCGGCCATCTCGGCGCGGGCCAGCAACTCGTCGACGAGGTCGTTGGTGGCCTCCACGCGAGCCCGGACGGAGTCGAGGAAGCGTTCGACGGCGCGGGCGTCGACCTTCCGCGCCGACCCGGGGAACCGAACGTTGCGGAGCTCGTCCGGATCGATGCGCGGATCGTTCTCCAGCATGGGTCCAAACCTACGGCGGCGGCGCGCGCCGACCGTGGACGGTCAGGGCGCGTCGGGGTCGCCGCCGAGGAGCTGGTCGAGCACGGGACCGAGGCCCAGCGTGTCGAGCACCTCGTCGAGGACCTCGCGCACGGGGTCGAGGACGGGCGTGAGGATGCCGCCCGGGTCGTCGCCCGGATCGGGGGGCGGCGGCTCGGTCGTGGGCGGCGGCGGTGTCGTGGTCGGGGGCGGGTCGGTGGTGTCCGTGGGCGGCGCGGTCGTCGGAGGCGGCCGGGTGGTGGTCG
>JBHIXO010000045.1:0-16318 GCA_041984725.1 Acidimicrobiales bacterium | reverse complement strand
CGTCTCCCGCCCGCACGGCGGCGATGATCGCCTCGTGCTCGGCGATCGCCGAGGTGCTGCGTATCGTCGCCGCCGACGCGACCATCGTCGCCGTGCTCGACGACCTCCACGTCGCCGGCGCCGACGCCCACCGGCTCCTGCACTACCTGGCGTTGCAGCACGACCTCGGCGCGGTGTTGATCGTCGCCACGTTCGCCACCGGTCTGGACCGCGACGACCAGGACACCCGCTCGGCGCTCGGCCGGCTCCGCCGCGAGCGCACCGTCACCCGGCTCGACCTCGAGGGCCTGGCGGTCGACGACGTCAGCGCCATCCTGACGACGGGCGGCCAACACCCGGGACGGTTCCTGCCCGAGGTCGTCGAGCGCGTGCACCGCACCACGGGCGGGAACCCGCTCTACGCGCTCGAGTTGGTCCGCGCCGAGGTGGCGGCCCGTGACGCCGGCGGACGGGTCGACCGGGCGCTGCCCGAGAGCATCCGCGAGCTCATCGCCGGCCGGCTCGGGAGCCTCGCCGAGAACACCGGCCGGGCGCTCACGACCGCCGCGGTCATCGGGCGCACGTTCGACCTCGACCTGCTCGCCGCGATCGACGGACGGTCGGTCGACGAGGTCGACGAGGCGCTCGAACCCGCGGTGCGGGCCGGCGTCGTGCGGGAGGACGAGGCGTCGCCCGGCCACTTCCAGTTCGTGCTGCCGCTGACCGCCGACGTGCTCGCCGCCGACGTCACGCCGGGACGGCGGGCGAGGCTGCACCACCGCATCGCCGAAGCGCTCGAGACCCGCGATGGCGACGACCGGTCGACGGTCGCCAAGCTGGCGTACCACTGGGGCGCGGCCCACGTCGGGGGGACGGCCGGGCGAGCCGTCGACTACGCGCTCGCCGCGGCCGCCGACGCCGCGTCCACCGGGGCGTTCGGCGACGCTGCCGACCACTTCCGCCGGGCGCTCGACCTCGTCGAGGCCGAACCCGGCGACGACGACCGCCGCTACCGGGCCGCGAAGGGCCTGGCCGACGCGTTGACCGCGCTCGGCGACGCCGGTGCCGCCCGCCCCCACCACCGCACGGCTGCGGCCGAGGCCGAGCGGCTCGGCGACGCGGGTCTCCTGGCCGACGTCGCCCTCTCGATGGGCGCGGGGTTCAACCCGTTCGGCAACCTCAGCCACGACCCCGAGCGCGGCGAGGTGCTCGAGCGTGCGATCGCGGCCGAGCCGCCGCCGGAGACCCGGGCCCGGCTGCTCGTCACCCTCGCCGGGGTGCTGCGCGACGACGACCCGCGCGTGCCCGACCTCGCCGACGACGCATCGAAGATCGCCGCCGAGCTCGGCGACCACCGACTCCGGGCCTGGGTGCTGAGCCGGCGTCACGCGCTGGACACCGACCCGAAGTCGGCGCTCGACCGACTCGACAACGCCGAGCAGATCGTGCGGAGCGGGGCCGAGGCCGCCGAACCCGAGCTCGAGCTCGGCGGGTGGGCGTGGATGACCGTGTCGGCGTTGGAGCTCGGCGACGTCGAGCTGCTCCGGCGGGCGTCGCTGCGCCGGGACACGCTGGCCGCCTCCGCCAACGCGCCCGTGCACCGGTGGACGGCGGCGATGCACGACGCGCTGCGTACGGCGTTCGAGGGGCGCCTGGACGACGCCGAGGCCCAGGTGTTCCGGGCCATCTCCGCCGGGATCCGGCTGGTCGGTGAGGACGCCGTCCGCTTCGGGGGCACCCAGCTGGCCATGCTCCGCAGGCTCCAGGGGCGCACCGAGGAGTTCATCGACACCCAGCTCGCCTTCGGTCGGTCGAACCCGGAGTACGTCGCAGCGACCGTGATGTCGGTCGCCTGGCTGGTGGAGCTCGGCCGTCTCGACGAGGCCGCCGACGAGGCGGTCCGCATCCCCGACCTCGACGGTCTCCGCCGCGACTTCGACTGGATCAACACGATGTCGTGGCTCGCCATGGCGGCGCCGGCGATCGGCGACGAGGCCCGCGCCCGCCATGCCATCGCCGAGCTCGCGCCGTTCGTCGGACGGACCTGTTCATCGACCGACGCGGTGCTCTGGCACACCGTCGCCCACGCCGTCGCCGTCGCCAAGCGCCGCCTGGGCGACGCCGACGCCGACGGGTGGCTCGAGACCGCCACCCACGAGTACGAGCGGTTCGAGGCCCGACCGTGGCTGCGGCTGCTCGCCCGGGAGTACGCCGGGCCCCGCGCGACCGGCGGGGTCGGCTCGTGACCACCACCGACCGGGCGCTCCCCGACGACATCCCCGGCGTCCTCTCCCGTCTCGACGAGATCATCGACTGGGCGATCGAGCACCACTCGCCGATCGGCTACTTCGCCGCGGTCTACCGGTCGGTCACCCAGACGATCCACGACGAGATCATGAAGGGACCGAGCCCGGCGGGCGCGTTCGTCGACCCGGAACGCATGCGCCGCTTCGACGTTGTGTTCGCCAACCGCTTCATCGCGGCGTTCGACGACTGGCAAGCCGGCCGAACGCCGACCGAGGCCTGGCGTCTGGCGTTCGAGACCGCGGAGGCCGAGCGCCTCGCGACGACGAAACGGTCGCGGTGGGGCCGGCTCCCGGTGCTCGTCCACCTCCTGCTCGGCGTCAACGCCCACATGAACCTCGACCTCGGGTGCGCGGCGAGCGAGATCGCCCCGGGCGAGGCCTTCCCGGAGCTCCGGGGCGACTTCCAGGCGATCAACCACGTGCTGGCGGGCATGGTGCCCCGCGAGCGGATGGCCGAGGAGCGCGTCGCGCCGTTCGAGCGCCTGGCCGACCGCTGGCACTGGCTCTCCGGACACATCATCGACGCCGACATCGAGGCGCGTCGCGAGAGCTCCTGGCGCTACGGGGAGTCGATCGCCCGGCTCGTGGCCGAGGCCCGCCACCACGCCATCGGCACCCGCGACGGCACCGTCGTCGGGCAGGGCCACACCCTGTTGGCCTTCGTCCAGGACCGGTTCTGGGCGTCGCCGCGCCACATCTTCATCCGGCCGCTCGTGCTGATCGACGCCTGGACGACCGACCCGGTCGCCGACGTCATCCGCGCCTTCGCCGGCGACCGTCCGGCACCTGCCCGCTGACCGTCAGGCCGCGCGGTCCGACGGATCGTCGACGCCCCAGCGCGCCAGCATCGCCGGCGGGACCTGGAACCGGCCGCGCTCCCAGCCACGGTCGCGGCTGATCATCCCGCGGCACAGGCGGTTGAAGACCAGGCGCATTCCCGCGGCGAGCGGTGGCAGGTCACGCATGAGGTCGTCCTCCCGACCGCCCCACCACCGCATCACCCGCAGCAGGGGGCCGCCGAGCAGCCGCTCCCACCGGGTCCGGGTCAGGCCGAGCAGTGCCGGCGTGTCGGGGTCGCACACCGAGAAGATCATGAGTCGGGGCATGGCGCGCATCGGCGCCGCCCACCGCGGGACCTCGTCGGTCATGAAGTCGACGAGGGCGGCGGTCAGGGCCTCGCCGTCGGGCGTGTGCGCCTTGCGGGGCTCGCGCACGGCGTCGAGCAGGTCCTGCGAGTCGTCCATCGTCCAGGCGAGCAGGTCGGGACGCACGCCGAGCAGTTCGCCGACGATGTTCCAGCGGGCGAGGTACGCCTCCTGCTCGGCACGGGTGACCCGGTCGTAGCCGAGACGCTCGAGCCCGCGCAGGGGTACGAACGAGAATCCGGTCACGGTCGCGGCGAGGTACGCCTGGTTGAGCGGCAGTTCGCCGTCGGGGTCCCAGGGCCGCCGCAGCAGCGACACCGCGTACCCGTGGCGGGGAACATGCCGGTGCAGGTCGTCGGGCGGCTCGTGGGTGAGGAGGAACCGCACCGTCGCGTGGAGCAGGCGGACCTTCTGGATCGAACGGATCCCCTCGCCGCCCGCGTCGAGACCGCCGGGCTGGGTCACGTCGAGCGTGAACTGGATCGTCTCCCAGAGCCGGCGGTGGACGTGCTGGGTGAGCTGCTGCGTCGTCGCCAGGACGCGGGTGATGTCGGGGACGACGTAGCCCTCGGGCAGGCTGGCGCAGCCGAGCAGGCCGAAGAAGACCCACCCGTGGGCCTCGAACATCCGCTCGGCGAGCCGCATGGCCTCGGGGTCGGGCGGGCCGGCCGGTCGTCCGGTCGCCGCGAGGTAGGCGTCGAGCGCCGGGTGGTCGCCGGGGACCCCGAGCTGCTCGACCAGGGAGGTGAGGAGCTCGATCGCTCCGTCGAGACCGCGCTCGGCGACGACGGCGGCGACCGTGCGGTCGGCGAGGTCGTCGCCCTCGCGCAGCGCCGCGTCGATGACCTCGGGAGACCACGTCGCCATGGTCGGGAGTCTCCCACACGGTCCGATGGGCGTCGGCGGGCGCCGAGCCCCGATCACGCCGCCTCCGTAGACTCGAGCCATGTTGTTGTTCGGCGCCGCCTATTTGGGAGTGCGCCGGGCGATGGAGAAGGACCAGCGCCGTGGGCCGCGGTCGCCGGTGCCGTTGTGGCGGCTGCTGCTCGGCGAGATCGGGCTGCTGGCCCGGCGCATCGGCCGTTGGCGGTTGTGGTCGGTGCTGGCGGTCGTGTTCGCCTGCTTCCTCGGTGTCGAGGTCGCGCTGTCGACCGAGACGCCCGGCCCCGCGCTCGCCGACGCGTGGCGCTGGGCCGTGGCGAGCGGACTCACCACCGTGGTGCTCTGCGCATGGGCGGTGGTGCACGCCGTGCGGGCCGTCCGCCGGGCCGAACGGCTGGGGCACGGGGTCGAGCAACCCGTCTGAGTGCGAGACTCCCGGCATGGGAGACCTCGACGGCCGCACCATCTGCATCACCGGGGCCAACACGGGCATCGGGCGTGACACCGCACGGGCGCTCGCCCGGCGGGGCGCACGCCTGATCCTGGTCAACCGCTCGCGGGAGCGCAGCGCCGAGGTCATCGCCGACCTCGACGGCATGGGTGCCGATTCCACCTTCGTCGCCTGCGACCTCGCGGACCTCGACTCCGTGCGGACCGCAGCGGACACCGTGCTCGGGCTCGACGAGCCCATCCACGTCCTCGTGAACAACGCCGGCGTGGCCGGCCAGCGGGGCGAGACGGCCCAGGGCTTCGAGCTGGCCTTCGGCATCAACCACCTCGGCCACTTCCTCTTCACCGGCCTGCTGCTCGACCGCCTCCGGGCCAGCGGCCCCGCCCGCGTGGTGTGCGTGTCGTCCGACTCGCACTACCAGCCCAAGGGCATCGACTTCGACGCCGTGCAGCGTCCGACGAAGAGCGTCACCGGGATGCCCGAGTACGGCGTCTCGAAGCTGGCCAACGTGCTCTTCGCCCAGGAGCTCGCCCGGCGCGAGGACCCCGCCGTGCTCACCACCTACGCGCTCCACCCGGGCGTGATCGCATCCGACATCTGGCGCCGGATCCCGTGGCCGGTGCGCCCGATCATGACCCGGTTCATGAAGTCGACCGAGGAGGGCGCCGAGACCTCCGTGCACTGCGCGACCGCACCGGCCCTCGCCGGGGAGAGTGGCCGCTTCTACGCCGACAGCGCCCCGAAGGCGCCGAGCGAGGTGGCCACGCCGGCGCTGGCCGCGGAGCTCTGGGAGCGCAGCGAGGCCTGGGTCGCCTGACCAGCGGCGACCGTGCGGTGGTGTCCGGCGGACGGCGTCAGGAGCTGGCCAGGTGGTACCGGTCGCAGATCTGGCAGCGGTACGGCTGCTGGCCGGTGATGTCGGGGTGACGGTGGGTGAACTCGAGCGCGGCGCGCTCGCTGGCGAACGACCGTTTCGGCCGGCCGTCCGCGGTGACGTGCTGGCGCGGCGACGGCCCGGGCGGGGCCGGCCACTTCGGTCCTCGGCGGGGGCGTCGCTTCACGCCACCCGAGGGTAGGGGGCCCGGGCCAGGCCGGCGGGGCGGGGCGCGTCGTCGTCGAGCCACGCCTTCCACGCCGTCTCGATCGCCGTCGTGTCGTGCTGGAGCGGGTGGAAGTCGGCCCGGTGGTAGTCGGCGAGGCGGGCCCGGAACTCCTTCGACAGCAGCGGATTCGACCGGAGGCGGCCGATGCTGCGGAGCAGGCCGAACCCGCGGTAGCTGCGCCGGTCGCGGAGCGCGCCGACGACGGTGTGGTATCCGGCGATGAAGGCGAGGGCGAGTGTCGCCATGCGCATCGCCTTGCGCCGGGTCTCCTCGTCGCCGCCGACCGCGCGGTAGACGTCGAACGCCACCGCCTTGTGCTCGCACTCCTCGATCGCGTGCCAGGCCCACATGCGGAAGAAGTCCTCGTCGGCGAACCGGCGCTGGAGGTCGGGCTCGGTGAGCAGCGTCTCGGCCATCGTCGCCGTGTAGTGCTCGAGCGCAGCGGTGAGGGCGAGCAGCATGATCGGCTCGGGCTCGATGCGCTCGTCCTCCTCCAGCTGCCGACCGATGTCGCGCAGCGGTCCGAACCGGGTCACGACCCGCAGGATGCGCCGCATGCCCGGGGTGATCGCTTCGTCGCGGTGCAGGGTCTCCTCGACCAGCTTCGAGCGGTAGCCGAGTTCGGCGAGCCGCTCGTTCAGCCGGCGGTGCTCGCGCCCGTGGGTGACCTCCTGGCCGATGAAGGCGTTCACCTGGCGCCGCAGGTCGGGGTCGGTGACCTCGTCGCGGTAGTGACGCACGGCGTCGATGAACATCTCCTCGCCGTCGGGGAAGAGACCCGACAGCGCGGCCACGAGGTGGCTCATCAGCACGTCGTCGTGGGTGGCGAAGTCGGCGCCGAGCCCGTCGATGACGTCCTCGAAGGAGACGCGCCGCACGCCGAAGGCGCGGTCCGGGTCGCTGGTCTGGCGAGCGGTGGACGCCTGGGTCCCGGTGTGGGTCCCGGTCTGGATCGCGGTCTGGGTCATCGTCGGTCCCGTGGGGTGGAGGAGCAGGAGTGAGCAACTGAGTGAATCACTGAATCACTCATATCCTGATGCAGGTCGGGTACGATCGCAAGGTGGCAGCGGTCACACCGAACGACACCGAGCCCCGGACACCGTCCACCTCGCGGGGCGAGCAGACCCGACGCGCCCTCCTCGAGGCGGCCCGCGAGCGGTTCGCCCGCGACGGCTACCGGGGGACGTCGGTCGCCGACGTCTCCCGCGACGCCGGTGTCGGCGGCACGACCGCCTACGTGCACTTCGCCAACAAGGAGGCGCTCTTCTTCGCCGCCGTCGACGACGACCTCGAGGCGCTGTTCGCCGACCTGGCGGGCGCACTCGTCGCCCGCGGCCCCGACGAGGACCTCGCCGGCCATCTCGTGACCGCCGTGCTCGACACGGTCGACACCCACCCACTGGCCCACCGCCTCCTCGCCGGGCTCGAGCCCGACTTCACCGCCCGGGTGCTCGACACCGAGGCCTTCGGGGACCTGCGCCGTTCGGTCGCCGACCTGATCGCTGCGGGCCAGGACGAGGGGGCGATCCGTCCGGACCTCGCCTCGGCCGAACTGGCCGACGGACTCGTGGCCGTCGTGGTCGCGGTCGCCATGACATCGGTGCAGATCGGTGACGCCGTCCTCCACACCTTCGGTCCCGGCGTGGCCACCCTGTTCCGCGGCGTGCTGACCCCCGATCCGCGCCTCTGACCAGCCATCCGGGGAGGTTGACGAGCAGTCGCCGTCGAAGCTCCCCCCGTGCGCCACCGCTCCCTCCTCCGTCGCAGCCTCCTCCCTTGCGCCCTGGCCGCCGGCCTGCTGGCGATCGCCACGGGTGCCGCCGAGTCCGCACCGCTCCCGCTGCCCGAGCCCCACGTCGACACCGTCCTCGCCGAGGGCTACGGACTCCGACCGGTCACCGCGGGCATCCCGGTCCCGACCACCATCGAGCTCGGCCCGGACGGCGACCTCTACGTGGCGAGCCTCGCGGGGACCGTCTTCCGGGTGGATCTCGACGCCGCGGTGCTCGCCGTGCCCGTTCCGGTCGTCACCGGCCTCGACTCGCCGGTCGGGATGGCCTTCGGCGCCGACGGCAACCTCTACGTGTCGGCCACGAACCCCGACCACGGCGAGGACCGCCAGCTGTCGATGGTCGTCGGCTTCGACGTGGTGGACCACGCCGGCACCGCGCCGCTGCAGCTGGCCGACGGGCGTCGCGTCCTCGACCGCGTCCCGACCGGCATCCACCCGCTGGGCGGCATCCAGCTCGGGCCCGACGGGCTGCTCTACGTCGCGGTGGGCTCCGCCTCGCTCAACGGCGACTCCGCGCCGGGAGAGGTCCCCGAGACCGAGCCCGTCACCATGGGCATCCTCCGCTTCGACCCGGCCGATGCGATCGCCGGCCCGCTCGATGCGCTCGACCACCGGGGGAGCGGCGGGGCCGCCGACGACCCCGTCGACGTCGTGGCCCACGGCATCCACAACGGCCATGACATCGCCTTCGTGGGCGGCACGCTGTTCTCGGCGTCGAACGCGCCCCAGGACATGGAACCATTCGGCGAGGACGTGCTCGTCGCCGTGCCCGACGCCGCCGGCCGGTCCCTCGCCGCCGGCACCGACCTCGACTTCGGCTCGCCCGGCTGTCTGTGGCGCACCGGCGCCGACGGTCACCCCGTGTCGGCCCCGTCGACGTACCCGTCGCTGCCCGCCGCCGAGCGGACGTGCGAGGGGCGCGCCCCGATCGCCACCACGCTGGGGCTCCACGTGGGCTCGACCGGTATCACCGCTGCGCCGTCGACGGCCGGCCCGGTGGCCGACGACCTCTTCGTGGCCCTCTGGGGCAACCTCGTCCCCACCGCCGAGACGCCGCTCGCAGGCCACAAGGTCGTGCGGGTGGCGGTGGCCGCGGACGGCTCGCTCGAGCGCGACGCGCAGTGCCGCCCGATCGTCGAGGACGTCCTCGCCGGGGTGCTGCCGATCGACGTGGAGGCCGTCGGGTCGACGGTCTACGTCGCCGACATGGCCGCCGGCGCGGTGCTGGCCCTCACCTTGCCCGACGGACCGGTCGGCGCGCCGACGCCGGTGGCCTGCCCCTGACGGGCCCGCCCCGGCCGGTCAGGCCGGGCTGCGGTGCAGCGCGTAGCGGTCGGCGTCGGTGACGAAGTCGGCGTGCCCGTAGCTGTCGAGCAGGTGCGCGAGCCGGGCGTTGAGATGGGCGTCGACCGTCGCCGCCACCAGCGGGAGCTGGAGTCCGGTGCGGTAGGCGACGGTCTGCGCGGCGACCGTCGCCGCGGCGAGTCCGGCGGCGAGCTTGTGGACCGGGCCGAACTCGATGCCCATCTCGGCGGCGCGTTCCTGGTCGCCGCCGAGGAAGCTCGTGATGAGCACGAAGCGGGAGAAGCCGTCCTCCAGCCAGGCGTGGACGCGACCGCCGATCGACGAGGTGTCGAACAGCTTCGCGTCCATCGTGCCCCGTACCAGCGTCCCGCAGATCTCGTCGTCATAGCCCTCGCGGAGCGAGACGTGCCGGGCGGTGAGCAGGTCGATGATCTCCTGGGGCGTCTCACCGAGGAGCGACTCGGGCAGGCCGAGCAGGAAGCACCGGTACCGCGACAGCTCGACCTGGGCGCGCTGCTTCTCGTCGAACTCGGTGCGGCCCTTGCGCAGCAGCTGCGCCGACATCAGGAACACGCCGATCAGCCCGGCGGGCATCTGGTCGACCTGGGGGATGGGGATGCCGTAGGTGCCGACGTCCCAGCGCCCGGACGAGAGGAGGTGGAAGCGCACCATCGAGTGCATGAGCCGGACCTTGGCGGCAGCTTCGAAGCCCTTGCCGTGGCGGCGCAGGGCGCCCGGCATCGTCGTCGCGGTGAAGAAGCTCGCGGTCTCGAACACCCGCTTGGCCGCGGCCTCGTCCGACAGCGTGCCCGTCATCGTCATGGGCAGGGCGGCGTACTGGTTGAGGAACGTGGCGAGGAACGCACCCCGGATGGCGAACGGCGTCGCGGTCGCCATCGCGATGCGCTCGGCGGCGGCGCCCTTCTCGACCAGGTCGAGGTCGACCCAGTCCGGCGTGGCCTCCATCGATTCGATGAAGGCGACGAGTTCGGCCGGTGCGTCGGCCACGGCGTCGAGGCCCTCGGCGCAGGCGGTCTCGAGCATCTCGACGAGGGTGCGGAAGCCGTACTCGGGAATGAGCGTCGCGTACGCGTCGGCCACGCGATCGCCGGTCATGGTCGCGTCGCGGATCGTCTCCATGAGCGCCGGCCGGTCGAGCACGCGGGCGACGGCCCGCCGCATGGACGCGAACCGTTCGTCGTCCACCGTGGCGTCGATGACGAGCCGCTCGGGCACCGTGTCGAAGTCGACGTCGCCGTACATGGCCGGGATGACGTCGCGTTGGGATGCCACCGCGTCTGCGTAGGTCTGCACGGCGAAATGCTAGGCAGCCCCGGCCCGTGAACCGGGATACGGGCCACGTGTCACACTCCCGTCCATGGCCGCCCGCCCCGACCGCCCGCCCGACGTCGAGCCCGGACGACCCGCCCGGCCGAACGTCCTGTTCGTCATCACCGACCAGCAGCGGCGGGACCACGTCGGTTTCGCGGGCAACGACGCCGTGCGCACCCCCAACCTCGACTCGATCGCCCGGCGCGGCACCGTGTTCGAGAACGGCTGGGTCGCCAACCCGGTGTGCATGCCCAACCGGGCGTCGATCGTGACCGGCCGGCTCCCGACGTCGCACGGCGTCGTCTTCAACGACCGCTCCCTCGACTGGGGTGCGAACACCTTCGTGCGCACCTTCCGAGAGGCGGGCTGGCGGACTGGGCTGATCGGCAAGTCGCACTTCCAGCACGGGACGAGCCGCAACTCGGTGCTCCGGGTGAACCGACCGCCCGCCGTCACCGACAACTGGCCGTCGGGGTGGGACACCCTCGAGGACGAGGAGCGGTACGCGGACTCGCCGCTCGACTTCCCCGACGACTTCTACGGGTTCTCCCACGTGGAGCTCACCCTCGAACACGGCGCCAAGGTCGCCGGCCACCACCTCCACTGGGCGCTCGGCCGGGGCGGGCGCTACGAGGACCTCGTGGTGCCGTACTCGGACGAGTCGCCGGCCCTGGCCCGCTCGTCCGGGTGGTGGCAGGTGTACCAGCCGCCCTACGGCCCCGAACTGCACTCGACGACGTTCGTCGCCGACCGGACCAGCGCCTTCATCGAGGAGGCGGCGGCGGCCGACGAGCCCTGGTTCGCGTGGGCGTCGTTCCCCGACCCGCACCATCCGATCACGCCGCCGGGGGAGTGGTGGGACCGTCACGACCCCGCGACGGTGCCGCTCCCCCGGACGATCGACGACCCGATGGAGCACGGGCTGGCCCACCTCCGCGACGTCCAGCGGACGCCGGCCTCCGAGCAGCTGACCTGGGTGACCCCGTTCGGAGCCTCGGACCACGACATGGTGCGCGAGGCGATCGCCGCCACTTACGGCTCGATCGAACTCATCGACGACGCGGTTGGATCGATCCTCGCCACCGTCGAACGGCTCGGCCAGACCGACGACACGATCGTGGTCTTCACGTCGGACCACGGCGACATGATGGGCGAGCACGGGCTGATGATGAAGGCGTTCATGCCCTACCGGGGCACGATGCAGGTGCCGTTCGTGGTCTCGGTTCCCGGCCGGACGCCGGCGCGGACGTCGGCGCTGGCGTCGAGCCTCGACTTCGCCCCGACGCTGCTCGACCTCGCCGGCCTGCGCGGCCACCTCGGCATGCAGGGCCGGAGCCTCGTCCCCGTGCTCGACGACCCGTCGGTCGAGGTCCGCGGCGCGCTCCTCGTCGAGGACGACGCCCCGCCGCTGCTCTCGAAGCTGGCGGGCTACCCGGCCAAGACCCGCACCGTCGTCACCGCCGGCGAGGTCAAGTACACGCGGCTGAGCACTCGGGAGGAGCTGCTCTTCGACCTCGCCGCCGATCCCGACGAGGTGGCGCCGATCGTCGACGATCTCGCGCGGCGGGCGGACGCGATGGAGGTGCTCAACGACCTCATGGTCGACGCGTCGGACGCGGCCCGGGGGCAGGCGGCCGCGGTCCCTGCATGACGAGGCCGTCGAGGAACGCGAACCGTTCGCGCAGCTCCTCGTCGTCGAGTCCGAAGTCGGCTGCCCGGTAGCGGTGCGCGCCGTGGGCGCGTCGCGGCTGGGCGGCCCGGTGGGCGTCCACGAACGCCTGCGGGTCGGCCGGCGGGTCGAGGTCGGCGGCCCGGTACACGGCGAGGAGGGTGGCGGCGGGATCGGCCACGAGGTCGTCGTATGCGAGGTCGACGAAGGTCGCCCGGTCGGTCACCGCGGCGTCGGCGCGGGCGGCGACGGCCCGCCGGAACCAGCGCTCGGTCTGGTCGGCCTGGAACCGACCGACGTCGGCGGCGTCGACGGCGTCGCTGTACATCGACCGGAACGTCGCGAAGAGGCTGGCGCCGGAGGCGACCGTGGCCACGATGTCGCGGTGCAGGTGGACGACGACCGCGCCGGGGAACGCCCCCACGAGGTGGCGGAGCTCGGCGGTGTGCGCCGGCGCCTTCAGTACCCAGCGCCGTCCGTCGTCCCGGTCGAGCGTCTCGAGGGCGTGGCGGTACCGGAGGTAGGTGCCGGCGAGGTCCCGGTCGGCGAGCCAGTCGGCGTAGGAGTCCAGCCGCGTCGTCGAGGTGAAGCCCCAGTTGTGGAGGTCGGTGCCCATGCCGAGGACGCACTCCTCGGGCAGCCGGGCTCCCGAGTCGTGGATCGCGCGCAGGTCCGGGTTGAGCGCGTGGAGCACGTCGTGGGCGACGGCCGCAGCATCGATGAACGACTCCCGCGCCTCGTCGTCGAGGCCGGCGACGCGGACGGGGTCGGCGAGCTCGGCGGGGAGCGGGGCCCGGAGTCGGGGGTCGCCGGCCAGCAACCGGAACAGGAACGTGGTGCCCGTTCGCCACCCGCCGGTGATCACGATCGGCGGCCGGATCGTCGGGGCGTCGGTCCGCTCCGCCCGGTGGCGGGACATCGCCGCCCCGGCGCGCAGCCGGCCGATCGCGGTCGACGCCACCATCCGCGTACCGAACGCGGTGAGGCGCCCGTCCTCGGCCGCCGATCCCAGGTAGTGCTCGAGTGCGGGCCGCCAACCCGGCGCGAAGTGGTCGAGGTCAGCGGGGCCCTTCGCGGCTGCCATCGCGATCTGATCCGGGTCGAGGCGGTAGCGCTCCGGGTGGGCGGCGCGGTCGGCCTCGGCCGCCGCCTCGGCCGCACGGGCGGCGTCGTTCCTCGGTGGCTGCTGCCACAGCTCGGTCATCGGCCGGCCGCCAGGTCGGCCAGGGCGACGACGCGGACGTCGGGGAGCGCCGGCGTCGACGCCGGGTGGAGGAACCGGAACACGAAGATGCCGAACGCTCGGCCCTCGGTGTCGAGCCAGTCCCCGCGGTCGGGTCCGGGGTCGCGGCCGGCGAGGACGAAGCGGTACCGGCGGCCCGTCGACGTCTCGGCCAGGGTCGCGGTGGCGTCGGTGGCCGAGACCCGTCGAGACCGGTGGTCGAGGGAGTTGAGGAACCGGCTGTACAGGAGGATGCTCCAGTACCGCGACGGCGCGGGCACGCCGTCGAGCACGAGCGCCTCGTCGGGGCCGAGCTGCCACGAGCCGCGCAGGTAGTGGATGCCGGGCTCGGTGAAGGCGGCGCCGCCGGCCATCTCCTCCCAGTGCCGGACCTCGTTGGGGTGGGCGAGGTCGTGGCGTGTGGCGTGGTCGAACACCGACGGGAACGAGGCGATGCCGGCACCGAGCCGGCCGAGGTGGCGGGCGAAGCGGCCCGGTTCGATCGACGGCGGGGGCTCGACGTCGTCCAGTGGCTCGATGCGGCAGTCGCCGAGCTCGTCGGTCGCGACGTCGCGGTGGAAGTGCCGCACCCACACCGACGACGCACCCTCGGGCAACGGGAGCCAGTCGCCGGGCTCGTCGGGTCGGGTCCGGGCGAGCGTGACCGTGAACGAGCCGTCGTCGCCGATCGCCAACTCGTCGCTGTCGATCCGCGAGGTGGCGGCGGCGTCGAGCGTTCCGCCCGACGTGTAGACGGTGATCGAGACGTACGCCGCGCCCCCGGTCGTGCCCTCGATCCGGTAGCGGTGGTCGTCTCGGATGTCGGCGACCCGGTACCGGAAGTCGGGGTTGTCCATGAACATCTTCTCGCGCCAACCGTTGAAGAAGACGAGCTCGGGTCGTTCGCGGTCGACCTCGAACCGGCCGAGCTGGTTGTTCAACCCGCGGAGCAGGGCGCGGTACGCGTCGGCCCGCTCGGACGGTGGCAGGCCTGCGGTCTGCCGGTCGATCCGCTCACCGGCGTCGCGGAGGCCGTCGACGAAGGCGGCCCAGGCCGACGGGACGCCGGCGTCGGGATCGGTCACGGGGTCAGGCGGGCGTGAGTTCGCGACCCAGCCGGTCGAGCACGGTGTGCAGCGTCTCGGCGAGGGGGCCGGAGATCCCGTCCGCTCCGGTGGCGGCGTGGACGGCGCGACGATCGCCGAAGACGAGCACGACCTGGGCGCCGTCGGCACCGGCGACCAGCGCGGGCTGGTCGACCCCGGCCTCCTCCAACCGGACGTCGCCCTGGGCGAGGGTGGCGGCGGCGGCGTCGACGGACCCCGTCACGGGCACGACGATCGTCTCCGTCGCGACGGTGCGGGCCGGCGCCACCTCGCACCCGGCGGCGGCGTCGAGGAACACGAGCACCGGCCCACACGTCGGCTCGCCGGCCAGCCCGACCGCCATCCGCACGCCCGGGGCGACCTCGTCCCAGTCTTCGGTCCGGTCGAAGCCACCGTCGAGGTGGGCGCGCTCGGTCGGGCCCATGGTCGTGGCGATCGCCGGTGCACCGGGGCACGGGTCCTGCATGTCGATCCCCAGGGCGGTGCCGACCGCCTCCTGCTGCGGGACGATGCGCTCGGCGACGGACGCCTTCACCGGCCGGATGGCGAAGCCCCGACGGTCGGCGAACATGATGAAGCCGAAGCCACCGTCGGGCCCCCACGCGAAGTTGTCGCTCGCATACGGCTTGCCGCCGTCGTGGAACCGCCACTGGCCCTGCTCGTAGGCGTCGGCGCCCATGTTGGTCGTGCCCCGCACCGAGATCCGCCAGTTGTCGGAGGCGTGGGCGTGCGCGAACGACAGGGGCATCTGCTCCTCGGTGGGCTCGACGTAGGACAGGACGGCGAACGGGCCGCAGTGCTCGTCGCCGAACATGATCGGCAGGATCGTGGCCCCGAGGTCCTCGGACCAGCCGGCCCGGTCGTCGAAGCTGGCGTCGACGTGGCCGTCGGTCGCCTCCATCGGCACGGTGGACAGGATCCGGTACACGGCAGCACTCCAGGTTCGACGACGAGTGATCCGACCGTAGTGCCGCCCGACACGTCCGTCGCGGCCGACGACTGCCATGCTCGGCGAGTGATGCGAGGACACGGTGCTGGCGTGTCGAGGTGGGTCCGGGACCTGGTCCCGGGCGTGCTCTTCGTCCTGCTGGCGGGCGTGGCGACCGGGTGCGGGAGCACCGGCGATGACGCGAGCGTCGAGACCAGCGAGGCGTCGCTCTCCGGCGCGGCGACGACGACCCTGGACGCGGAGTCCGCGCGCATGCGTCTGGTGGTCGGCGCACCCGACCAGACCGTCGAGGTCTTCGAGGGTGTCATCCGGTTCGGCCCCGAGCCGGTGCTCGATCTGGTCGTCGTCGGCGAGCCCGGGACCGAGACGACCGCACCGAACGTGCGCGCATTCGCAGACGCCATGTACCTCGGCGAGGACGGGGAGTGGCTCGAGATCGACAACGACGAGGCAGCCGACGATCTCGGTATCCGCTTCGAGCCGGGGACGAGCCCGCTGCTCGGGCTCTTCGAGATCATGCTCGCCGCGTTGGATCACGCCGATCCGGAGACGATCCGCGTCGTGGGTACCGACGAGCTGCGCGGTGTCGCGGTGACGCGGCACGAGGCCGTGGTCGACGTGGGTGCGGCGTTGCGGTCGCGTGGCGTCGTGCTCGACGAGGCGACGTTCGACGAGGCGGTCGCCCTGTTCGGGCCCGAGGCCAGCGTGTGGCTGGATGCGGACGGGCGGGTGCGGCGAGTCCGCCTCGGCCCCTCGGCGTCCGACCCGGAGCAGTCGACGGCGTCGATCACGATCGAGCTCTGGGACTTCGGCGTCGAGGTCGACGTCGAACGGCCGGAGGTGACGCTCTTCACCGACGAGGAGCTCGGCGCCACGGTCCGGTGGCGAGGCGACATCCCGGAGACCGACGACGCGTACTGCGAGGCGCGGCGCCGCCAGACGGTGACCCTCGCCGAACCGACCGCCATCGCCACCGATTGGATCGACGCGGCGGGGTTCGTCGCGGTCGGCGTCGCGATCGTGCGGGAAGGCGCCGAGACCGCCGCACCCGATGCGATGGCCGAGAACGACGAGCCC
>JBHIXO010000044.1:0-16489 GCA_041984725.1 Acidimicrobiales bacterium | reverse complement strand
GCCCACGTCCGGGCGTCGACGCCGGATGCCACGACCGCGTTGTAGAGGCGGGCGCCGTCGGTGTGGACGGCAGCCCCGCCCTCGTGGGCGGCGGCGGCGACCGCGCGGTAGCGGTCGAGGGGCCAGACCGTGCCCCCGGCGAAGTTGTGGGTCTGCTCGAGGCAGACGAGGCGGGTCCGGGGCACGTACTGGTTGCCCGGGCTGAGGACGGGGGCGAGTTGCTCGGGCGCGAACGTGCCCCGCTCGCCGTGGATGGTCTCGATGACGCAGCCGCTGACCGCCGCCGCCCCCGACGTCTCGGACCGCAGCACGTGGCCGGCGTGCTCGAGGACGATGGCGTCACCCGGGCGGGTGTGCGCCGCCACGGCGACGAGGTTGCACATCGTCCCGGTCGGCAGGAAGATCGCCCGGTCCTTGCCGAGCACCTCGGCCATGCGTTCCTGGAGGGCGTTGACGGTCGGGTCGGCCCGGCGTTGCTCGTCGCCGACCTCGGCCGCCGCCATGGCCGCCCGCATCGCCTCGGTCGGGCGGGTCTGGGTGTCGGAGTAGAGGTTGATCGTGCGCGCCATCGCCGGGCAGCGTGCCATGCCTCGGCCCGGCTGCGGCCCACGCGTGCCCCGTGACGGGTGTCGTCACTCGACGGGTCCGAACTCCCCCTCGGTGATCAGGCACGATTCCGACTGGCTCCAGGTGGCGAAGGCCTCGCAGTCGCCGTCGAAGTGCACCTCGACCGCGGCGACCGACGAGAACTGCGCCGCCGTGCGGTAGAGCTGCTCACGCACGACGAGGATCGTGGCCGAGGCGTTGGGCAGCGTGGCGTACTCCGACGAGAGGTCGATCGTGGCGACGCCGCCGTCGATGATCACCGACCGCAGCACCCCGCCGGCCACCGGGAACGCCGACGTGTAGCCGGCGTCGGCCTCCGCCGGGGAGGGCCCGGCCAGGAGCGCGTCGAGCGTCAGCTCGAGGATCGCCGGGTCGTCGCGGGGGATGGTGCGCCGCAGGGCGACGATCTCGTCGAAGTCCGTCCCGCAGTGGAAGTACACCTTCACGACGCGGACCTCGGCATCGGTCGTCTCGTCGCCGGCGACCTCGTCGACGTCGCCGCACCCGTCGTCGACCTCGGGGGCGGGGACCTCCTCGTCGGTGAGCCGGACCGGGAACGAGGTGGCCTTCACCACGTGGCCGTCCTCGGCGGACAGCTCGCGGTACACGAGCACGCCGGGGACGTCGGGCGCCTGGCCGCCGAAGAAGACGCGGCCCTCGAAGGGGCCGGCCGGTGGCGTGCCGCTGCCCATGACGAAGCCGGTGCCGACGGGGGTGGCGCTCGACTGGCGCAGGACGAGGACGTCGACGGTGCCCTCGAACGCGAGTGCCCGCCCCGTCGTCTCGAACGGGGTGCCGAGCGCCGCCCCGGCGACCGGGGTCTCGACGACGATGTCGTCGGTCGCCGACCCGGTCACGAACCACGTGCCGTCGCCCATGCGCTCCACGGCGATGCGGGTCTCGGGACCCTCGGGTCGGTCGGAGATCGGCACGACGCCGGCGTCGGTGCCGTCCTCGACCAGCGTGCCGATCTCGACCTCGGTGAACCCGAGGACGTCGGTCGCGTAGGCCCGGGCGGCGGCCGGTGCGGTGTCGAAGCGGCGGCTGTCGTCGGGCGAGGGGAACGCGACGGCGAATGCGTCGACCTCGGAACTGAACGTCGTCGTCGTGCTCGACGTCGTGGTCGAGGTGGAGGTCGTGGTCTCCGCGGAGGTGGTCGACGACGCCGCGGTCTCGACGTCGTCGTCATCGTCGCCGAGCCCGTCGAGGACGAGCACGAGCACGACGAGCAGGCCGGCGACGGCGGCGACGCCGCCGAGGACCCAGCGTTGGGCCTGTGAGAGGGAACGGGACATGGCGTGGTCCTCCTCGATGCGGTCGAGGGCTCGGGGGTCGGGTTCGACGGTGGCGGCGATGTGGTCGAGGGCACGGCGGACGCGGTGTTCGGTGCCGGTCAGGTCGATGCCGGTCGGGTCGACGTCGTCGGGGCGGTCGTGGTCGGTCACGGCGTCTCCAGTCCTCGGGCCATGGCCTGCAGGGCCCGGTGGGCGTGGGTCTTGACCGAGCCGGCCGAGATGCCGAGGGCGTCGGCGATCTCGGCCTCGGACAGATCGGACCAGTAGCGCAGGACGAGCACCTCGCGCTGGCGGGGCGGCAGGGTGCGCAGCACGGCGGCGACGCGGCGGGCGTCGTCGTCGGCCTCGACCCGGTGGTCGGCCGACGGCGCCGATGCCGGGGGCCCGACCGAGCGGAGGTGCCGGCGGCGGACGCCTCGCTTGCGCAGCGCCGAGCGGGCGTTGTTCAGGACGGCGGAGCGCAGGTAGGGGAGCGTGGCGTCCGGGTCGCGCAGCGCGCCCCGGGCGCGGCGCCGGGCCACGGCGACGAACGCGTCCTGCACGGCCTCCTCGGCCGACTCCCGGTCGTCGAGCAGGAGGGCGGCGAGGCGGACGAGGTCGGCGTAGTCGTCGCGGTAGGCGTCGAGGAGCCAGGCGTCGACGGGCGGTGCCTCGCCAGCCGACCGGCCGCCGCCATCCGTCCTGCGCTTCGACGCCATCGTGGCCATCATCACCCCGACAGACGCCCGGGGGCGTGGATGGGTTGACACGTGCGACCTCGGGACCGGGTGTTCCGGGCCGGGAGTTCCTGTCGGTGCCGGTGCGTACCGTCGTCGGCGTGGAGTGGCTGCGGCGCGGGTGCGTGGTGTGCGGACGGGGAGGCGCACCGCTGTGCCCCGGGTGCGAGCGGGCCACGGTGCCGCCGCCCGGCGTCCGGGTCCGGGGCGTCGGGCCGGTGCCGGCGTTGTTCGCCTACGAGGGCGCCGGCGCCGAGATCGTGCAGGCACTGAAGTTCCGCGACGGCCGCCCGCTGGTCCCGGTGCTGGCCGACGGCCTGGTCGACCTGGTGGGCGCGGACGACCCGTTCGACGCCGTGACGTGGGCGCCGACGTCGGGCGCCCGGCGCCGGTCCCGGGGGTTCGACCAGGCCGAGCTGCTGGCCCGTGCCGTCGCCCGCCGTCTCGGGGTGCCGGCGCGGGCCACGCTGCGCCGGCGGGCGGGCGGAGGCGGTCAGACGACGCGCACCGCGGCCGAACGTGAGGGGGCGGTCCGGTTCGGCGCCCGCCGCCCGGTTCGGCGCCACCCGGAGCAACGTCGGTACCTGGTGGTCGACGACGTCTGCACGACCGGCGCCACGCTCCGGGCCGCGCTCGGGGCGCTCGACGCCGCCACCCACGGTCCGGGACCACGGCACGGGGTCGTGGTGGTGGCCCGCACGCCCTGACCGGCCGGTCGGAAGCGGCGCGCGTGGTTCGTCCGGGTTGGTCCGACCGGGTCAGGTGGCCTGATCCGTCGTCGTCCGCTCGGGTCCCGTCCCTTCGGGAGCGAAGGGGTAGCCTGATCGGACCGGCTCGACGAGGGTCGGTCGCACACGGGACGAGGGGAACGCCACGCGGTGAGCGACGAGCAGGACGACGGAACAGCACCCCAGCCGGGGGACGACATCCGGGTGCTCATCTGCGACGACCACGCCCTGTTCCGGCGCGGTCTCGTCATGGTGCTCGAGGCCGAGGACGACATCGAGGTCGTCGCCGAGGCCGAGGACGGCGAGGACGCCGTCGCCAAGGCGGTCGAGCACGTCCCCGACGTGGTGCTCATGGACGTGCGCATGCCCACGCTCGACGGCATCGAGGCCGCCCGCCGCATCGCCGAGGACGTGCCCACCGCCAAGATCCTCATGCTGACCGTGTCCGACGAGGAGTCGGACCTCTACGAGGCGATCAAGGCCGGAGCCACGGGCTACCTCCTCAAGGAGGTCTCCATCGAGGAGGTCGCGCCCGCGGCCCGGGCGGTCATGGCCGGCCAGAGCCTGATCAGCCCGTCGATGGCGTCGAAGCTGCTCACCGAGTTCTCGTCCCTCGCCAAGCAGGCCGAGGAGCGCACCAGCGTTCCGGCGCCCCGCCTCACCGACCGCGAACTCGAGGTCCTGCGGCTCGTCGCCCAGGGCAAGTCCAACCGCGAGATCGCCGGCGACCTGTTCATCTCCGAAAACACGGTCAAGAACCACGTGCGCAACATCCTCGAGAAGTTGCACCTGCACACGCGCATGGAGGCGGTCATGTACGCCGTGCGCGAGAAGCTCCTCGAGATCCCCGGCACCTGACGCCGCCGGGCGCCAGATGCCGGAGCTCAGGTCAACGCCCGACGGTGTGCGTGGCCCAGACCGCGCTCGAGCCGGCGTACAACACGAGGTTTCCGTCGCTCTGGACCGCGAGACGGTCGGCGCCGGAACCCGTCGTGCCTGATGCCCAGACTGCCGTCCCGCCGTACGTGTACTGCACGAGATTGCCGTCCGACTGCAGGACGACGTAGTCGCCGGTCCGGTGCGTCGCCCAGATCGCGGCACCTGCGCCGTTGTACAAGACCAGGTTCCCGTCGGTCTGCATGTGCAGTCGGTAGCTGCCCGAGGACAGCCACTGTCCACGATCGAGTCGTTGCCAATGGGTGATGGTCGACCCGCACACGGCCCACTCGCGCTCGTGCGTCCGATCGATGTAGTCCCGCCAACGCACTTCGACGTGGGGGATGCCCCGTCCGACCAGGCAGTTGAAGACCGCGCCGCTCGGAATCCAGTGGCGAACGCCGTTGGCGCCCACGAAGTGACTGTCGCCGTCGGGATGGGAGACCACGCGTCCCTTCAGGGTCTCGATGTCGTAGCAGTAGTCCCAGCCGGTGTCGGTGAAGTGCTGCACGTACTCGCGCCATCTGGTCACGGCGACCTGCTTGCCCTGGCGCCGCCGGCAGTCGTACGTCGGCCCGTCGGGGATCCACGTCCTGGTGTGGTCGGGATGGATGTACGAGGAGTCCCCATCGGTGTGCGAGAGGATCTTCCCGACGAGTTGAGCGGGGTTGAGGCAGTAGTGCCACCCCACCTCCGGAACTCCGCCGATGAAGGCCGAACTGGCGTTGATGACCCCGACACCGCGCCCGGTCACGCAGTCCCACGTCGGCGTGTCCGGGATCCACTCGCGCTTGCCCTCGTCATTGATGTAGTACGAGGTTGCGCTCGGGTTGCGGACGATGCAGTTCTCGTGGCTCAGGTCGGCACCAGCAGTGATGTCCTCGATGTAGTACCGAGGCACGTGCCGCACGACATCCCCGCCTCTCGCCTGCCGGCAGACGAAGGTCGGGGCATCGGGTATCCATCGGCGTGTCCAGCTGCCGGTGATCAGGTACGAGTCGCCATCGTCGTGAACGATGATGTCGCCGGGGTCGGCATGGACGCACTGGGCGTCCTCGTACCGGACGGTGTCCTCGATGACGGCGCGGGGCACCTGATGACCGAGGTCGGGGCGACCCTGGGCGACGAGGCAGTCGTAGGTGCCGCCGTCGGGGATCCAGTGTCGGCCCGCCCGGAGATCGATGTACCAACTGGAGCCGTCGTCGGCTCGGACGACGTGGCCGCGGGCTGCGTTCGCGTCCCAGCAGTCGATCTGGATGTCCGCTGCCAACTCGAGATCCATGAGCCAGTAGCGCGGAACGTTCCGCACGACCTCGTGGTCGTCGGCCTCCAGGCAGTGGAAGGTCATCGCATCGGCGATCCAACGTCGCTTCCAGTCGCTGGTGATCAGGTACGAGTCGCCGTCGGCGTGTGTGACCAGATCTCCCGGATCGGCTCGGACGCACTGCGCATGCTCGTACTCGGTCGTCGTCGCCTCGAGACGTGAGCGCGGCACTCGGTGGCCGAGGTCGGGGCGACCCTGGGCGATGAGGCAGTCGTAGGTGCCGCCGTCGGGGATCCAGTGTCGGCCGGTCCGGAGATCGATGTACCAACTGGAGCCGTCGTCGGCTCGGACGACATGGCCGCGGGCCGCAGCGGCGTCCCAACAGTCGGTCTGGATGTCGGCCGCCAGTTCGAGATCCATGATCCAGTAGCGGGGCACCCCTCGAGTGACGTTGCGGTCGTCAGCGCGGAGGCAGTCGAAAGTGACTGCGTCCACGATCCAGCGCCGCTTCCAGTCGCTCGTGATCAGGTAGGAGTCACCGTCGTCGTGCGCGACGATGTCGCCCGGCGCTGCTCGGACGCACTGGGCGTCTTCGTGAGGAGTCATCTCGTGGAGCGGGGTGATGTCACCGGAGTAGAGGGGGACACCCTGGGCGAGGAGGCACTCGTAGGTTCCGCCCTCCGTCATGTGATGCTTGCCGCCTCGCTTGTCCACGTACCAGGCCTTGTCAGATCCGCCATCGCCCGCACCCGGCTCGACGACCAGAGCGCCGAGCATCCCGAGCATCGAGGCCGATGGGGTCTGGACCTCGAGCACCAAGCTCTTCGACACGCTGCGGCCGTGCACATCGGTGACGGTGAGGTCGACGTCGTAGCCCCCGGTCGCCGTCGGAGTGCCGAGGATCTTCTCACCGGAGATCGTGAGACCCGGGGGAAGCCCTGTCGCCGACCAGGTGAACGGTCCTTCGCCGGTGTCGGAGTGCAATCGCTTCTCGTAGTGCATGTTCGTGTACGCGGTTCCCAGGCGTTCGACCGACACCCTCGGGAACGGGATCGGCCCACAGTCGACCTCCGTGAGTCGGAACCCGCCGAACGTCTTCGACCCGATCTCGGTCGAGACTTCGAGCAGACGGATGTCGGCCGTGGCCTCCCCAGAGACCTGCAGGCCCAAGTCGACCGTGCACTCGTAGTGCCCGTCGACGCGTTCCACCGTGCCTCCCACGCGCTTGCCGAGTTCGAGTTCGACACCGATGCTTCCGTACGCCAAGGCGCTGAACTCATGTCCGACGACGACCGCGAACTCGCCGGAGGGATTGACGAGACCGAAGTCCGGTCCCTTGGTCTTGCCACTCGCCTCGTTCACATGTGTCCAGTGCCCGTCGACGTACTCGGCTCCGAGCGAGATGTCGCCAGACCATCCGTACCGGAGCGCTGCTGCTGATGCCTGAAGCTCGATCTCCGCGAAGAGATTGTGGTGGAAGGACAGGATGACGGGTCCCGCCACGAACGTGCCGAAGAAAGTCTTGGGTGTCTCGATCTCGCATTCGAACTCCGCCGAGCCCTCGAGCGATGCGTCGAAGTCGACTCCGAGGTTGACCACCACTCGCAGTTGGTCGATCGTGCCGAATCCCCAGCGGAGTCTGAAGTCCACCGAGGCGCTCATGTCGGCGCCGAGCGAGAGCGAGAGCCCGTGGTCGGACCCACAATCGAAGGCCGGGAACCCGAGCGCTCCTCGGCCGTCCTCGCCGACAGCGTCTCCACCGGTCGTGCCCCCCAGCATCGTCCTCGACTGGAACGCGTCACCGATCGGTCCCTCGTAGCTGAGATCGCCGTAGGTGAAGGCGTCCTGGAGCGTTGCGCGGGCGAGCGTCACGGTCTTGCGGCCGTCGGTCTGAGGATCGATGGTGAGGACTCGTCCGATACCGCCCACCGGGCTCGCGCCCGTGGGGTTCAAGACCAGCACGTCTCCGACTTCGACGGAGTCGGCGGAGGGGGTGAGCGAGACCTCGAAGATCTCCGTGTCCGGGACCGGCCCGACGTAGTCACCACTACCGAGCAGAACGGTGCGCGAAGCGACGGCGGCAGTCGAGAGCTGGCCCGAACCTGGAGCGACGTAGCCGACGAGGTCCACCACGACGTTGGCGGCTGCGGTTGGCTCCACGACGACCGCGCCATCTTCATCCAGTGGTGCGAAGACGAGGTTCGAGCTGACGCCGTCGGAGGGGAAGCTCACGCCGCCGATGGGCGAGCTCCGCAGGTCGAGGCGGCCGGCTGTCCCCTGGCCCTCGGCGGCGACCACGAGCGCGACCGCTGCGACGTCTGCAGGGACTCTCTCGCGGCCGGCGACCTTCGCTCGCTGCGGCGCACCCGGCGGGACGATCCCGGTGATCCCGCCCTGTCCGTCCGTCGTCGTTCCGCCGGGGCGCGAGTCCTCGAGGCGAGCCGGACGGAGGGGGATGTAGCCGATCTCCTCGGGGAACCAGCCGAGGATTTCGACGGTGAGGTGGGTGGCGACGCTCGTGGCGACGTTGACGGTGCCGCTCGGCGAGAGGGCGGTCACGACGAGATTGCCCTCGGGTCCGTCTGCGCCGAAGTGCGAGTTCCACGTGGTCGGGGCGCTGCCTCCGACGAACACAGACGCGTAACCCGGGCCCTCCGCCCCGTCGGCGAGCAGCCGCAGCACCACGGCGCCCGCGCCGGAACTGGGCACCCCGCCGCGGCCACTGATCGGTAGGACGAATGGTTGAGCGGGGTCTGTCATCCCGCCATGCACTTCGCCCTTCTCGCCGACGACCGGCTCGTCGCGGGTGTCGTGGATGACGGCGGGCTCGACAGACTCGAACCCCGAGCCCTCGGGGAACCAGCCGGTCACCTCGACCAGAAGATGCACCGGCTCGCTCACTGCCACGGTCAGGCTGCCGCCGGTTCCGAGGCGCGTGACCACCGTTCTCGTCGAGGCCTGACCCGCCTCGTAGACGACGTCGGGCTGCTCGACCTCCCCAGCCCCGGTCGGTCTGACGCTGACATGGCCGGGAGCGCTCGCACCATCCGCATGCACGGTCAACAGGACCGCTCCGACCCCCTTCTCGGGCACGACGCCTCGCCCTGCGACGGGCAGGACGAGTGGCTCCGAGGGATCGATCATGGTGCTGCCGATCACGTTCGAGGCTTCGGTCGCGGTGTCGAGCAGTCGGACGGGCGGTGAGACGATCTCGAGCAGACCTCCATCGCTCGTGAGCACGACGTCCTCGCCACTCGGCGGTGGCGGTGGAGGCGGCAGCTGCCGAGCTGTGAAGAGCGACCTCGGCCCGACGTCGAAGGTGGCGGGCTCGGCCCCATCGACGGCGACCTCGACGGCCTGTGACTCGTCGCTGGCGTTGAACGCGAAGACTCCGACGGTGCCGTCGGTGTTGCGGAACGACGACGCGTAGAGATCCGCAGGAGCGGTCGTCCCTGTCACCCTCGCGCCAGGGGCCGCGGCGCGCGCCAGATGAGCGAGCAGGTAGTACTCGGGGTTCGCCTCCCACGATCCTGTCGCCGGATCGACGGTGATCACCCCACGGCAGTCGCCACAGCCACCCGTGTGAGGGCCATGGGCAGGATCGAGCGCGAGGTTCCAGAGGATCAGACCGGTCGAGCCGGCGTCGATGCTGGCGGTGACGAGATTGTTGGCCTGCCACTCGAACGTCGAACTCCAAGAGGTGTCCCAGTCGCCGCCGCTGCATTCCGAGACGATCGCAGGGATCACCAGACCGCTCATCTCCGCCGGCGAGCCGCGATAGCAGTGGAAGGCAGCTCGATCGAAGTGCCCCGGCGCTCCGACCAGAACGTTGTCCACACGGTCACGGTCCTCCCAGTTGTGATCGACAGCCCACAGCTCCACCGCCCGCTCGTCCAGGTGTTGCCCCACGAGTTGCGCCAGCTCGATCATCTGGGAGTCGGTCGCCGTCATCGTCGGGTAGTCCGCCGCAGAGTGGCCCGGCTCGTTGCCGAGGGACACGGCAGCGAGCGGCACTCCCGAGTCGAGGAGCTGATCGACCTGAGCTTCGAGCAGTTCGCCGTAGCTGCTGATGTGGTCATCGCTCAGCGCCCCGCCGAGCAACGTGCCGGAGGTCTTCATCCACCCCGGCGCTGACCACGCCGCGCCGGCGACGGCGAGGGCCGGGTTCAGGTCTTCGATGTCGCCGAGCATCTCGATGGCGGCCAGTGCCTCGGGCGGCGGTGCCGGGGAGTCACCCTCGCCGTCCTGCCACGTCCACGAACTCGTGGAGAAGTCGGTGGCCGACAACGGCAGCCGGACCAGATTGAGGTGCGCACCGTCGGGAACTTCGGGGTCGAAGAGCGAGCCCATCGCGTCGGCCCCGCCCGCCTCCAGCATCTGGACGCTCGCGTCGGTCAGGGCAGCGCCGCTGCCCAACCACTCCTGGCCGAGTGCTGTCGGATCGACAGCGATCGTGCGGGTCGCCGGCCCAGCCGAGGTCGGCGCTTCCACCAGTAGGTCGGTCCGATCCGCCGCCGACGTCCAGGTCTTCCACGACGCCGACGTCGCTGGACTCACGGAGTTCGTCGCCGTTTCCTGCTGTACGTCTCGCGCAACCGCTGCCGGTCCGCCGGCCTGCGTGGTCGCCAGTACCGCGACGACCGCCAGCGCGCGGATGCCCACCCGTCTCGTTCTCATTGTCTTTGCCCAGCTCCGTGCCCGTCTTGCCAGCCGGAGAATCCGGCTGTCCGAGCGAACGTAGCAACCTGCGACGAGACGGGTGTCCGGAGATCAGCCGTCGACGCTGCGGACGAGCAGGTCGCGATAGACCTCGATGCCTCGGGGCGTGGGGTGCACGCCGTCGTCGATGAGCAGGTCGTCCTCGCTGTCGGACCACAGGTTCCAGTCGGCCAGGATGGCGTTCGGGTGCTCCCGGACCATGCGCGGCACCTCGCCGTTCACCTGACCCTCCCACCGCTTCGGGACCCGGACCGAGACGAAGACGACGCGCCGGTCGGGGCCGGCGGCGGCCATCAGGCGTTCGAACGCGCCCGGCGGGACGGCGCCGTTCGTGCCCAGGTGGACGACGACGTTGGGGGTCAGCCGACCGTGGGCCGCCAGCCACTCGATCACCTCGACACCGTCGAGGACCTGGCGTGACTCGGCCGCGTCGATCTGGACGCGGCGCCCCCAGTGGGTGTCGATCGAGCGGGCGGCGCCGACGAGCACGGAGTCGCCGACGATCGTGACGTCGGGTTCCGTGACCGGCACGGTGGTCGGTGGCGGGGTCGCCGGCGGTTGGGTGCCCGGCGGCTGGGTGGCCGGTGGCTGGCCGCCCGGCGGTGGGGCCGTGTCGGCGGGCGGTTGGGCCGGGTCCGGCGTCGACGGCGCGGTCGGATCGGACCCCGGCGCGGCGGCCGTCGGCCCCCCGGCTCCCGGCGTGGTCGTCGGTGCCGTGGTCGCCGCCGTCGACCCGGTGGTGGACGGGGGAGTGGACGTCGACGTGGTGGCGCCGCTCGTGTCGATCGTGAACGCCGACGAGTCGCCCGGGTCGTCGACCCCCTCGATCCGGATCGAGCCGGCGGCGACCCGCTCGTCGACGGCAGCGGGTGCGGTCGAGAGCGCACCGACGAACAGCACCAGCGCCACCGCGGCGCCGACCGCGACGAACTGACGACGACCGCTCCGGGCGGCGGCGGTGCGGGCCCGCAGTGCCGCCTGGACCCGCCCGTCGCGGAACGGTTGCTCGACGACGCGGTACGACACCTCGCTGAGCGCGGCGATCAACGCGGCGCGGACGACGAACGCGGCGGGACCGTCGAGACCCCAGTCGACCCCTGGGCGGGTGCACACGATCACCGGCCAGTGCCACAGGTACAGCGAGTACGAGCGGCGGCCGATGGCCTGGAGCGGCGCGGCGCCGACCCAGCGGGCGAGCGGCGCCGCCGGGTGGGTCACGGCCACGATCGCCACGACCGACAGCAGGTCGACGGTGAGGAACCCCCAGGGGTAGGTCCACGGGTCGAACTCGCTGCGGTTGGCGAACTGCCAGGCGAGCAGCACGAGCGCCCCGATGCCGACGCCGGTCACGACCTGGCGGGCGGTGCGGGGGATGTCGGACGGGGCGCGGCTCGGCCGCCACCAGAACGCGAGGAGGCCGCCGAGCAGGATCCCCGAGAGGCGGGTGTCGGTCCCGTAGTACGCCCGTTCGGGGGCGGTGATGTCGGCGAGCGCGCCCATCAGCCACGCCGACCCCACGACGCCGGCCACCAGCAGCAGCGCCGTCGCCCGGCGCCCGAGGACGCGCAGCGCGGGCGGGAGCAGGAGCGGCCAGAACAGGTAGAACTGCTCCTCGATCGCCAGCGACCACACGTGGCGGAAGGGCGAGGGGCGTCCGAAGCTGGCGAAGTACGGCTGGTCGGTGAAGACGGCGTGCCAGTTCTGGACGTAGAGCAGGCTGGCGATGGCGTCGCCGCGGAATCGTTCGAGCTCGCCGGTGGGCAGGACCAGGGCCGTGTAGGCGCAGACGGCGACGATCATGGCGACGACCGCCGGGAGCAGCCGTCGGGCGCGCCGCATCCAGAAGGCGACGCGGTCGACGGTCCCGGTCGCCGCCCGCTCGGCCAGCATCAGGCTGGTGATCAGGAACCCGGAGACGACGAAGAAGACCTCGACGCCGAGGTAGCCGCCCGTCGCCCACCCCAGGTCGAGGTGGTAGGCGATCACGGCGAGGACCGAGACGGCCCGGAGGCCGTCGACGCCCGGCAGGTAGCGGAACCGGTCCAGGGACCCGGTGGGGGTCGCGCTCACGGGGTGCAGTCGCAGCGCACGTGGGCGACGATCAGGTCGGCGAGCAGTTGGCGGCCGAGGTCGTTGGGGTGGACGTGGTCGCGCAGGACGTCGTCGCGGCCGGCGGCGAGGTCGTACCAGTCGATGACCCCGATCCGCTCGTCACCGGCCGCGAGGTCGGCGAGCAGGGCGTTGTTGGGGTCCTGGCGACCGAACCCGTCGATCCGGGCCGTCACCCACCACACGCGGTCGACGTCGGGGAGCAGCGCCATGGCCTCGTCGAGCACATCGGCGGTGAGGTTCGAGTTGTTCGCCTGCACGATGACGGCCACGTCGGGCACGCGCTCCTCGCCGCGCAGGTCGTCCATGAGGTCGGCGAGCGAGTCGAGCCCGGCGGGGACCCGCGTGCCGGACGCGACCGTGCCGCACGGGCCGACGAAGGACTCCTGGAGCTTGCGGCAGTCGACGGCGTCGACGACGACGGTCGAGGCCAGGAGGTCGACGACGGGCTCGGCGACGCTGCGGGCCACCGAGTCGCCGAACAGGAGGACGACGTCGGGATCGTCGCCCGGCTGGAGGGTCGCGGGCACGCCGCCGGGCGCGCCCTCGACGCCGGGCTCGACGGAGGTCTCGGCGCCGACCGATCCGTCGCCGGCGGCGGCCCCGCATGCTGCGGCGGTCAGGGCGGCGACCAGCAGGCAGGCGCGGACGAGCCAGCTCGCCGGGGGGACCACCCGGGCGAGTGTACGACCGACCCCGGCACCGACCGTGGGCACCCGGCGCCGCCATCCGCCGGAGTGACGGATGTCGCAACGAAGGCAGGAGATCCCCGCGAAGGGGGCGAACACCCCACGTGGACCACTCGCCGACCTCATCCGAGGAGCCGCACCAGATGTCGCGTCGCCGCCTGCTCGCACCCGTCCTGGCCCTGCTCACCGCCGTGGCCGCCTTCGGCCTCGCGGGGACGGGTTCCGCCGATGCCGTGGCGGCCTACGCCCCGGCCGACCAGGCGACGATCACGCCCGGCGTGCAGATGTTCACCAACGGCGCCCAGTGCACGGCCAACTTCGTGTTCACCGACGGCGCGAGCACCTACCTCGGCTACGCCGCCCACTGCGCGGGCCTCGGCGCCGCCACCGACACCGATGGTTGCCTCGCCGGTTCGCTCCCGCTGGGGACCGCCGTGGAGATCGATGGCGCCGCGAACCCCGGCCGCCTGGCCTACTCGTCGTGGCTCACGATGGAGAACGAGCTGGCCGCCGGCCGGGCCGTCGACCAGAACGCGTGCTCGTACAACGACTTCGCGCTGGTGCGGATCAACCCGGCCGACGTGGCCTCGGTGAACCCGTCGGTGCCGCACTGGGGTGGCCCCACCGGCCTCCGCCGGGGCGGCATCGGCACCGGCGCCACGATGCACTCCTACGGCAACTCGAGCCTGCGCTTCGGCATCACCCTGCTCTCGCCCAAGACCGGCCTGAGCCTGGGCACGACCGGCGGCGGCTGGACCCACCCGGTGTACACCGTGACCCCGGGCATCCCGGGTGACTCGGGCAGCGGCATGCTCGACGGCCAGGGCCGGGCGGCCGGCGTGCTGTCCACCGTGGCGATCGCGCCCCTCGCACTCTCGAACAACTTCTCCGACCTCGCCAGCGCCCTCGACTACGCCAACAGCGTCGGCGGGATGAACGTGCGGCTGGTGCCCGGTGACGTCGGCTTCAACAGCGCTCAGCTGCCGCTGGGCCTGGGGTTCCTCGGCCTGTAGCGCCGCCTCCGGGGGTCGGTCACCGGGCTGGAGTTCCGGCGACCACCCCCTACACTCGCCCCCGGTATGGGCATCCTCGATCGCGTCCTCCGTTCCGGTGAAGGCAAGCGCCTCCGCGCCATCCAGGGACTCGTCCCCGAGATCAACGCGCTGGAGCCGACCTACCAGGCGATGTCCGACGCGGAGCTGCAGGCCCAGACGCCCGCGTTCCGTCAGCGCCTCGCCGACGGCGAGGATCTCGACGACATCATGCTCGAGGCCTTCGCGGTGTGCCGCGAGGCCGCCGTCCGGGTCCTCGGGCAGCGCCACTACGACGTCCAGCTGATGGGCGGGGCCGCCCTCCACTTCGGGTGGGTGGCCGAGATGAAGACCGGTGAGGGCAAGACCCTCACCTCGACCCTGCCGCTCTACCTCAACGGGCTCGGCGGCGAGGGCACCCACATCATCACCGTCAACGAGTACCTGGCGACGTTCCAGTCCGAGTGGATGGGCCGCCTGTTCCGCTGGCTCGGGCTCACCGTCGGGCTCATCGTCCCCGGCAACCGCGACGCCGACCACAAGCGCGAGCAGTACGCCGCCGACATCACCTACGGCATCAACAACGAGTTCGGCTTCGACTACCTGCGCGACAACATGGCGATGAGCCGCGACCGTCAGGTGCAGCGGGGCTTCAACTACGCCATCGTCGACGAGGTCGACTCGATCCTCATCGACGAGGCCCGCACGCCGCTCATCATCTCGGGCCGGATGTCCGACGCCGCCCAGCTCTACAACAAGTTCGCCGCCATCGTGCGGGGTCTGCGCCGCGACGAGCACTACGAGGTCGACGAGGAGAAGCGCCTCGTGGTCCCGACCGAGGAGGGCATCGAGAAGGTCGAGGGCCAGCTCGGCGTCGAGAACCTCTACGACGGCGTCGCCCAGGACCTCGTGCACCAGTTCCAGGTGGCGCTCCGGGCCAAGGAGCTGTTCCACCGCGACAAGGACTACATCGTCGTCGACGGCGAGGTGAAGATCGTCGACGAGTTCACGGGCCGAGTGCTCGACGGTCGTCGCTGGTCCGAGGGCCTCCACCAGGCCGTCGAGGCCAAGGAAGGCGTGAAGATCAAGGAGGAGAACCAGACCCTGGCGACGGTCACCCTCCAGAACTACTTCCGCATGTACGACAAGTTGGCCGGGATGACCGGTACGGCCACCACCGAGGCCGCCGAGCTCGCCAGCACCTACAACCTGCAGGTCGTGCCCATCCCCACCAACGAGCCGGTGATCCGGGACGACAAGGGCGACCTGATCTACAAGGGCCTCGACGGCAAGTTCGAGGCCGTCGCCGACGACGTCGAGGAGCGCTACCGGACCGGTCAGCCGGTCCTCGTCGGTACGGCGTCGGTCGCCACCTCCGAGAAGGTCTCGTCGGTGCTCGACAAGCGGGGGATCCCGCACCAGGTGCTCAACGCCAAGCCCGACCGACAGTTCCGTGAGGCCGACATCGTCGCCCAGGCCGGCCGGCTCCACACGGTCACGGTCGCCACCAACATGGCCGGCCGTGGTGTCGACATCCTCCTCGGCGGCAACCCCGAGCTGCTCGCCAAGCAGGAGCTGCGCAACGAGGGCCTCGACCCCGACGATCCCGAGCAGGAGACGCGCTACCGCGACCTCCTCGGGCGCTACGGCACCGAGTGCAAGGCCGAGGGCGTCAAGGTGAAGGAGCTCGGCGGCCTCTACGTGCTCGGCACCGAGCGCCACGACTCCCGCCGCATCGACGACCAGCTCCGGGGCCGCTCCGGTCGCCAGGGCGACCCCGGCGAGAGCCGCTTCTTCCTGTCCCTCGAGGACGACCTGATGCGCCTGTTCGCCACCGGTGCCGTCAACTGGGTGATGGGCAAGGCCCTCCCCGACGACGTGCCGCTCGAGGCCAAGATGGTCACGAAGGCGATCGAGCGGGCCCAGCAGACCGTCGAGCAGCGCAACGCCGAGGTCCGCAAGAACGTCCTCAAGTACGACGAGGTGCTCAACGAGCAGCGCAAGGTCATCTACGAGCTGCGCGACCAGATCCTCGACAAGACCGACCTGCGCTCCAAGATCGTCGACAAGTACCTGCCCGAGGCGGTCGAGTCGCTGGTCAGCACGTACTGCGTCGCCGACTTCGCCGAGGAGTGGGATCTCGACGCCCTCGTCACGGCGGTCGGCGAGTACTGGCCGAGCGAGATCACCGTCGACGCCCTCGCCGGCCTCAACACCTCCGACGAGGTCTACGAGACGCTCGTCGACGAGGCGCTCGGTGCCTACGAGGCCCGCGAGTCCGAGCTCGGCGAGGAGGTCATGCGCCAGGTCGAGCGCCAGGTGATGCTGCGCATCATCGACACGGCGTGGCGCGAGCACCTCCGCGAGATGGACTACCTGCGCGAGGGCATCAACCT
>JBHIXO010000043.1:0-16685 GCA_041984725.1 Acidimicrobiales bacterium | reverse complement strand
GCCGACCGACATCCACGTCCGCGTCTACGACTCCACGAGGAGGTTCTCCGTGGCGCTGGGACATCGGCTGACGCCCGACGCCGACACGGTGCTCACCAAGCCGACCGCCTTCGCGACGCGCACCCGTGTTTTCGCGTCGCAGAAGGCCGCGGAGCCGACGGGGGAGCCGAGCAGCTCGAAGCGCACCGGGTCTGGGAGCGCACGCGGTCGGGCATCGCCCTCAACCCGTACCAGGTGCTGCACCCGGACGGGAGCACCGGCATCGACCTCGCGTTCACCGAGGACGTCATGGCCGAGTGCCGCCGACTGCTCGGCGAGCGCTGCGTGCTCTCGAACAACTCGATCCGCATGCCGGCCTTCGGCGGCTGGATGCAGGACATGTACTGCTCGATGGCGGCGGCCGGCGGCGAGCGCTCGTTCCAGACCGCGAACGAGTGGCGGGTCGGCGACCTCGAGGCGACGATCGAGTGGGCCATCGACCACGGTGCCGGCGCCATCGAGCTCCCCGGCGGCTTCACCGACATGTTGAACCGGGACCAGATGGTCGACCTCGACCAGCGCCTCGAGCGCGCGACCATCCGGGCGGCGAGTCCGAGCTCCTGCTGACCGGCGGCGGATCCCGCTCCGACGGCGCAGCGGACGACTCGATGCGGCAGGCTCTGCCGGTGCGGGTCGTCTCGTCGCTGCGCCGTCGGGTGGTGGTCGCCACCGCCGCGGTCCTCACCACCGCCGCCTTCGCCCTCGGCGGCACCGTCGTCGACGCGGATCCGGCGGCCGCCCAGACGGCACGGGACGAGGTCTACGACGGCACGCCCGACGGCATCGACGGCACCGTCTACCGCCTCTACCGGGCCTTCTTCGGCCGGGAGCCCGACGGCGACGGCGTCACGTACTGGATCTCGCAGGCCCGCTACCGCGACTACCCGGCCCACGCCATCGCCAACGACTTCGCCCGGTCGGCGGAGTTCCAGGCCCGCTACGGCCCGGTGTCCGACGGCCAGTTCGTCGACCTCGTCTACCGCAACGTGCTCGGCCGCGAGCCCGATGCCGGCGGCCGCGCCTACTGGCTGGGACAGATGGCCGCCGGGATGATCCGTGGGTCGGTGATGCTGAACTTCTCCGACTCGGTCGAGTACGGGCGAGCGGTGGGCGCCGGACCGTTCGGAACGATGGACTTCCGCGGTCCGGGCCGGCGGGGGCCCGATGCCGCGCCCGGCACCTACGCCTACATCCAGACCGGGCCGGACGGGAGGCCGCTCGGCTACCGCAAGTGCCACCCGGTCTACGTCACCTTCAACGAGAACGGCCTGGACCCGACGCTGCTGCCCGCGTTCCACGGCCACCTCGACCACGCGTTGGAGCAGATGAGCGTCGCCACCGGCCAGCACTGGGTCTACGTCGGCACCACCACGTTCCGCGCCTTCCTCGACGGGTACCCGGAGCTGCCCGGCGTCGTCGCGGTCGGCTTCCTCGACGCCGGCGGCGCCACGGGCATCGGCGGCTCGATGTGGGGCGGCCAGAACCCCAAGACCGGGATGGTCGAGTACTACAGCGGGAGCGTCGGCATGGACACGTTCCAGACCGAAGCGTTGCTCACCCGCGGGTACGCCGGCACGGTGGCGACCACGCTGATGCACGAGTTCGCGCACGTCGCCGGACTCGCCCACGTCGACGACCCCGCCCAGGTCATGGTGCCCATCGGGAACGCGACCGCCGACCCGCGGCCGTGGGGCACGGGCGATCTCGCCGCCCTCGCCCGCGTCGGGTCGATCGAGACCACCTGCTGACCCAGCCCGTCAGCGCGAGCCGCCGGCGAGGGGGTCCGTGAGGCCGGTGAGCAGGAGATCGACGTGGCGGTGCGCGAGCGTGCGCTCGACCTCGGGCTCGACGCCGACCCGCAGCGGCCGGCAGATACGGATGACGGCGAACGCGACGTCGTCGACCGTCACGCCGGCCTGGATCGACCCGTCGCGGTGGCCGCTCGTGACCAGGTCGTCGAGCACGGCGGCGACCCGGGCACGCCGATCGGGCCAGCCGGGTTCGTCGACGAGGCCGTGGATCACGTGCAGCACGCCGACGCCCAGGTCGACGGCGGCGTGGAGGTAGTGGGCGAGCGCGTCGGCACCACGCTCCGCCGCGGCGACGGCGGCCGTGCCGGCCTCGATCGCGCCGTCGAGCACCCGGCCGGCCACCGCGTGGAGGAGGTCCTGGCGGTCCGGGAAGTGGCGGTAGAGCGTGCCGATGCCGACCCCGGCGCGTGCGGCGATGGCGTCGCGCGCGGGCTCGTCGCCCTGTTCGAGGACCAGGGCCGTGGTGGCGTCGAGGATGCGTTCGCGGTTGCGTCGGGCGTCGGCTCGCACAGAAACGGAGTATATTCCTCCGCTTCCACCGTCGATCGCCGGAGCTGCCGATGCCCACGAACCAGTCCCCCGCGCCCGGTGAGCCGGTCGTCGCGCTGGCCGACGCCGCCGACCTCGGCATCGAGCTCGTGGGCGGGAAGGCCGCCGCCCTCGGCCGGTTGGTCCGATCGGGGGTCGGCGACGTGCCCGACGGCTTCGTCGTGACGACCGCCGCATTCGACCGGGTCGTGGATGCGGACCCCGAGGTCGCCCGCCTGGTCGCCGAGCTCACGACCGCCGACGCGGACCGCCGGTCGGCGACCGCGGCCGCGCTGCGCGACGCGATCGTGACGCTCCCGGTGCCGGCGTCCCTGACCCGGGTGATCGAGGACGCCGTCGCCGGGCAGGGCGGCGCCGCGTTCGCGGTGCGGTCGAGCGCCACCGCCGAGGACCTGTCGGGTGCCTCGTTCGCCGGGCAACACGACAGCCACCTCCGAGTCGGGGCCGCCGAGGTCGTCGACCACGTGCGCCGCTGTTGGGCGTCCCTCCACACCGGCCGGGCCGTCCGCTACCGGGCCGAGCACGGCATCGACCAGCGCCGGGTGCGGATGGCCGTGCTCGTGCAACGACTCGTCGACGCGGAGGTGTCGGGCGTCCTGTTCTCCGCGGTCCCCACGACCTCCGACCGGACCGTGACCGTCGTCGAGTCCGTCCCGGGGCTCGGCGACGCCCTGGTGGCCGGGCAGGTGACGGCGATCGCCCGCCGCGTGGTGCGCGGCGTGGTCGAGCCGGTCTCCGGCGACCCCGCCGACCCGTCGACGGGGCCGGGCGTCGCCCTCACCACCGGCGATCTCACCACCGGCGATCTCGTCGGGCTCGACGCCCTCGGTCGGCGGATCGAGCGCCTCTTCGGCGCGCCCCAGGACATCGAGTGGTGCCGGCACGACGGCCGGTTCCACGTCGTGCAGAGCCGCCCGATCACGACGCTGTTCCCGATCCCCGGCCGGCCCGAGGACGGGAACCGCGTCCACGTGTCGGTCGGTCACCAGCAGATGATGACCGACGCCATGAAGCCGCTCGGCCTGTCGGTCTGGCAGCTGACCTCACCCGCCCGGATGCTCGACGCCGGTGGACGCCTGTTCGTCGACGTCACCGACCGGCTCGCGTCGCCGGCCGCCCGGCCCGCGCTGCTCGATGCGCTCGGCCGGTCCGACCCCCGACTCCGCGGCGCGCTCGAGACCGTCGCAGCCCGCGACGGGTTCCTGCCGACGCCGGATCCCGATTCGGTCGCACCCCCGCCGCCGCCCACCGCCGGGGTCGAGCTGCTCGACCCCGACCCCTCGCTCGTCACCGACCTCGTCGACGCCCATGTCCGGTCGGTGGATGCGCTGGGCCGGGTGCTCGCCGACCGGTCGGGGCCGGAGGTCTTCGACGCCATCGTCGACGACCTCGCGGTGATGCGCGAGCGGCTGTTCGACCCGCGCGGGCTCCAGGTCATCGGCACGGCACTGGAGGCGACGTGGTGGCTCCGCGAGCACGTCGCCTCGTGGCTCGGCGAGGACGCTCCCGCCGGCCTGACCGACACGCTGTCCCGGTCCGCACCGGGGAACGTGACCGCCGAGATGGGGCTCGCCCTGCTCGACGTCGCCGACGCCGTCCGGCCGCACGGCGACGTGATCGGCGTCCTCGAACGCCTGACCGCGGACGACGACGTGCTCGGCGCGCTCGTCGACGTCGGCGGCGGCGAGGACGTCCGCCGGGCGATCGAGGGCTTCCTCGACCGGTACGGCGTCCGCTGCGTCGGCGAGATCGACATCACCCGCCCCCGTTGGGTCGACCGACCGGGCGCGCTCGTGCCGACCATCCTCGCCAACGTGCGCAACGCCGAGCCCGGTGCGGCACGGGTCCGCGACGAGGCCGGACGGGAGGCCGCCGAACACGCCCGTCGCGACCTGCTCGACCGGCTCCGAGCGCTTCCTGACGGCGACGAGAAGGCCCGGGCGGCCGACCTCATGATCGAACGCCTCCGCACCTTCATGGGCTATCGCGAGTACCCCAAGTTCGCGATGATCAGCCGCTACCACCAGTACCGGCAGGCGCTGGTCGCCGAGGCTCGAGCCCTCGTCGCGGCCGGCGTGCTCGACGAGGTCGACGACGCCTGGTTCCTGACCTTCGACGAACTGCGCGAGGCGGTCGCGACGCAGCGGGTCGACCGAGAACTGATCGTCCGTCGCCGGGAGGACCACGTCGCGTTCGAGCGTCTCACGCCACCGCGGGTCATCACCTCCGACGGCGAGGTCCTCGCCGGGACGCCGCTCGGCGTCGACCTGCCACCGGGCGCGCTGGCGGGACTGCCCGTGTCGGCCGGCACCGTCGAGGGCCGGGCCCGGATCGTCCTCGACATCGCAGATGCCGACCTCGATACCGGCGACATCCTGGTCACGACGCACACGGATCCCAGTTGGTCACCGCTCTTCACCACCATCGCCGGCCTGGTCACCGAGGTCGGTGGCGTGATGACCCACGGGGCCGTCGTCGCCCGCGAATACGGGTTGCCGGCGGTCGTGGCGGTCGACGGGGCGACGACGTCCCTGCGCGACGGCCAGCGCATCCGGGTCGACGGCGCCGCCGGCCACGTCGTCCCGCTCGACTGATCGCCCACCGGCCGCCGCGACCGCGTAGACCGTGGCCATGACGGCGGCGATCCGGCGACGGTGCCGGGACCACGACGGTGGTGAACGGGCGTTGCGGTCCGCGTTGCTGGCTGGCCGTCGCCGCCACAGACGCATGGCTCACGTTCCGGGCCGAGCGGCTCGACAGCGCAGACGCGTCGATCGCGGTCACGATCACGGCGAGCTCGCCGACCGAGCGGCGCCAGATCTACGTGCGGGCGCACGGACTCACGTTGCGCGAGATCGAGATCGTCGACCTGCTCGCCGCCGGCGGTGACACCCGGAGCACGGCGGCGGCGCTGCACCTCTCCGAGTTCACGGTGCAGGACCACCTGAAGGCGATCTTCGCCAAGACGGGTACCCGGAACCGTCGCACGCTGCTGAACCGGATCGTCGGCCGCTGATTCCGAGGACCCCAGGAACCTGGGATGGGCGGGGCGGCCCACCGGCCGTACGGTCCGCGGATGCCGGCGCTGCACATCGACCACGCCATCACCGACCTGACGACCTGGCTCGGCGCCTTCGAGCCCCTCGCCGGCGTGCGACGGGACGCCGGGGTGGTCCACGAGGTCGTCCGGCAACCGGTCGACGACCCCCGGCGCATCGTCGTCGACCTCGAGTTCACGACCGTCGACCAGGCCGCCGCGTTCCTCCGGTTCCTCGAGGACCACGTCTGGGCGGTTCCGGCCAACGCGCCCGCCCTGGTCGGGTCGCCGACCGCGGTGATCCTCGACACGGTCCTCGACCGCTCGTCGCACGCGCCGGCGACCTGATCACGTCAGTCGTCGTCGGGCCCGGTCTCGTCGTCGGCCATCTCAGCGACGACGCGGAACTCCTCGTCGAGCTGCACGTCGACCTGGCTGCCGTCGTCGAGCGTCACCTCGACCTCGTAGTAGCTGTCCTCGTCGCCGACCTCGGTCTCGGTGACCCGGCCTCCGCCCGTGTGCTCGAGTGCCACGCGCGACGCCTCGTCGAGCGCCGCACCCGTGATCGGGGTGTCGGTGGCGTCGTCGTCGCTCGTGGCCGAGACCGCGCCGGCGGTCGCGACGGCGGCCGCGACGACGGCCACTCCCCCGGCGAGGATCTTCGTTCGCTTGTCCATCACGTGTGTCCTTCCTCGTGGTCGATGTCGACACGACCATCGCACGCGCCTGCTGACGACAGCCTGAACGCGCTCGCCGGGTCGCGTTCAGCGTGCGGTCAGGTGCGACGGGTAGGAAGATCGCGCGATGAAGATCCTCGTGGTCGAAGACGACCGCAAGATCGCTGCCGCGGTGCGACGTGGACTCGTGGCCGAGGGCTTCACGGTCGAGATCGCGGATGACGGCGTCGACGGCTGGTGGATGGCGACCGAGGGGAGCTACGACCTCGTGGTCCTCGACCTGCTCCTGCCCGGGAAGAACGGCTTCGAGTTCTGCCGCGACCTACGCGACGCCGGCGACTGGACGCCGATCCTCGTCCTCACCGCCAAGGACGGCGAGTACGACCACACCGAGGCCCTCGAGACCGGCGCGGACGCATTCCTCACGAAGCCGTTCTCCTTCCCGGTGTTGGTCGCCAGCGTCAACGCGCTCCTGCGGCGAGAGGCGCGGACCCCGCCCGGGCCCGTGACCGTCGGTGACCTCGCCGTCGACCGGCGCCGGCGCCGTTGCACCCGCGACGACGTCGAGATCGATCTCACGGCGCGGGAGTTCGCGGTCCTCGAGTTCCTCGTGCGTCACGCCGGCGAGGTCGTCAGCAAGTCCGAGATCCTCGAAGGCGTGTGGGACTTCGACTTCGACGGCGATCCCAACATCGTCGAGGTGTACATCGGGCGCCTCCGCCGCAAGGTCGACGTGCCCTTCGGGACGCCGCTCATCACGACGCTGCGCGGCGCCGGCTACCGCCTCTCGGACGGGCGGTGACCGTGCCGGGTGCCCTTCGTTCGACGATCCGGGTGCGGCTGACGGTGGCGGCCACGGCGGTCACGATCGTGATGCTGGGTGTCGCGTCCGTCACGGTCGTCGCCATCCAACGCCGGGCGCTGACCGAGGGGATCGACGAGTCGATCGAGCAGACGGCCGACAACCTCGGGCCGCTGCGTGAGGTGCCCGAGGCATTCGACCCGGTCGGGGATCCCGAGGACACCTTCGTCCAGGTCCTGGACACCGACGGCCGGGTCCTCGCCGCCACCGATGCCGTGGCCAGGGACCCAGTGCTCGACGTCACCCCTGACGGGATCGGCCCGGGGTTCGGCACCGAGCGACTCGTTCGACCGCCGGGTCGCTTCCGGGTGCTCGTGCGGAGGATCGACACCGACGCGGGTCCGGCGTTCCTCGTCGTCGGGCGGAACCTCGACGACGTGGACGAGAGCGTGCGCTCGCTCGTCACCTCGCTGGCGGTCGTCGCCCCGGTCTGCATCCTCGTGCTCGGAGGACTCTCGTGGTGGCTCGTCGGACGCACGCTCCGACCGGTCGACGACATCCGTCGGGAGGTCGAGGCCATCGGCGGCGCCGACCTGCACCGGCGCGTCCCGGTGCCGGGCACCGACGACGAGATCGCCACGCTCGCCCGGACGATGAACGCGATGCTCGCCCGGGTCCAGGCGGCCGGCGAGGAGCAGCAGCGCTTCGTCGACGACGCGTCGCACGAGCTCCGGACACCGCTGACCCGCATGATCGCGGACCTCGACGTCGCCCTCGCCCATCCCGGCGCCGACGATCCGGTACGAACGCTCCGCCGTGTCCACGAGGACGCCACCGAGGTCGAGGGACTCGTCGAGGACCTGCTCTTCCTGGCCCGCACCGCGCAGGGGCGATCGGTCCCCGACGTCGAGGTCGATCTCGACGACGTGGTCCTCGACGTGGTGGCCGCCACGCGCAGCACCGCGGACATCGCCGTCGACACCCGCGGGGTCGGCGCGGCGGTCACGAGGGGCGATGGGCGAGCCCTCCGCCGGGCGGTGGGCAACGTCGTCGCCAACGCCGTGCGCCACGCCCGCGCCGAGGTGGCCATCTCGGTCCGGTCCGAGGCCGGGTGGGCCGTGCTCGTGGTCGACGACGACGGCCCGGGGATCCCGACCGCCGACCGTGAGCGGATCTTCGAGCGGTTCACGCGCCTCGACGAGGCCCGCGGTCGGGCGGACGGCGGCTCCGGGCTCGGCCTCGCCATCGCCGACGACGTCGTGCGCCGTCACGGGGGGACGATCTCCGTCTCGTCGAGCGCCTCGGGCGGCGCCCGCCTCACGATCTCGCTGCCGGCGGGCTGAGGACGTCGAGGACGGCGGCGAGCGGATCGGCGAGCCGCCAGGGCGGGTGGACGCGGGCCACGCCGGCCGCGAGCAGCAGGAGTGATCGGACGCGAGCGCCCTCGTCGTCGTGGCCGAGGTCGCGGAAGGCCGCCGCGATGTGCTCGAGGAGCGTCGCGTCGAGCGCCCGGACCGCGTCCTCGGCGAGCGGGTCGGTGGCGGCCCAGTCCCGCATCGCCGCGTCGAGCGGACCCATCGCGCGCTCGCGGGCGATCGTGCCCAGCCGTTCGAGCCGGCTGCGGGGGTCGGCGCCGCCCACCTCGCGGAGCGCGGCCTCGACCTGGGTCGAGCCGTAGAACGTGGCGAGTGCCTCGCGGTACCCGGCCATGTTCGGGAAGTGGTGGTAGAAGCTGCCGGTCGTCAGCCCGGCGGACTCGGCGAGCGCCTCGATCTTGACCACCCGGATCCCACCCCGGCGGAGCAGCTCCTGGCCGGCCAGGAGCCACCGCTCCCGACCCGACGAACGGTCGGGCCCACCGGCCGGTGGCGCCGAGGCCATGGTCAGCGCAGCCGGGTGACGAAGTCCCGGCCGGCCTCGGCGGCCCGGTCGATCGAATCCGAACGGATCGCCTCCCGCTCCTCGGGCGTCCACGCGGTGGTGGGCTCGATGATCACGGGGGCGGCGAGCTCGAAGCCGAGGAACTCGAACAGGTAGCGGAGGTAGGGCTCCTGGTGGTCGTGCAGCTCGGGGCTGCGACCGTCGTAGGCCGACGAGCGCGTGAGCACCAGCTGGGCCGGCTTGCCGTCGCCGAGCAACCCGACGTGACGACCCGTGCGGTCGATGGTGAACGACTGCAACGGCTGCACGATCACGTCGATCCACGCCTTCAGTGCGTGCGGGATGCTCCAGTTCCACATCGGGCTGCTGACGACCAACGCGTCGTGGTTCGCCACCTGCTCGATCTGTGCGGTCACCTGCGCCCAGAGGTGTTCCTGCTCGGGCGTGTGCGGCTCGCCGAAGAGCGGGCCGAACTTGGCGAGCGCCGCCTCCCGTCCGAACGCGACGACGTCGTCGGACCAGACGTCGAGGCGCGTGACTTCGACGTCGTCGCCGAGGGCGTCGAGGAAGGCACGGGCGCACGAGGACGAGAGCGAGCGATCACCCTTCGGACTGCCCTCGACCCACAGGACGGACGACATCGGTTTCCTCCTCAGACCAGGTCGGTCGGTCGCAGCGCCAGGCCCACGTGGTGCCGGCCGGCCAGCTCGGTGGTGCGGTCCCAGTCGAAGATGACGTGGCCCTTCAACGTCTCGAGGTCGCGCTGGATCCGCTGCATCGGGTGGGACGCGAAGTAGACGCTGGCGCCCGAGCCCTCGCACGCCGCGGACACGGCCTGACGGGCGAGGCGCACCACCGACGCGGCAGCCAGCCGGGCGTCGACCCGCTGGGCCTCGCCGACCTCGGTTCCGGCGCCGAGCGCGTCGATGGCCTGGCGCCAGCGGGCGGCGGCGGTGCGCACGAGGTCCTCGACGCTCGCCAGGCGCATCTGCGCCGCGGGTTGGTCGACCGCCTTGTCGCCGAGCGTGTAGGCGAGGACCCGCTCCTGCAGCCTCGTCCGGTAGTGCTCGGCGACGGCCTCGGCCCCGCCGAGCGCGGGAGCGGCCGCGGCCAGGGCGAGCACCGACATCACGGGCAGGCCGGCGAGGCCGTCGCCGTCGACCCCGATCGTCGAGTCGAGCAACGCCGGGGCCGGCATCGTCCGGTGGGCGGGGACGAAGCACTCGTCGACGACGGCGGTGTTGCTGCCCGTCGCCCGCATGCCACTCGTGTGCCAGACGTCGTCGAGCGCCACCTCCGCCATCGGGACCACGACGAACCGCGTGGCGAACCCCGGACCCTCCTCGATGGCGTGGGCCAGGAGCCAGTCGCCGTGGGCCGATGCGGTGGCCCACTCCCACCGCCCCCGCACCACGTAGCCGCCGTCGGTCGGGGTCGCGGTTCCCGTCGGTGCGAGCGGCGCGGGCGCGAACGGCACCGGCGAGGAGGCGAAGACCTCGGCCCGACCCGGTTCGGGCAACTTGGCCAGGAGCCAGGCGTGCATCATCAGGAACGACACCGTCCACGCCGTCGCCGGGCAGCCCCGCGCCAGGGTCCGGGTCACCTCCGTGAGCGGACCGAGGCCCAGGCCGTGTCCGCCGAGCGACGTCGGGACGACGATGCGGAACAGGTCGGCCTCGTCGACCGCGTCGATGACGTCCTGGGGCACCCGCCGCTCGGTCTCGCCCTGCGGCGCACGCGCCGCGATCAGGTCGACGAGGTCTCCGGCGCGGGCGACGGCTTCGGTGGCATCCACGCCCCGAGCATAAAGAAGTTTATGGTCGAGGGGAAGTGGGGATCCTCAGCCGCTGGCGACGACCCGCTGCTCGACGACGCGCAGGACGACGTCGCGGTCCCGGCGCTCGGTGAGCTCGTCCTCGGCAGCGGCGACTGCGCCGGTCGTGATCGGTTCCGGCGTGAGGATCACGGCCGTGACGACGACCGGGTCGGTGCCGTCGGCGTCGACCTGGACCACCTCGCCGCCCGGGAAGAGGTCGCGGAGATCGGCCTCGGTGATGTTGGCCCGGCGGGCGTCCTGGAACGAGTTCAACACGGTGACGACCATCACGAAGGCGAGGGCGGTGGACACCAGCGCGGCGACCCACCCGGCGCGCCGCTCACGGTCCTCGACCGGGCGCATGCCCATCCACCACAGCACCATCGAGCCGACGATGACGACGGAGACGGTGTTCACCGTGAAGAGCAACAGCGAGCCGGCGGCGAGGTCGGCGTCACCGAGCCCGAGGGCCAGGCCGGTCGTGCAGATCGGCGGCACGAGCGCGGCCGCGATGGCCACGCCCGCGAGCGCGGCCGGGATGTCCTTGCGGGCCGTGGCGTAGGCCCCGACGACGCCGGCCGCCATCGCGACACCGAGGTCGATGATCGAGGGACTCCCCCGCGCCAGCATCTCCTCGGTGGGTGCATCGACCGGGAGCACCGCCCCGACGGCGAGCGCGAGCCCCACGGCCGACGCGGTGCCGACGAGCAGCGTCACCAGCGCCCGGCCGAGCACCTCGACCTTCGCGGTGACGAGGGCGGTCGACGCGGCGGCGAGCGGTCCGAGCAGGGGCGCGACGAGCATGGCCCCGATCACCACGGCCACGCTGTTCTGCAGGAGTCCGAGCGAGGCGAGCAGCGCGGCGACGCCGAGCAGGATGACGAAGTCGGAGGTGAGCGGCGCCGTGGCCCCGGCCCACCAGAGGACCGAGTCGCGTTCGAGCGACGTGAGGGTCGGACGGAGCGAGCGCATCCAGGAGCGGAATCGGGCCGCCCGCGACGGGCGGGCCACGGCCCGGTTGGTGAGCACCGCGACGTGGGCGTCGTCCCGACGCAGCGTCTGCTCGAGGGTGCCGCCGGAGGCGAGGCGGGCGATGCCGCGGCGGTGCGGTGCCGCGACGAACAGCAGGTCGGTCGCTCTCGACTGCTCGACGATGCCCTGCCCGGGGTTCGAGGCGTCGACCACGTACCCGTCGGCGTCGAGCCAGTCGGGGACGACCTCGGCCGCCTCGGCGATCACCGACGCCGCGTAGCTGCGCGCCATCGCCGGGTCGCGGACGTGGACCGCGCTGAGCGGGACCGACAAGCCGTCGGCGGCGAGGACGACCACGGCCAGCGCCTCGAGCGCCTCGGCGCTCCCGTCGAGCCCGACGACGACGCGCTCGATCCCGATCTCCTCGCTGGGGCGGACGGCGAGGACCGCGCAGTGGACCGCCTCGATCACCGCGTCGGCGACGGCACTGAACCGCTGGCCGTCGGACGACACGTCCATGCCCATGACCACGAGGTCGGGGTTGTGGTCGCGGACGAAGTCGAGGATGCCGCGGGCGATCGCGGGCGCGCTCCGCCGCTGGACCTCGATCCCGTGCTCGGGGCCGAAGCTGGCATCGAGCGCGTCGCGGAGTTGGGCGATCGCGTCCGCGGTCGACTCGGCCTGGGCGTCGTCGGTCGCCACCGCGACCGCGAGGAGCTCGCCCTCGTCCGGGTCGACCATCGCCCGGGCGATCGACAGGAACAGCGGCGCCTCCCGGGGGTTCGCCACCGGCACGACGATCCGCCGGAAGCGCTGCAGGCCACCCTGGTCGTCGTCCTCCGCCGTCGACCGGCGTCGCCCGGTGCGGTCGAGGAGTTCGGGACCCTCCGGCGTCGGGAACGTCCAGTCGTCGCTCCCGCCCACCACGCGGCTCACGCTAGCGGTGGGCCGGGCCGGCCCTCCTCGGCGTCGCGGAGTTCGTCGACCCGGTCGATGCGCAGCGGGGCGACGCCCTGGTTGCGGTGGACCGACCGGCCCACCAGGTGGGCGCCGATCGGCGCCGTGAGGAACAGCAGCACGCCGGCGAGGAGGACCTTGGCGCCGTCGAACCCACCGAGCCGCAGCGCCGTGCCGACCACGATCAGCAGCACGCCGAGCGTCGTGGTCTTGGTGGCGGCGTGCATCCGGGCGTAGACGTCACCGAAGCGGTTCACGCCGACCGCGGCGAGCAGCGACCACGCGGCGCCGGCCACGATGAGGATCTCGGCGAGGGTCGACATCAGCCGCCCCGCCGTTCGACGAAGCGGGCGGCGATCGACGTGCCGACGAACCCGAGCAGGCCCACGACGACGATCGCGTCGACGAACGTCGTGCGTCCCGTGCGGGCAGCGTCGACCGCGAGGCCGCTGATCGCGATCAGGAGGAGCCCGTCGAGGGCGACGATGCGATCGGCGACCGACGGGCCGATGAGGACGCGGACGAGGAAGCCCACCGCGGACAGGCTGAGCAGGACGAGCGCGATGGTGATCACGGAGCCACCTCCGGTGACGTGGTCGTGGCGGCGGCACCGGGCTGGAACGCGGCGCGGACCAGCGCGGCGATCTCGAGCACGTCGCGCCGGGCTCGGTCGAGATCGTGGAGGTGCAGGACGTGGACGTAGAGGACGGGTTCGGGGTCGGAGCCGACCTCGATCGTGAGCGTGCCCGGCGTCAGGCTCACCGCGTTGCCGGCGAGGGCCACCACCATGTCGGTGCACCCGGCGAGGGGGACCGCGATGATGCCGGTCTCGATCCGGTTCTGCGGCGTCACCACCTCGCGGGCCAGCACCACGTTGGCCTCGACGAGCTTGTAGGCGAAGACGGCGAGGAAGCGCAGCGAGGCGAGCGGACGGATCGTGAACGTCTCGGGCTCGCCGCGCCCGCGGACGGCGACCAGGGCGGCCGCGAGCACGAAGCCGCCGGCGAGGTTCACCGGGCTCGCGTCTCGCCACAGCAGCGCCCAGAGCGCCGTGAGCCAGAGGACGGCGAGGAGACGGGTCACGGTGCCGACACCTCCCCGTCGCCGGTGGTGGCGCCGGGGCCGAGCACCTCGGTGCGGTAGACGTCGGCGTCGAGCAGCTCCTCGGCCGCCCGCTCGCTGAACCCGTGGAGCGGACCGGCGGACAGGGCGACGACGATGCTCAGGCCGGTGAGCGCCAGGGTGGGTGCGACCATGAGGGCGGGCAGCGGGCGCTGGTCCTCGACCGGCGGTTCGACCACGCCGCCGAAGGCCCCGGACCAGATCTTGGTCATCGAGAACACGGTGAGGACGGAGACGGCGAGGCTCACGCCGACGATCGCCCAGGACTCGGACCCGACGCCGGCGTCGACGAGCGCGAACTTGGCGACGAAGCCCGACAGCGGCGGGAAGCCGGCGAGACTGAACGCGGTGAACAGGAACGCGACGGCCACGACGGGCGTCGAGCGGAGCATCCCGCCGATGCGGTCGAGGCGCCCCGTCCCCGCCCGGTGCTCGACCAGGCCGCCGATGAGGAACAGGGTCGTCTTCACCACGATGTGGTGGACGATGTAGAGGATCGCGCCGGCCAGGCCCGCCACGGTGAACAACCCGAGCCCGAAGATCATGTAGCCGATCTGGCTGACGATGTGGAACGACAGGATGCGTTTGATGTCGTTCTGGGCGATGGCACCGAGGACGCCCACGACCATCGTGGCGCCGGCGATGACGAGGAGCAGGGTGCCGGGGCGGTCGTCGGGCGCCACGAGGAGCGTCTGCGTGCGGATGATCGCGTACACCCCGACCTTGGTGAGCAGACCGGCGAACACCGCGGTGACGGCCGTCGGCGCGGTGGGATAGCTGTCGGGCAGCCAGAAGAAGAGCGGGAAGATCGCCGCCTTGATGCCGAACACGCCGAGCAGGAACAGCACGAGCGCCTGGCGCAACCCGTCGGGCAGTTCGGCCATCGCCACCGAGAGGTCGGCGAGGTTCACCGTCCCCGTCGACGCGTACACGAAGCCGAGCGCGGTCAGGAACAACGCCGAGGCGACCAGCGAGATCACGATGTAGGTCATGCCGGCCCGGACCTGTTCGAGCCGGCCGCCCAACGTCAGCAGCACGTAGCTGGCGGTGAGCATGATCTCGAACGCGACGAACAGGTTGAAGAGGTCGCCGGTCACGAACGCGGCCGACACACCCGCCGCGAGGACCAGGTAGACGGGGTGGAACCCGACGTGGCGGCGCGCCTCGCCGCCCTGGCCGATGGCGTACACGAGCACCCCGAGCAGCATCACCGCCCCGACGACGAGCATCGTGGCCGAGAAGCGGTCGACGACCAGGGTGATGCCGAGCGGCGCCGGCCAGTCGCCCGCCTGGACGACGGCCGGTCCGTCGCGGTCGACCTCGACGGCCAGCGCGACCGAGCACGCCACCACCGCGGTCAGGACGCCGACGCCGAGCACCTGCTGGGCGACCCGCCAGCGGCCGACCACGATCGACACGGCCGCGCCGGCGATGGGCAGGACGACGACGGCGGGGACGAGGGTCTCCATCAGGCGTCACCCCCGGGGTCGGAGTCCGCGGCGTCGCGGTCGGCGGCGACCTTCTCGAAGTCGGCCTCCTCCTCCTGCACGCGGTCGCGTGCCACCCGTCGGTCCTCGAGGTCGTCCTGCACCGTGTCGTCGCGGGTGAGCACCCACGACCGGTACGCGAGCCCGAGCAGGAAGGTCGTCACGCCGAAGGCGATCACGATCGCCGTGAGCACGAAGGCCTGCGGCAGCGGGTCGAGGAGGTCGGCGTCGTCGCCCTTCCCGACGAAGGTGGGAGCCCCGCGCGAACCCGAGCCGAGGAGGATGAAGAGGTTGGCGCCGTGGGCGAGCAGGGCGAGGCCGAGGACGATCCGCGTCAGTTCGCGCTGCAGGAGGAGGTAGGTGCCACAGGCGAACACGACGGCGGCGGCGAGGGCGAGGACGACGGTCATGCCGCGGCCTCCGGCTCGGACTCCTCGCCGAGGGCCTCGAACGCCATCAGCACCATGCCGACGACGACCAGGAAGACGCCGCTGTCGAACGCGAGCGCGCTGGTGACCTTGACGTCACCGGCGACGGGCACGTCGAGCGTGTGGAAGCCCTGTTCGAGCACGGCGCCGCCGCCGAGCAGCGGCGCGACCGCGGCGGCGACGGCCACGATCAGCCCACCACCGAGCACGGTCCACGGCCGGACGGGGACGATGCGACGGACGTGGTCGAGACCGCCGGCCACGTAGAGCAGGGCCAGGCCGGCGCCACCGACGAGGCCGCCGATGAACCCGCCGCCGGGTTGGTTGTGCCCCGCCCCGAGCAGGTAGAGGGACAGGACGACGGTCGACAGCACGACGGTGCGCAGCGTGACGTCGACGATGAGCGAGCGCCTCATGTGCGGACCTCCACGGACTCGTCCTCGGGTTCCCGGCGCCGGCCGCCACGACCGACCCGGGCGACCGCGGTCACGCCGACCGCGGCGACGGCGAGCACGGTGATCTCGCCGAGCGTGTCGAGGCCGCGGACGTCGACCAGGATCACGTTGACGACGTTCTTGCCGCCGCCCTCGGGCTCGGAGCGGGCGACGATCTCCTCGGACACCGGCCGTTCGTCCGTGCCCGCACCGGTCATCATCGCCATGGTGAAGACGCCGGCGCCGACCGCGAGGGCGACGAAGGCGCGGACGGGCCGGGACTCGACGATCGGCGTCCGCTGGAACTGCTCGGGCAGGTGCCGGATGACGAGCACGAACATCACGACCGAGAGCGTCTCGACCGCGAACTGCGTGAGCGCGAGATCGGGGGCGCCGTGCACGGCGAAGATCGTGGCCATCACGAAGCCGACCGAACCGAGCAGCAACACCGCCGAGAAGCGCCGCCGCACGACCACCATGGCGACGGCCGACGCGGCGAGGAGCACGGCGAGGAACGCCTGGAGCGGCACGTCGTAGAGGTCGGGCCACCCGGGCCACGACGCGCTGGTGGCCAGCACCACGTTCGGGGCGCCCACGACGACGACGAGGATCACGGCGATGTAGACGGGTAGCGACCCCGGTTGCGCGAACCGGACGACGGTGCGGGCGAGGT
>JBHIXO010000042.1:0-16727 GCA_041984725.1 Acidimicrobiales bacterium | reverse complement strand
TGGTCTCCGACGTTCCGGAGCCGGCGCTGCCGCCGGCGAGCGCGGCACCGTCGGCCGCCGGCGCGGCCGCGGATTCGGTGGCGGCGCCGCTGTCGTCCGCCGCGGTGTCGAAGTCGCCCTCGGCGACGTCGACGGCCACCTCCCCGGTCCGCCCGAAGCCGAAGAACTGGGCCTCGAGCACCTCCGGTGCGAACGACTGGAAGTCGGCGAGCACGTCGTCACAGGACCGGTCGGCGACGAGGGACACGGGCGCGCCCCGGACGCCGAGGAACGTGCGGCCGCCGTCGTCCCCACCCGAGGCGGCCGGTCGACCGCCGTCGTCGGTGCAGCCGACGGCGACGAGGGATGCGGCGGCGAGCACCGCCACGGTGCGTCCCGCTCGGGACCAGGATCGTGTGCGCATGGGGCTCTGACGCTCGCACACGCCGGCTGGTTCCCGCGGCCCGCGCGAACTTGCGTACACGTTCCGCTCGGCGTCGGAGGCACGCCCTCCGGGCGCTGTGGCGCTGCGTCACGGGTGTGTGCGGGGCGAGCCGCGTCCTTCGACGGGACTCGGGTCGCTCGATCCCCGTCACGCGATACCGTGTTACGGAATACCGTATCGACTCGGAGGCGAGTTCCGTGGCCACTGCCGCCGCCCTACTGCTGGAGACTCGACTGTCCACTGGTCTGTCCGCTCGAGCCCTGGCCCGTCTGGCCCGGACCGCACCAGCTCGCGTGTCAGAGATCGAACGATCCGTGCACGACCCCTCGGTCGGTACCCTCGACCGCCTCCTCGCGCCGACGGGTCGCCAGCTCGTGACCCTCCCCTCGGTCTCGCCCACTGCGGCTGCCGTCGGTACCGCCATCCATGGACGCGCGATCCGGGACGAGCGAGACGAGAACTGGGCGTTCCGGGTGCTCCTGTCCCTGTCCGACGGCCTTGCCGCCGCCTCGCCCGATGTCCGGGTGGCGCTGTGTGTCACTGCCCCGCCACTCACCGGCGACCCGCGCTTCGATGCTGCTCTCGCCGGCATCGTCGAACATCATCTCCGCAAGGACCGGTTGCCGGTCCCCTCGTGGGTCACCGAGGACGCTCGGTCCCTGGCTCCGGCGGAGGCATGGATCCCCGACAGGTACGCCGACGCCGACATCGCTGATGACGCGCCGGCCGCGTTGCGCCGCCACGGCGTCTTCCTCGCCGAGCGCGAGCTCCACAGCACCTGATGGTCATCACGTTCGACCGGGCGGCGATCGTCGCTGCTCTCGACGAGCTCGTCACGCACCTCGGCCGTGCGAACGTTGCTGCGCGGATCCGGATCGTCGGCGGTGCGGCAATCGCGCTCCAATACGAACGCGAGGCGGTCACGACCGCCATCGATGCGTTGTATGGCCGTGAGCCCGCGGTGGAGGAGGCCGCCCACCACATCGCCCGCTCACGCGGCTGGCGATTCCTGGTTGAACGACGACGTGTCGATAGCCCAGCTCGCGACGCGATTCCCGTCGCCGCCGCACTGAACGCGATCGGACCCCACGGGTTTCGTGGGGTCCGGTGTTCGTACGAGCCGACTCGGTGATCGGCCAGTCGCTGCGAGCCCGAAGTGGGAATTGAACCCACGACCTACGCTTTACGAGAGCGTCGCTCTGCCGACTGAGCTATTCGGGCGGAGCCGGGGAGCGTAGCGCGGGGCCCGCGCCGATCCCGATCCGATCCGGGCGTACGACGACCCCGGTGCCGGCCTCAGACGGGCGGGAGCGAGACGACGAGCGCCTGGAGTTGGAGCAGCTCGTTCGGGTTGCGCACCAGCGCCTCGGCGACGGCCTGGACCCGGCGGAGAGCCTCGAGGTGGGGCCGGGGGTCGTGGGCCGTGGCCAGCCGGTCGCGGTACTCGGCGGCGACGACGGCGAGCCCGAAGCGGATCTCGTCGGTGCGGTGGCGCCGGACCTCGCGCTTGTGCCGGGCCTCGAGGTCCTTGACCGCGCCCTTCGTGCCACCGACCGCCTCGATCTGCTCCTCGAGCGCCTCCCGAGCCAGCGTCTGGCGGTCGTCGAGCGGACCTTGCGCGGCATCGATGTGGGCGACGACCTCGTCGACGAGGACGGCGGCGGTGTGGCCCGTGCCGTCGACGCGGTGCGGGATCGACGCCCACGAGTCGCGGCGGACGACGAGCGAGTCGTCGGTGGCGAGCAGGCGGGCCCGGTCGAGGGAGCCGGCGGCGGCCGCGGCGACCGGTTCGACGAGCGCCTCGGCCACACCGTCGGCGCGCAGGGCGGCGATGATCTCGGGCTCGGGGACCGGGCCGAACTCGACGCGGACCGCCCGGCTCGCGATCGGCACGAGCTCCGGCGGCACGTGCTCCGCGAGCAGCACGAAGATCGTCGACCGTGTGGGCTCCTCGATGGTCTTGAGAAAGACACCGCGGGGATCGCCAATCACCGTATGGAACTCGTCGAGCACCACGAGCTTGCGAGACCCCTCGACCGGCGATCGGCTGGCGGCGGCGATGATCGGCCAAACGTCTCCATCCCGACGATCGATCGAGTACGTGGCTCCCTCGGGCGCGTACTCGTGGAGGTCGGGATGGGAGCCGTCGAGGGCGAGGGCGACGGCGCGGTCGGCGTCGGCCCCCGCCGCGGCGGCGTCGACGCCGAGCAGCGCGGCGGCGAACCCGCGGGCCGCGGCCGCCTTGCCGACGCCGGGTGGGCCGACGAAGAGGTAGGCGTGGACGGGGTGCGGAGCGGCGGCCTGCAGCGCCGCCACCGCGTCGGGCTGACCGACGACCGCGGCCCACAGGTCGGGGCGGGCGACGAAGGCCGTGCGGTCGACCGGTGTCGTGGTGGCTGCCACGGGACCCACTAGAGCAGATCGGGGCAGCGGGCCACGACGGCCGACCACACCTGCTCGGCGATCTCGTCGGGCGTGCGCGTGCCGTCGACGACGACCCAGCGGGCGGGGTCGGCGTCGGCCTGGGCGAGGAAGCCCTCGCGCACCCGCTCGTGGAACGTGACGCTCTCGGCCTCGAGCCGGTCGGGCGCCGTCCCCGCCACCCGGCCGCGGGCGACGGTGACCGGGAGGTCGAGCAGCACCACGACGTCGGGGACGAGCTCGCGGGTGGCCCACATCGAGATCTCGTGGACGTCCCGGGGCGCGAGGCCGCGGCCGTGGGCCTGGTAGGCGACCGAGCTGTAGAGGTAGCGGTCGCTCACGACGTGGCGGCCGGCCCGCAGCGCGGGCCGGATGACCCGGGCGGCGTGCTGGGCGCGGTCGGCCGCCATGAGGAGCACCTCGGCCCGACCGTCGAGCGAGCCTGTCGCGGGGTCGAGGAAGACCTGCCGGATCCGCTGGCCGAGCGGGGTCCCGCCCGGTTCACGGGTGCGGACGGCGTCGAGGCGGGTGGCGAGCCGGGCGCACTGCGTGGACTTGCCGGCCGCCTCGCCCCCCTCGAAGACGACGAAGCGGCCCGTCATCCCCCGGCCCGCTCCCTCGCCGGCGACGGCGGGTCGACCAGCTCCTGGCGGGCGGCGTCGCGCATCGAGTGGGCGGTGATGAAGCCGGCGACGACGATGATGACGCCGGCGGCCCACAGCGTCAGGCGGACGCCGGGGATCGCGATCGAGATGCCGAACACCCCGATGTGGCCGTCGTCGGTGAGGCGGTCGGTCACCCGGCCGAGCACCTCGGACAGGAACGGCCCGACCGCGAAGGAGATGAGGACGCAGAGGCGGACGAGCGTGTACAGGGCCGAGAAGATCCGGCCGCGCAGGTCGTCGGTGACGTGGGAGTGGAGCAGCGTGAACCCGAGCACGTAGACGGTGCCCGCGCAGACGCCGAGCACGAACACGAAGCTCGCCGCGCCCCACAGCGTCGACATCGACGCCGCGGTCAGGAGGGACCCGCCGGCCACGAAGACCGCGACGACGAAGGTCCACTCCTTCGGCACCCGGCTCTGCACCACCGAGAGCGCCAGCACGCCGCCTGCGACGCCGAGACCGAGGGCGAAGATCAGGAACCCGAACCCGGACTGGCCGGAGCCGAGGATCTCCTCGGCGAACACGGGCCCGAGCGGGACGAGCATGCCGCCGCCGATGAGGCCGGTGGCCAGGCCCAGGTTGACGGCGCGGACCACGGGGTTGATGAAGACGAACTCCCACCCCTCCTTGAGCTCGCGCAGCGCGGAGCCGAAGTCGAGGCGCCGGGACGACGCCGCCTCCAGGCGGTCCTCCTTGCGGCGCCGCGGCAGGGGAAGGGTCCAGATCATGAACGCCGACAGGGCGAAGGTGCCGGCGTCGACGTAGAACGCCAGGCCCTCCTGGGTGCCCCGGATCACGGCGAGGAACTCGTAGTCGCCGATCGTCTCGGACAGCTTGGCGAGCAGGGAGAACAGACCGGCGGCGACCGGGATGGTGCCGTAGGCGGCGGCGAGCGACAGGGAGTTGGCGGTCGTCAGGTGGTCGGACGGCACCAGATGGGGCACCGAGGCCTCCTTGGCCGGCGCCCACAGCAGCGTGAAGACCTCCATGACCAGGGACGCGGCGATCAGCCCGGGGACGGTGTCGACGAAGGGCAACGAGGCGAGCACGAGCGCCCGGCCGACGTCGCAGATGATCATCAGCCGCTTGCGGTCGAAACGGTCGGCGAACACGCCCGCCGCCGGCCCGAGGAAGAAGCCCGGCACGATCCGGGCCGACATGACGAGACCGACCGCCGCCTCGGGCTGGTCGGAGATGCGCGTGGCCAGCGCGGCGATGGCGAGGAACCCCAGCCAGTCGCCCGTCGCCGACACCACCTGGGTCAGCCAGAGGCGGAAGAACGCCGACGACCCGAAGAGCCGCACGTGCATCGCGGACGTCTTGGAGGCGCCGTCGGCGGTCGACACGGCGGCCATCGCCGTGGTCGGGACCTCGTGATCGGCGAGATCCTCGGCGTCAGGGGGCTCCGCCACCGCGACGACGTTAGAGACTCGCCGACCCGATTCCGGTCATCGCCACCGATCGGGTGGCCGGCGGTCGCGTGCGTGGAGGCCTACGACTTCTTCTTGGTGGCCGACTTCTTCTTGGTGGCCGACTTCTTCTTGGCCGACGACTTCTTGGTGGCGGCCTTCTTCCGGCTCGCCGCCTTCTTCTTCTTCGGCGGGTTCGTCTCGCGCCGGATCTGCAGCAGCTCGGCGGCCCGCTCGATCGTGATCTCCTCGACGAGGTCGCCCTTGCGGAGGCTCGCGTTGGTCTCGCCGTCGGTGACGTAGGGGCCGAAGCGCCCGTCCTTCACGACGACCGGCTGCTCGCTCACCGGGTCGTTGCCGAGCTCGCGCAGCGGCGGCTTCGGGGCGGCCTGCCCCCGCCGCCGCTTGGGCTCGGCGAAGAGCTGCTTCGCCCGCTCCATCGTGACGGTGAAGATCTGCTCCTCGGACTCGAGGCTGCGGGCGTCGGCGCCCTTCTCCAGGCCCTTGCAGACGTAGGGCCCGTACCGGCCGTTGCGGGCGTACACGGGCAGCCCGGTCTCCTCGTCGACGCCGATCTCGCGCGGCAGCGACAGCAGCTTCAGGGCCTGCTCGAGGGTGACCTCCTCGGGCTTCATGTCCTGGAACAGGCTCTCCATCTTGGGCTTCTCGTCGGGCGGCAGCGTGTGCTGGTCGCCGAGCTGGACGTAGGGCCCGAACCGCCCGGACTTCACGTAGACCGGGAGGCCGCTGTCGGGGTCGTCGCCGATCGGCTCGTCGCCCTTGGGGGCGGCGAGGAGCTCGAGGGCCCGCTCCAGGGTCAACTCGTCGGGCGGCAGCCCTTCGGGGATCGAGGCCGTGTCCGGCTTCTCCTCGTCGTCGCCGCCCGTCTCGCGCTTGACGTAGGGCCCGTAGCGGCCCGGCTTGGCGACGACCATGTTCCCGTCCTCGTCCATGCCGAGCGGGAACGTGTTGACCTCGGCGGCGTCGACCTTCTCGAGCGCCTCGTCGACGGTGACGCCGAGACCCTTGCGGCCACTGCCCTCGTCGTCGCCGAACCAGAAGCGGTGCAGCCACGGCACGCGCTCCTCCTCGCCGACCGCGATCAGGTCGAGGTCGTCCTCCATCTTCGCGGTGAACTCGTAGTCGACGTACTCGCCGAACTGGCGCTCGAGCACGTTCACCACGGCGAACGCCGTCCAGGTCGGGACCAGGGCGGTGCCCTTCTTGAAGACGTAGCCCCGGTCCTGGATCGTCGTCATGATCGACGCGTAGGTCGAGGGCCGGCCGATGCCGAGCTCCTCCATACGCTTCACGAGCGACGCCTCCGTGTAGCGCGCCGGCGGGTTCGTCGAGTGGCCGTCGGCGGTGAGGGCGGGTTCGGGCAAGGTGTCGCCCTCGGCGACCTCGGGCAGCACCTTCTCCTCGTCGTCGCGCTGCTCGTCGTCGTCGTCGGAGTCCTCGACGTAGGCCTTCAGGTACCCCGGGAAGGTGATGACCCGACCCGACGCACCGAACGTGCACACCGACTCGGGCGATCCGTTCGCCCGGGCCGTGGCGTCGATGCGCATCGAGATCGTGCGCCCGACGGCGTCCTCCATCTGGGACGCGACGGTTCGCTTCCAGATCAGGTCGTAGACGGCGAGCTCGTCCTTGCGCAGCTCGCCCGAGACGTCGTCGGGCGTGCGGAACGTCTCGCCGGCGGGGCGGATGGCCTCGTGGGCCTCCTGGGCGTTCTTCGACTTGCCGGCGTAGGTGCGGGGCTGGTCGGGCACGTACTCGGCGCCGTAGAGCTCGCGGACCTGGGTGCGGGCGGCGTCGAGCGCGGTCTGCGACAGCGTCGTGCTGTCGGTCCGCATGTAGGTGATGTAGCCCTTCTCGTAGAGGCCCTGGGCGATGCGCATCACCTGGTTCGCCGACATGCGCAGCTTCCGGCCACCCTCCTGCTGGAGCGTGGACGTCATGAACGGCGGCTTGGGCCGGGACCGCCAGGGCTTCTCCTCGATGGAGCGCACGGTGAACGGCTGGCCCTCGAGCCGGGCCCGCAGGCTGGTGGCCGCGGCCTCGTCGACGACGGCGACGTCGTCACGCGACACCCGGCCGTCCTGCCCGAAGTCGCGCCCCGTCGCCACGCGGTTCCCGTCGAGCGCCACGAGCTTCGCCGTGAAGTCCGGCGTCGTCGGGAACGCCGCGGTCAGGTCCCAGTAGTCGGCCGACACGAAGGCGATGCGCTCGCGCTCGCGCTCGACGACGAGGCGGACGGCGGGCGACTGCACCCGCCCCGCCGACAGGCCCCGGTTGACCTTGCGCCACATGATCTGGCTGACCGGGTAGCCGTAGAGGCGGTCGACGATCCGGCGCGTCTCCTGGGCGTCGACGCGCTTGTAGTCGATGTCGCGGGAGTTCTCGACGGCGTGCTCGATCGCCGAACGGGTGATCTCGTGGAACACCATCCGCTTCACGGGCACCTTGGGCTTGAGCACCTCCTGGAGGTGCCAGGCGATGGCCTCGCCCTCGCGGTCCTCGTCGGTCGCGAGATAGAGCTCGTCGGCGTCCTTGAGCAGCGCCCGCAGGCGCTTGATGACGTCCTTCTTGTCGGGGTTGATCTCGTACTCGGTCTTGAAGTCCGAGTCGACGTCGATCGACAGACCCTTGGACGGCAGGTCGCGGACGTGCCCGACGGAGGCCTCGACGACGTAGTCGTCGCCGAGGAACTGGCTGATCGTCTTCGCCTTCGCGGGGGACTCGACGATCACCAGGGGACGGGAGCCGGAGGAGTCGGGCACGCCGAGCAGGGTAGGAACGGGCCGGATCGACGTGTCAAGCCGTGGGGCGAACGTCACCGGGCCGTGGGTTACGGTGCGCGCCGATGGCGAACCTCCTCGAGCTCATCGTCGAACTCGCCACCGACGCCGACGCCCGGAGGACCTTCCGGGCCGATCCGGCGGCGGGTCTGGCCGGCGCCGGCACCGGTCTGACCGGCGAGGACGTCGAGGCCGCCGCCCGCGTCGCGGCGCTCCAGGTCGGGCCGCCGGTCGCCGAGTACGTGCGGACCGACGACGTCGAGGGCACCGGCCGCGACGAGGACCCCACCGACGCCGCGGTCCGTCACCTGCTGGCGCTGTGCGAGCACATCGACCGCGGCGAGGCGCACGTCCTCGACGCGCCCCGCCCGGTCCAGCTCGCCGACTTCCGCGACCCGGAGCCGGAGCCGGAGTTGGCAGAGGCGGAGGCGCACGCGGACGGCGCCGAACCGTCCGACCCGGGCTCCGCGGTACCCGACCATCCGCCCGGACTCCGCACGACACGGTTGTGGGCGGTCTCGGGGCAGGGCGAGGCCGACGGCGACGGCCCAGCGGTCGATCCCGACCACCCGGCCAACGGCGGCGCGACGACAGGGATGCCACCGCTGGTGTCGGTACCCGAACCCGAGGGCGGGTTCGAGTTCTCGCCCCTGGAGCTCGTGGTCCTGACCGACGGGCTCCCCGACGCCGGCATCGAGGCCGGAGCGACGGCGACGGTCGTGGCCGTCCACCGCGAGGACGGCGAACTCGCGTACGAGGTCGAGGTGAGCGACGACGAGGGCGGGCGACGCTTCCTCGGCATCGTCCCGCCCTCGGCGCTCGATCGGATGTAGCTCCGGACTAGAGCTTCTTGACGATCAGGGCGTCGCCCTGACCACCGCCGCCGCACAGGGCGGCCGCGCCGTACTCGGTCCCGCGGCGGCCCATCTCGAGCAGCAGCGTGAGGGCGAGACGGTTGCCGGACATGCCGACGGGGTGACCGAGGGCGATGGCGCCGCCGTTCACGTTCGTGATCTCGTCGGTGATGCCGAGGTCGTCCATGGAGGCCAGGCCCACGGCGGCGAACGCCTCGTTGAGCTCGTAGAGGCCGATGTCGTCCTTCGAGATCGGGGCCCGCTCGAGGGCGTTCAGGATCGCCCGGCTCGGCTGGGTGAGCAGGGAGGGGTCGGGGCCGGCGACCTGGCCGTACCCGACGACCTCGCCGAGGGCGTCGACGCCGAGCTGCTCGGCCTTGGCCTGGCTGACGACGATCACGGCCGACGCGCCGTCGGAGATCTGCGAGGCGTTGCCCGCCGTGATGTTGCCGGCCTTGTCGAAGGCCGGGCGCAGGTTGCCGAGGCTCTCGGCGGTGGTGTCGCCGCGCACGCCCTCGTCGGTGGTCACCTCGATGGGGTCGCCCTTGCGCTGGGGCACGGCGACCGGGACGATCTCGTCGTCGAACAGGCCGTTCTTGATGGCGGCGGCGGCGCGCTGGTGGCTGATGGCCGAGAACTCGTCCTGGGCGCCGCGCTCGAGGCCGGCGGAGGCGGCGTACTTCTCGGTGCCCGCACCCATGGCGCACTGGTCGAAGGCGCAGAACAGTCCGTCGTACATCATCGAGTCGACGACGGTCTTGTCGCCGGCGCGCATGCCCGCCCGGGCGTCGGGGAGGAGGTAGGGGGCCTGCGTCATCGACTCCATGCCACCGGCGACGACGACGTCGGCCAGGCCGGCCTGGATCATCAGGTCGGCGAGGTGGATGGTGTTGAGGCCCGAGAGGCACACCTTGTTGATGGTGGTGGCGGGCACGCTCATCGGGATGCCGGCGTTCACCGCTGCCTGGCGGGCGGTGATCTGGCCGGCGCCGGCCTGGATGACCTGGCCCATGAACACGTAGTCGACGTCCTCGGGGCTGATGCCGGCCTTGTCGAGGGCACCCTTGATGGCCACGCCGCCGAGGTCGGTGGCGGCCATCGAGGCGAAGGCCCCGGACAGCTTGCCGATGGGCGTGCGGGCGCCGGTGAGGATCACGGATCCGGGCATGAGTTGTCTCCCCTGGGTCGGATTGTCTGGACCGATGCTAGGGAGGTTGGCCTACCGCGCGGTAATGCGGCCGGGATGCCGGCGGTCACGGCGTCGCCGTACCTTCGGGGCGTGAGCGAGTACGCCGACGTCCCCGACGACGTGCTCGGCGCGCTGCGGCCGCTCTGTCTCGCCCTGCCCGACGCGTACGAGGAGCCGGCGTGGACCGGGACGCGCTGGCGGGTGCGGACCCGCACGTTCGCCCACGTGCTCGCGCCGGACGGCGAGGGCGGTCCGACCACGATCCTCAGCTTCCGGTCCCCGGACGAGGAGCGTCACGTCCTGCTCGCGCAGGGCCACCCCTTCTTCCTGCTCGGATGGGGCCGCGACGCGATGGGCATGGTCCTCGACGACGCGACCGACTGGACCGAGGTCCGGGAGCTCGTCACCGAGAGCTACTGCGTCCTGGCCCCGAAGAAACTGGTGGCGCAGGTCGACAGGCCCGGACCACCCGACTGATCTCGGGCGGTCCGGGTCGAGCGATCAGGTCGGGTCGTCGATCAGAGCAGGTGCTGCACGGCGTCGGGCATGTCCTCGGCGATGCGGATGATGGGGATGCCCGTCTGGGTGTTGTCGTGCATCTCCTGGAAGCACCGGGGCAGGTCGTCGAAGCTGTAGATCTCGTCGTGGATGGTCGGCTGGAACACGGAGCCGTAGAGCTCGGTGGCCGCGACGCAGCCCTCGGGGGTCTCGTAGTGGGTGTGGTCGATCGTGACCTGCTTCACCGACTGGACCGTCGAGTTGTAGGTGACGACCTGGGAGAGCTGCCAGCCGGCCGAGACGTTGACGCCCATGCGGGCCTGGCAGGCGAGGCCCGCCTCGAAGACCGGGCCGCGGAGCATGTCGCACACGAGGTGCATGCCCTCGCCGCCGGTCAGTTCCTTGCACCGCTTGTTGAACGCCTTGACGTCGTCGGCGGTCGCGAAGCGGTTGAACTCCTTCTGGTCGATCCCGACGATGCCCTTGGCCTCGAGCGCGTCGCGGCGCTCCTTCGAGCCGGCACAGAAGTAGGCGTTGTGGCCCTCGGCCTTGGCCAGCATCAGGAACAGCTCGCCGACGCCGCCGCCGAACGACAGCACGTTGAGGGTGGCCTTGCGCTCGTAGGGGACCTTGACCCGGTAGATGCCGAGCGCCCGCCGCCACAGGTGGTAGGCGGTCGGGGCTCGCAGCGGCAGCGCCGCCATCTCCCACAGGTTCAGCCCGCAGTCGAGCGGCGCCTTGATCAGCTGCCAGTCGCCGACCACGGCCTCCTTCGAGTACCAGCCGATCGAGTCGGGCATGTCGTAGGCCCAGATGCGCAGCGGGAAGCCGAAGCGGTCGGGGTCGCCGTTGCAGTGGGTGACGACGATGTCGCCGGGCGCGAAGGCGGTCACGCCCGCACCGACCTCGACCACCTCGCCGAGCGCGGAGTTGCCCGGGAAGATCCGGCCGCCGCGGGACTCGGCGATGTTGATCGTGTCGGCGGTGGCGGCGTGGTCGATGTTGTGCTCGGCCGCGACGGCCAGCACCTTCATGCGCACGTCGTTGGTGCCCACGTCGCGCAGCTCGAGATCGTCGAGGGCGACGACCTTGGAGACGTCGATCTTCGACGGGTCGCCTCCGACCGCCTCGCTCTCGGCGGCCAGGCGCTCGGCCGTGATCGAGTACGCCTTCGTCATCGTGGACATCGGGTTGCACCTCTCCTGTTCGGACGGACCGTTCCGTTGTTACCGGCGGGTCAGTCTGGTCGACGCAGGGCCCGGCGTCAGATTCCGGTGTGCCGGGAGGGCCGGTAGATTCGACCGCCATGCTGCTCACCGAGATCGACCACGTCGCCATCGCCGTCAACGACCTGGAGGCGGCCATCGAGTACTACGCCGAGGCCTTCGGCGCCGAGGTGCACCACCGCGAGGTGGTCGACTCCGACGGCGTCGAAGAGGCGCTCGTGAAGGTGGCCGACTCCTACATCCAGCTCACCGCCGCCACCCGTGACGACTCGCCGATCGCCAAGTTCCTGGCGAAGAAGGGCGAGGGCCTGCACCACATCGGCTACCGGGTCGACGACTGCCAGCAGGCGCTCGACGCCATGCTGGCCGCTGGCGCCACGGCGATCGACCAGGCGCCGCGCCCGGGGTCGCGGGGCACGACGGTCGCCTTCATCCACCCGAAGGGCAGCTTCGGGACGCTGATCGAGCTCGTGCAGGAGTGACGCGCGCGGGTCCGTCCCCGCTGTCGGACCCGGTATCGAACCCGGTGTCGGACCCTCGCTAGCCTCCCGCATCGTGGGGCCGACGGCACTCTCCTCGCGCGCACCCTCCGATCCGTTCGGGGGCATGCGCCCCGTGTTCGAGCGGGCGGGTCGGATGGCCCCGCTCCTGCTCGGCCTCGACTGGGGCGCGACGTCCCTCGGATGGCCCTCCCGCTGGCCTGCGAGCCTGGCGTCGGCCGCCAGCATCTGCCTGGGTGCCCAGGTCCCGGTCGCCATCTACTGGGGCCCGGACCTGAGCCTCGTCTACAACGAGGCGTGGAGCGAGATCCCGGGCGAACGACACCCGGCCGCGCTCGGCCGGCCGGGCCGTGAGGTCTGGCCCGACATCTGGCACCTCGTCGGGCCCGACTTCGAGCAGGCGATGGGGGGCGTCGGCGTGTGGCACCAGGACCGTCCGCTGCCGATGCAGCGGAGCGGGTTCCTCGAGGAGACGTACTTCCACTACAACCTGAGCCCGATCCTGGGCGAGGGCGGCGAGATCGCCGGCGTCTTCAACACCGGGATCGAGACCACCGACCGGGTGCTGGCCGAGCGTCGCAACGCGATGCTCCTGCACCTCACCACCGCCACGTCACGGGCGATGACCCGGGTCGACGCGCTCCACGCCGCCGCGGAGGCGTGCCGGGAGTTCCCCGCCGACGTCCCGTTCGCACTGCTCTACGAGGTGGGCGACGACCGCATGCCCCGCTTCGTGGCGGCGAGCGGCATCGGCGACGACCTCGCCGACCCCGATCGGTGGCACGTCAGCGAGGCTCTCGCGACACGGGAGCCCGTCCTCGTCGACTGCGCCGGCGTCACCATCGACCTCCCGCTCGACGTCTGGCCGGAGGCGCCGACGGTCGCCGCGACCGTCCCCATCGGCATCGGGCGCCGGCGCCGGACCCGTCAGGACCTCGGCGCGATCGTCCTCGGCGTGCCGGAGGGTCGCGTGGTCGACGACGCCACGCGGACGTTCCACCTCCGCGTCGCCGAGTCCCTCGGGTTCGCGCTCGTCGAGGCCGACGACGTCGAGGCCCGCCGCCGCGTCCACGAGGCCGAGCACCGCATCGCCGCCACGCTCCAGCGGTCGCTCATCCCCGAGCTCCCCGAACTCGACGGCATCGACCTCGACGCCGAGTACCTCCCCGGCTCCGGCGAGGTCGACGTCGGCGGCGACTGGTACGACGCGCTGATGCTCCCCGACGGCCGGATCGCGCTGGTGATGGGCGACGTCATGGGCAAGGGCGTCCGCGCCGCCGCCGAGATGGGCCAGCTGCGCAACGCCGTCCGGGCCTACCTCCTCGAGGGCTACTCCCCCGCCGACGTGCTGCGACGACTGAACCGCCTGGCCCACGCGCAGGCCGGCCGGCGGTTCGCCACCGTGCTGTGCGCCTTCGTCGACCCCGCCCGGGGCCTCGTCGAGTGGTGCCGTGCCGGTCACCTGCCCGCGCTCGTCCGCCGAGCCGACGGCTCCGTCGACCGCCTCGACGTCGGCGGGTCGCTCCCGATCGGCGTCTCGGCCGACGCCGACTTCGCGGACGGCGTCTCGACGCTGACGCCCGGCGACGCGCTCGTGCTCTACACCGACGGGCTCGTCGAGGTCCCCGGCGAGGACATCGACGTCGGACTCGACCGGCTCGCCGGGCTGGTGGCGTCGACGGCGCCCGAGGACCTCCTCGAGCACCTCGTGGGCGAGCTCCGCGACGCCGACCGCCGTGACGACGTCGCGGTCCTCGTCGCCCGCCCGTGAGCCCGGTCGTGAGCCCGGCCGGGCACCGAACTCGCTGACCCGACCGGGGCCCGAGCGGGCAGGCTGCCCCGATGCCGAGCGCGACCGCCCCGGAGATCGACCTCCTCCTCTACGACGTCTTCACCGACGTCCCGTTCGCGGGCAACCCGCTCGCGGTCGCGGTCGACGCACCGTCGCTCACCGACGACCAGCACCAGCGGATCGCCGCCGAGGTCAACCTGTCGGAGACGATCTTCCTGCGCCGCCGGGCCGCCGACGACGGCTGGGACGCCCGCATCTTCACGCCCGCCCGGGAGCTGCCCTTCGCCGGGCACCCGACGATCGGGGCGGCGATCGCGCTCGCCGACCGCGGCCTGGTCGACGGCGAGGTGGTGCTCCACGAGCGAGCCGGGGCGGTGCCGGTCGCCGTCGCCGACGGTGGGGCGACGCTGACCGCACCCGGCATCCCCACGCCGGTCGCCGACGAGGACCCCGGCGACATCGCCGCCTGTCTCGGGCTGGAGATCGCCGACCTCCACGGCGGGTTCGGCCCGCGGGGCTGGTCGGCCGGCGTGCCGTTCACGATCGTCGTCGTCCGCGACGTCGACACCCTCGCCCGGGCCCGGGTGGACCTCGCGACCTGGGAGCACACGCTCGCGCTCGGCGCCGCCCCCGACCTGTACGTGCTGACCCCGCTCGACGGCGACGACGGTGAGCGGTGGCAGGCCCGGATGTTCGGACCCGGCGTCGGCATCGTCGAGGACCCCGCGACCGGGTCGGCGGCCGCCGCGCTCGGCGGCTTCCTCGCCGGCCGCGTGCGCCCGGGACGGCTGCGAGACGGCTGGACCATCCTCCAGGGCGTCGAGATGGGGCGGCCGAGCACGATCCGACTCGGCGCGGTCGTCGACGGGAACGAACTGCGGGGCGTCACGATCGGCGGCGCGGCGGTCCGGGTCGGGCGCAGCACGCTGACGGTCCCGGAGGCGGCCACGTAGGTTGCCCGGCGTGTCCTCGCTCGCCCGGCGCTCCACCGCGTGGATGGACCGCCACTTCGACGCCGAGCGGGGGCTGCTGTGGAACCCGCCCCGCTCGTTCAGCGACGACCTCCCCGCGCACTGCCTGCACATCGTCCCGCAGAACTCGTGGTACGTGCTCGGCCTGCTCGACCGGCGGGCCGACGGCGACGTCGAGCGCGCCGAGCAGATCATCGGCGAGCTCGCCGCCCTGCAGTACGACGAGCCGGGCACGCCGTGGCACGGCAGTTACGCCCGCTTCGCCGAGACACCGGCCCCGGTCGCGGGCGCCGTCGAGTTCGAGGACTACGACCCCAACTGGCGCCAGTTCATCGGCACGGCGCTCACCGTCGCCCTGCGCGCCCACGGCGACGTCCTGTCCTCCGCCGCCCGGGCCGCCGTCGAGGCCACGGTCGAGCGGGCGACCGTCACCGAACCACCCGAGCGCGTCGCCGCCTACTACTCGAACATCGCCCTGAAGCGGGCGTGGCTCGACGTCGAGTGGGGCGATGCGGCACGCGGGCACCAGCTGGCCGAGGAGGTCGTCGACCTGTTCGACCGGTCCGGCCAGTTCCATGAGTTCAACTCCCCGACCTACTACGGCATCGACCTGTGGGGCCTGGCCCTGTGGCGGGGGCACTCGTCGTCGCCCCGGCTCCGGGCGTGGGGTGAGCGGCTCGAGGCCGCTCTGTGGCGCTCGGCGGCCGCGTTCTACCACGCCGGTCTGCGCAACCTCGCCGCCCCGTACACCCGCGCCTACGGGCTCGACATGGAGTCGTACGTGGCCCAACTCGGGCTGTGGGTGTGGGAGGGCATCGGCGAGGAGCACGCCCCTCTCCCGGCGTTCGACACCGCGAGCGACCCCGACCCCGACACGGCCGGCGGCGACGACGACGACGGGTTCTCGCACAGCCACGACGTCTGCTTCGGGCCGTGCCCGGCCGCCGTCGGCGTGGCCGTCCCCGACGACGCCGCCGAGGCGTTCCGGCGGTTCACCGGGGAGCGCGTCGTCCAGGTGCCCATCAGCACCGGGCGCAACGGCCGCACGGCCTCGGCGTGGCTCGCCACCGACGCTCGGGGCGACGTCATGCTCGGCGGCGAATCGGGCGGCTGGGACTTCGGCGACTGGGACCAGTTCGTGGCGGGCGCGGTCCACTGGCGCGACCCCGACGGCGCCGTCCGGGCGCTGCGGGTCCGCCAGCCCGGACGGCCGGCGATCGCGGCCGAACCCGCGCGGCTCGTGATCGACGGCCCGAGCCGCGTGCTGTTCGACGGCGTCGAACTCGACGCCGGCGTCCACGACCTCCCCGGCCGGCCGATCCGGATCGACCGGCCGAGCAGCGACCGCACCGAGGTGATCGTCCCGTGACCGACGCCCACTGGACCGTCGTGCCCGACGGACCCAAGCCGCACGTCCACCCGCTCCGCACCCCGGGCGGCCGGGTCGTGACGTCTCCCGACAACCCCGACCACCCGTGGCAGCGGGCGCTGTGGTTCGTCGTGAAGTACCTCGACGACGGCGACGGGCCCGTCAACTTCTGGGAGGAGTTCGCCCTCGACGGCGAACGGGGCTGGGGCCACCAGCGCACCGTGACCGTCGGGTCCGACGACGACCCCGGGTGGGAGGTCGAGTGGGTCGGCCCCGACGACGAGGTGTGGGTCCGCGAGACCCGCACGCTGACGACGGCGTCGTCGGCGCCCGGCACCGCGACCCTCGACTGGACCTCGACCATCGTCTCGCCCCGGGACCTCACGCTCGACCGGACGCCGTACCAGGGATGGGGCGGCTACAGCGGTCTGGCGCTGCGCGGCCCGGCCGACTGGGCCGGCACGGTGATCACGATCGCGGGTGCCGATCCGGCACCCGAGGTCATCGGCACGCCCGCGGCCTGGTGCGACCTCTCCGGCCCGGACGGCGGTGTCACGATCGTCGACCACCCCGCCAATCCCCGACACCCGACCCCGTGGTACGGCAAC
>JBHIXO010000041.1:0-17071 GCA_041984725.1 Acidimicrobiales bacterium | reverse complement strand
CTTCACGTCGTGCGTGAACATCCGCGGCGGCTGGGACGGCTCGGTCAGCCTGGTCAGCCCGAAGCCGCTCGCGCGAGCGGCTGCCGCGGCGATGTTCGGCATGACCGACGACGAACTGGGCGACGACGAGGTCGTCGACGCGGTCGGCGAACTGGCCAACATCATCGGCGGCAACGTCAAGGGCATGATCGACGACCCGTGCACGCTGTCGCTGCCGATGGTCGCCGTCGGCACCGACTACCAGGTGTCCGTGCCCGGCACCGCGCTCGTGCAGTCGGTGTCACTGCTGTCCGAGGGTCTGCCGTTCCAGGGCGCCGTCCACCGACGCACCGCGTCGCCACACCGGCTCAACACCGCACCTGCACCACCGATCGGAGTCACCATGAAGATCCTCGTCGTCGACGACAGCAAGGCCATGCGGATGATCGTCATCCGCACGTTCCGCCAACTCGGCCAGGGCGACCACGCGTTCGTCGAGGCCGAGAACGGCGCCGACGGGCTGGCCAAGCTCGAGGCCGAGTCCCCCGACCTCGTCATCTCGGACTGGAACATGCCGGAGATGAGCGGGATCGAGTTCCTGGAGGCGGTCCGCGCTGCCGGCCACACCACGACGTTCGGGTTCATCACGTCGGAGACCGCGACCGAATTCCGGGAGCGTGCGATCGGCGCGGGTGCGGCCTTTATGCTGGCCAAGCCCTTCAACGCCGACGCGCTCGAGGAAGCGCTCGGCGCCGTCCCGACCTGAAGCCCGGGGTGCCAACCACGTGGTCGCTCACTACCCGGTCCCGATCCAGGAAGACATCCGCGACCTGCTCGGCGACCTGCTGGGGCGGGGTGTCGCGGTCGACAAGACCGAAGCCCTCGTCCTCGAGGACGACCAGCCCGGACTGATCGCCAGCTACGTCACGGCCGAGGACGCGGTCGGCGCGCTCTGCGTGTGCGACGGGCCGTTCGCGATCCTCGTCGGCGCCGCGCTCGTCATGGTCCCGGCGAACGTGGCCAAGGAGCAACTCGACGCCGGGACCCTCGACGAGCAGCACGTCGAGTTCACCCACGAGGTGGCCAACATCCTCTCGCGGCTGCTCAACACTCCCCGGACCCCGCACCTGCGGCTCGAGACCCTGCACCAGGTGCCCGGCGACGTCCCCGAACCGGTCACCGCCCTGCTCGGCGCCCCCGAGTTCCGGCGCGACTTCGTCGTCACCATCGAGGGCTACGGCGAGGGACGCGTCAGCATCCTGGTCGACTGACGGTCGCCGCCCGATGTGGTCGATCCGAGACGACGACCTGACGCTGCGCTCGTTCCACCCCGACGACGAGGCCGCGCTGCTCGCCGGCCGTGACGACGAATGGCGGCGTTGGCTCGGACCCGGCGACGACCACCCGGCGCCCACGGCGTGCATCGAGATCGACGACGCCGTGGTCGGGTGGGTCGACTCCGACCCGACGGCGACCGATGTCGGCGCCGGGGAGACCAACGTCGGCTACCACGTCTTCGCCGGCCACCGCGGTCGTGGTGTCGCCACGCGAGCGCTGTCGCTGCTCCTCCGTCGGCTGGCCGTCGAGGGCGACCTCCACACCGCGTGTCTCGAGATCCAGCCGGCCAACATCGCGTCGATCCGCGTCGCCGAGAAGGCGGGCTTCGTCCGTAGTGGCGACGGTCCGGGTGGCCACCGGTACCGGCGCGCGATCGACCCGGCGCCCTGATCCCGAGGCCGGCTGCGGACCCCGAGTTCCTGTCAGACCCCCTTGCGATGATTGGGGCATGGTCGTGCTGGACACCGAGCCGTCGGCGCTGTCGCGGGGAGAGCGGCTCGGGGCGCTGTTCGACCGGTTGGCGGAGTCGCAGGGGCAGCGCAATGCGATCGATGCGCAGATCGTGGCGGTGGCGGCCGAGCTCGAGCGGCACGAGCTGTGGAAGGACGCGGGGACGCGTTCGTTGGAGGCGTGCTTGGCATGGCGTCTGGGGTCGTCGCGGGCGAACGCGTCGGCAGTGGCGGCGGTGGCGCGGCGGGGTGACGAGTTCCCGGTGTGCGCGGCGGCGTTCGAGGCGGGGCGGTTGTCGTTGGATCAGACGGGGACGATCGCGGCTCGTGCGCCGGAGGGGTCCGACGAGCACTACGCCCAGTTCGCCGAGCATGCGTCGGTGGCCCAGTTGCGGCGGGCAATCACGCTCGCACGCCAACCCTCTGACGATGGAGACGCGGGAGACGACCACCGGTTCGTGCATCGGATCTCGGAGGCGGAATACGCCGAGTGGCGGGTCCGGTTGCCGCACGTGGAGGCGGCGGTGTTCGACGCCGCGCTGCAGTCGCATCTGGACGCGTTGGTGGCCGAGTGGCGTCGCGACCACGACGAGAACGACGGCGGGCCCGAGGCGGCGTTCCCGACGGTGGCCGATGCGTTCGTACGGTTGGTCGAGGCCGGTTGGGATGTCGACGTCGCCCGCCGGCCGCACGGTCACCGGACGACCGTGGTGATGCACCTCGACGTGGAGGCTCGGGTCGGGTCGTTGCACCTCGGTCCGGTGCTGTCCGACGCCGAGCGTCGCTACTTGTCGTGTGACGCGCGGTTCGAGGTGTGGTTCGAGCGGGACGGCCGCCCGATCGGCTGTGGTCGGACGACCCGGGAAGTCCCGCTGCGGTTGCGGCGGGCGTTGGAGCACCGGTCGCCCGGGTGTGTGGTGCCGGGCTGCGAGACGCGTCGGGGCTTGCACGCCCATCACGTCGTCCACTGGGAGGACGGCGGGGCCACCGATCTCGACAACCTGGTCCTCGTCTGCGGCCACCATCATCGGGCGCATCACCGCGGCGTGATCACGATCCGTGGGCCGGGTGGGTCGCCGACGGTGCTCGACCGGCACGGCATGGCCATGCGTGACGGCCCCGTTCCGCGGCCACCATCGGAGCCGGTGCCGCCGGCACCGTCGGTGTATCGGGGCCCGTCGGGTGAGCGGTTCGACTGGCATGTCTACGACCCGTTCGTTCCCCCGCCGAGCAGCAACTGACCGCGCCCGCGGCAACCCGCACGGCCTGGTCGGGCATCGCCTGCGAGACTCGCCGGATGGCAGCGACGCGGGCCCGGTACGACGACATCGGCCGCTCGTACTCGACGACGAGACGGGAGGATCCCCGCATCGCGGCGCCGATCCTGCGCGCCCTCGGCTCGGGTTCGGTGCTCAACGTGGGGGCGGGCTCCGGGAACTACGAGCCGACGGATCGTCCCGTGGTCGCGCTGGAGCCGTCCGCGCAGATGGTGGAGCACCGGCCGGCGGGCACGGCACCGGCCGTGCGGGGCATGGCCGAGTCGATCCCGTTCGCCGACCGGTCGTTCGACGTGGCGCTCGCGATCCTCACGGTCCACCACTGGGGCGACCCCGTCGTCGGACTCCGCGAGCTGGCCCGGGTGGCTGACCGCCAGGTCGTCTTCTACTTCGAGACCGAGGTGACCCACCGCTTCTGGGCCCTCGACTACTTCCCGGAGGCGTTCGCCCTGCCGACCGAGGTCGACCCGCCCGGCGAGACCTTGCTGCGCGCCCACCTGGACATCGTCGAGATCACGCCCGTGCTGATCCCCCACGACTGCATGGACGGATTCGGCGCGGCGTACTGGGGTCGTCCCGAGGCGTACCTCGACCCCGACGTGCAGGCCGGGATGTCGTGGCTCGCCCTGCTGTCGGAGTCGGCCCGGCACGCAGGCACGGAACGCCTGCGCGCCGCACTCGACTCGGGGGAGTGGGACCGTCGCCACGGTGCACTGCGGTCGCAGGAGTGGTTCGACGGCGGCTACCGACTCGCCGTCGCGACCGGACCTGCCCGGACGTAGTCGTCGGGCTCAGTCGGCGAGGGTCGGCGCCGGTCCGGCGGTGCCGAGCGGGTGCTCGCCGAAGCCGGTCCCGTCGACCGGCCCACCGACCGCATCATCGGCATCGCCGTCGGGGATCTCGTGCGCCTCGAGGTACGAGTTGAAGACCCGGCCCGCGATGCCGACGACCACGAACGCGGCGAGGAACGCGACGACGTAGCGCACGCCGACGTCGACGATGTCGGCCTCGCCGGCCGCGGCCATGCGCAGGTTCTGGGCGGACACGACGAGGCTGAAGACGAGGCTGATCGCCATGCGGGTGTCGGGGTTCACGGTCGTTTCCTCCGTTCGCGGTCGCGGATGGGTCAGGCGGCGGTGAGCCGCTCGTCGAGCACGGCGGCCCAGCGCGCCGGGGTGGCGGCCTGGCCGTCGAGCAGCGCCACGGGCAGGCCGGTCGTGAGCACGGACGCCGGGCTCGCTGTCGCATCGGTGCCGTCGAGCGCGATCGCGTCGACGCCCCCGATGCGGGCCCCCCACTCGGCGACGTCCTCGGGCTTGTGGGCGGCGTCGACGACACCCCACACGGCGGCGGGCTCGAGGGCGTCGAGGACGTGGCGGGCCCAGGCCGTGTCGCGCAGGCCGACGGGGTGGTCGACGGCGACGAGGACGGGCCGGCTGCGGCGCCGCCAGGTGCGGCGCAGCACCGCGGCGTCCTCGTGCCCGCCGATGCGGCGGGTCTCGGGGAACACGCTCTGAGTACTGCGGGTCGCCAACATCAGGGCGTCGGTGGGGAGGCCGAGCGACTGGTTGATCCAGCCGATGGCCCGCTCCATGCCCGCCCGGTCGCCGATGACCGCGATCACGCAGTCGCCCCGGTCGGGGAGACGGTGGGCGACGGGGAAACGTTCGGCGAGGTCGACCAGGACGCTGAGCCGGTCGCGGGTGGTGTCGACCCGATCGAGGAGGTCGGTGGGCAGGCCGAGCTTCACGAGTCCGTCGGTCGCGACCGGGATCGCGGGCCCGTGCTCGTCGGGCCGGACCCGGAGGCCGCGCGGAGCGGGTCGGGGGGACTCCGGAGCCGGAGCGGGCGCGGACGCCATCGGCTCGGGGGCCGGGGTCGCCGGCCGAGCCACCGGGGTCGCGGTCTCGGCGTAGGACCGGAATGGCTCGCCGGCCCGGTCGTGGGCCCGGTCATCGGCTCGGTCGTGCCGGGCGCCGGCCGGCGCGTCGACCGTCGAGGCGGCGATGCGGGCCAGCACGTCGGCGAAGCGCTCGCCGTCGGTCGACAGCGTGGTCGGGGTCGGGCGGGCGACGTCGGTGTCGGCGGCGGCGCCGGCACCCTGCATGCGGGCGAGCAGCGTCGCCACACCCTCGGCCGACCCGGCCGGCGCCGGCGCACGGCCCGGATCGTCCGGGAGGGGTGGATCGTCGGTCGCGGCGAGCAGCTGCTGCACGGTGTCGGCGGAGGCGAAGTCCGGCGCCGGCCCGTCGTCGACCGCGTCGACCAGGTCGAGCAGGTCGCGGGGCGCCCCGACGGGCCCGTCATCGAGGCCGCCATCGAGCTCATCGTCGAGCACGTCGTCGGGCTCGTCGTCGCTCACGACCACCTCGAAGAGCTCGCGGGCGAAGAAGCCACCGACCCCACCCTTGCGGATGCGGTTGGCCTCGACGATGTCGGCGTCGGTGCCGAAGCGGGCGCGGACGTCCTCGAGGAGGGCCTCGAGGTCCGGTCCCTCAAACCGATGCTGGCTGGGCAAGGTCGATCACTCCCATGGTCTCGAGGCGGAGGTTGCGGGCGAGTTCCGGGTAGGCGACCACGGCGAGGTCGCGATGAGCGGTGCGCAGGAGACGGCGGAGCGGGCCCCGGACCCGGGCCGAGACGAGCACGGCCGGCGTGCGGCCCTGCTGCTCGGCGTCGTGGACGGAGCGGGTGATGGCGTCGACGACGCGCTCGAGGATCGAGGGGTCGACGTCGAGGAGCGGACCGTCGTCGGACGGACGGACGGCGTCGGCGAGCGCCTGCTCGACGAGCGGGTCGAGGGTGATGACGGGCAGGACGCCGTCGGGGGCGAGCCCCGACGTGATCGCCGGGCCGAGCGCTTGGCGCACGGACTCGACCAGCTGCGACGTGTCGCGGGTGACCCGGGCCCGCTCGGTCATGACCTCGAGGATGCGGACGAGGTCGCGGATGGCGACCTGCTCGTCGAGGAGCCGCTCCAGCACCGTCTGCACCTCGGCGAGCGTGATGCCCGCCGTCTGAGCCTCCTCGGTGACGACCGGGTCGGACTGCCGCACGGTCTCGAACAGCGCCTTGACGTCCTGGCGGGACAGCAGATCGCCGGCGTGGCTGCGGACGACCTCGGCGAGGTGGGCGGTGAGGACGGAGGCGCGGTCGACGACGGTGAGTCCGGCGAGCTCGGCCTGCGGACCGAACTCCGCAGGGACCCACGACGCCTCCATCCCGAACACGGGGTCGATGGTGTCGGTGCCGGGGACGTCGGCCGGGCGCTGGCCGAGGACGAGGACGTGGCCGGTCGGGGCGTCGCCGCGGGCGACCTCGGCCCGGTGCACCCGGATCACGTACTCGTGGGGCTGGAGGTCGATGTTGTCGCGGGTCCGCACGGGCGGGATGACGACGCCGAGCTCCAGGGCGATCTTGCGGCGCAGCGACTTGACCCGGTCGAGCAGGTCGCCGCCCCGGGACTTGTCGACGAGGTCCATGAGGCCGTAGGCGATCTCGAGCTCGAGGGGGTCGACCCGCATCTCGTCGAGCAGCTCGTCGGTGGGGTCGCCGCTCGGGGCGGCGGCCTCGGCCTCGGCGGCGAGCTCGGCCTGCTCGGCGACCGCCGCCGCCCGGCTGGTGCTCCGGCCGGCGGCGAACCACAGGATGCCGGCGACGACGAGGAACGGGATCTTGGGCAGCCCGGGGATCAGGGCGAGCACGCCGATCGAACCGGCACCGACGCGGAGGGCGTGGGCGTGCTGGCTGAACTGGAAGAGCATGCTCGAGCCCACGTCGCCGCCGGCGGTACGGGTGACGATCAGGCCGGAGGCGATCGAGATGAGGAGGGCGGGGATCTGGCTGGCGAGACCGTCGCCCACGGTGAGGAGCGAGTAGTTGCTCGCTGCGTCGCCGAACGACATCCCGCGCTGCATCGTGCCGATCACGAAGCCGCCGATGAGGTTGATGATCGTGATGATGACGCCGGCGATGGCGTCGCCCTTCACGAACTTCGACGCGCCGTCCATCGCGCCGTAGAAGTCGGCCTCGGACGCGATCTCGGCCCGTCGTTCCCGCGCCTCGTCCTCGGTGATGAGGCCGGAGTTGAGGTCGGCGTCGATGGCCATCTGCTTGCCGGGCATGGCGTCGAGGGTGAAGCGGGCGCCGACCTCGGCGACCCGGCCGGCGCCGTTCGTGATCACGATGAACTGGATCACGACGAGGATGAGGAACACGACGAGGCCGACGACGACCGACCCGCCGATCACGAAGTTGCCGAAGGACTCGATGACCTTGCCGGCGTACCCGTTCAGGAGGACGAGCCGCGTCGAGCTCACGTTGAGCGCCAGCCGGAAGAGGGTGGCGATCAGCAGCATCGAGGGGAAGACGGAGAAGTCGAGTGGCTTCTCGACGTAGAGCGAGATGAGCAGCACCAGCACCGCAGCCGACATGTTGCAGACGAGCAGCAGGTCGAGGATCGGCGAGGGGAGCGGCACGACCATCATCAGGACGATGCCGACGACCGCAGCGGGGACGCCGATCTGTCCGATGATGCTGGACCGGCCGGTGGTCGACGCGGTCGCGGGGGTGGACGCCACTCGTGAGCCTCGCGGGAACTGCCCTCGTCGGACGAGGGTGCGGTGGGTGCCGTCCGTGGACCCTGGCGTGCCTTCCTGGCGCAGGGACCAGATCGGCGGCGGGGCCCGGCAGTTGAGGCCGGTCAGACCGGCTCGGCCACCCGCTCGGCGTGGGGGTTCTCGAGCACGCCGCCGAGGATCGAGGCCTTGCGCCCGAGACGCATGACGAACGCGAGGAGGCGGGCCACGGCCTCGTAGAGCTCGGGCGGGATCGCCTGATCGACCTTGCAGGCCTTCTCGAGCGTCCGGGCGAGCGGGATGTCGCGCACGATCGGGACGAAGTGCTTCGCGGCCTCGTCCCGGATCCGGTCGGCGACGTGGCCTCGACCCTTGGCGACGACCTTCGGGGCACCCGTGCCGGCCGCGTACCGCACGGCGACGGCGATGTGGGTCGGGTTGACGATGACGACGCTGGCGTCGCCGACGGCCGCGAGCATCCGGTTGCGGCTCATCTCCTGTTGGCGTCGGCGGATCTGGCCCTTCACCTGCGCGTCACCCTCCTGGCTCTTGTGCTCCTCCTTGATCTCCTTCTTGGACATCTTGAGAGCCTTCGAGACGGTGTGGCGCTGGAAGGCGTAGTCGGCGATCGCGAGCACGAGCCCGACCATGGCGACGGTCCGGGCGAGCGACACGGCGGTCTCGGCGACGGCGAACGCCGTCGCCGAGAGGCCGATGTTGCCGGCGTCGAGCAGGTCGTGGGTGATGTCGAGGACCGGCGACCACGACACCGCCGCGAGCATCACCAGCTTGGCCACCGACTTGGCGCCCTGCCAGAGCCCCTGCGGCTTGACGAGCCGCTTGACGCCCTCGATGGGGTTGATCTTGGAGAACTTCGGCTTGGCCGCCTTCGTGGCCAGGACGAGCCCGGTCTGGGAGACGAGGGCGACGACGCCCACCACCATCATCACCATCGCCAGGGGCAGCACGGTCGTGACCGCGAACCCGAGCCCCGACCCGAGCATCTGCACGGCCTGGACCGGGTCGGGGTCCTCCGCGATGCGGCGGATGTCGAGGCCGACGTCGGCGAGACCGTCGTGTGCCCGCGAGATCGTGAGCTCGAGGGCGAGGGTGGCGACGAGCACCTGCAACCAGACCCCGAGCTCGATCGTCTTCGGGATCTGGCCCTCCTTGCGGGCCTCCCGCTTGCGCTTCGGTGTCGGGGCCTCGGTCTTGGAGTCGTCCGACTTCGCCACGGGTCAGCTCACCCCCCGAGGCCGAGGCCGTGCCGGACGGCGGTGTCGGTCGCTTCGGACACCGCGCCGGGGATCACCGGGATGGCGAGGCTCACGAGGCTGATCGTGATGAAGACCTTGAGCGGAAGGCCGAGGAGGAAGACGTTCATCTCCGGCGCCGCCCGGCTCAGCAGGCCGAGGGCCACGTCGGTCAGGAAGAGCGCGGCGACGAGCGGTGCGGCGATCTCGAGGGCGGAGACGAAGAAGAGCCCGAGGTCGTCGGTGAGGACCCGGGCCAGGGCCTCGCTGCGGAAGCCGGTCACCGGCAGCGCCTCGAACGAGGTGAGGAAGCCCCGCACCAGGAGCAGGTGGCCGCCCGTGACGAAGAGAAGCACCGAGGCGAGCAGCGAGTAGAAGCGGCCGAAGAGGCTCGTCTGCACGCCGCTGACCGGGTCGAGGGCCTGCGAGATCGCGAACGCGCCGAAGATGTCGATCACCGCCCCGGCGGTCTGGAACATGGCGAACAGGAGGTACGCGATGAACCCGAGCGCGGCACCGGCGACGACCTGGAGGAAGATCGCGCCGATGAGCGGGCCGACCTCGAGTGGGACCGTCTGCTCCGCCAGCCGCGGCCCCAGCGCGAGGGCGAGGGCGGCGGCGAAGCCGGCCTTCACCCGGACGGGGACCATCCGGGTCCCGAAGGGCGGGGCGATCGACAGCCAGGCCGCGGCGCGCGTCATGGCGAGCACGTAGCCCACCAGCAGCTGCGAGTCGATCGAGAGGGTCATCTCACCCGATGAGCGTCGGGATGTGGTCGAACAGCGCGTTCGTGTACCCGATGAGCTCGCTGAGCATCCACGGACCCCCGGCGAGGATCACGAGCCCGAGCGCCACGAACTTCGGCACGAAGGTGAGCGTGAACTCCTGGATCTGGGTCACGGACTGGAGCAGCGACACCGAGAAGCCGACGACGAGGCTGACCAGCAGCATCGGGCCGACGATCTTGGCCGTGACGAACATGGTCTGGATCACGATGTCGACGATGGTCGCGTCGGACACGGAGGTCTCCTGGGGGATCGGCGGGGCGCGCTAACCGAAGCTCGTGATGAGCGAGCGGACGATGAGGTCCCACCCGTCGATCATCACGAACAGCATCAGCTTGAACGGCAGGGACACGAGGACCGGCGGCAGCATCATCATGCCCATCGACATGAGGGACGAGCTCACGATGACGTCGACGACGAGGAACGGGATGAAGATGACGAAGCCGATGATGAAGGCGGTGCGGAGTTCGCTGAGGATGAACGCGGGGATCAGTGCGGTCAGGCCGACGTCGTCGGGGTTCTCGGGGCGGTCGGCCTGCTGGAAGGAGAGGAACATGCCGATCTCCTCCTCGCGGGTCTGCTCGAGCATGAACGCCCGGATCGGTCCGACGGCCTCCTGGTAGGCCTCGCCCTGGTCCATCTCGCCGGCGAGCAGCGGCTGGATCGCCTCCTCGTTGATCTCGCTCAGGGTCGGGCCCATCACGAAGAGGCTGAGGAACAGGGACAGACCGACGATGACCTGGTTGGGCGGGACGGTCTGGAGACCGAGGGCGTTGCGGGTCAACGAGAGCACGATGGCGATGCGGGTGAAGCTCGTCATCATGATGAGCAGCGCCGGCGCCACGGACAGGACCGTGATCGCCAGGATGATGATCACCGACTGCGACGGCGTCTCGGTGACGTCGGGCAACTCGACGGTCACGGACGCCGGGCCGGGGGTGCCGGCGGTGCCGACGTCAGCGGTCGCGGGCAGCGGGTCCTGCTGGGCGGGCGCACCGGCGACGCCGTCGAGTCCCGGCGGGACCTGGGCGGCGGACGCGGTCGCCGTGGCGCCGAGCAGCGCCAGCGTGCCCACGCAGACGGCGAGGAGCAGCACGGCGACGCGCGAGGCGCGGCGGAGGGGCGTGGTCGGGGCCACGGACGGAGGCGGGGGTGCGGGTCAGGACCGTCGGACGGTCCGGTCCCGCAGGCTCTCGGTGAGGTTCCTCCATGGCGAGTCGACGGCGGGGTCCCGGTCCACGGGGCCGTCGGTCAGGGACACCGTCCGTGGTGCCCTGTCGTCTTCCGGTCGGTCGACGGTGAGTTCGGTTGCGTCCGTCTCGGCGAGCAGCGTGACCTGCTGGTCGGTGACGCCGAGCACGAGGCCCCGGTCGCCGAAGCGCACGAGGGCGAGCGACGAGCGCCGGCCGAGGCTCTGGCGGCCGAGGATCTCGAGGCGCACGGGGCGGCCCGACCGGCTGCGACCCGCGCCGAGCCCACCGCTCGACATCCGCTTCAGCGCCCACGCGGCCGCGGCCATGACCGCGACGACGACGCCCAGCGAGACGATGAGTCGGACGAACAGCTCGCCGACGGAGACCTCGGTCATCGGGTCGGGCTCACGATGCGCTCGGGTCGTCGTGGTGGCCGACCACCTCGGTGATGCGGATCCCGAACTCCTCGTCGATCACGACGACCTCGCCGCGGGCGATGAGGGTGCCGTTGACGAGCACGTCGACGGGGGCGCTGGCGGCCCGGTCGAGCTCGATGACCGAGCCCGGGACGACGCCGAGGATGTCGCGCAGCAGCATGCGGGTCCGGCCGAGCTCCACGGTCACGCCCATCTCGACGTCGTGGAGGACCTCGAGTCCGCTCGCGACGCCTGCACCGGTGGAGGCCGAGGTGATCGGCTGGAAGTCGACGGCGTCGGGCTCGTCGGCGGCTGCCACGGGCGTCGGCGGGGTGACGACGACGGTGACGAGGTGGTCCTCGCCGTCGTGGAGCGCGACGACGAACGCGTGGTCCGGGGTCTCGGCGACGACGGCCTGCGGGTTCATCTCGACGAGCGCGTCGGCCGCGCCGATGCCGAGGACCTCGGCGACGGCCTCGAGGGCGTGGGCCATGCCGTCGAGCAGCCCGTCGGCGGGCGGCGGCCCGACCTTGATGCGACGCTCCATCGACGCCGAGACGAGGAAGCTCACGACGTGGTCGCCGACCTGCGCCCCGACCGCGACCGCCTTGCCGATCGGCAGCGTCACGTCGCCGGTCAGCGGGTGTGCGCTCCAGGCCTCGTCGGCGGGGAGCAGCGTGGCGGCGGTCTCGCCGATCAGGACCGCGGTGGCGTCGCGCTCGGTGTCCGCGCCGGACGCGCCCTCGGACTCGGTCTCGGGGTTCTCGGTGAGCGTCATGAGGACTTCCTGGTCTCGGGCTGGGGGTCGATGGTTCCGGTGACGAGGCAGGCGACCCGCTTGCCCCGGGTGCCGGCCGTGGCCTCGAAGCGGGGCAGGCCGGCGACCTCGACGGTGAGCGGCTGGTCGAGGGCCTGGTCGAGCGGGAGGACGTCGCCGGGTGCGAGTGCGGCGATGCGGCGCGACGGGAGCACGATCTCGTCGAAGCGCACCCGCACCTCGAGTCCGGCGGTGTGGACGCTCCCCTCGAGCGCGGTGCGCAGCTCGTGGGCGAGGCTGTCGTCGTCGACGGCGTTGCGGTTCGTGGCCTCGTCGAGGACGGGCTGCAGCGTCGTGAACGGCACGGCGAGGCTGATGGACGACGGGACGCCGTCGAGGCGGACCGTGAACGAGATCGCGACGATCATGTCGGTCGGGGCGGCGACCTGGGCGAACTGCGGGTTGGTCTCGACGCGGTTGAGCGCGGCCTTCAGCGTGGTGATCGCCTCGAAGGCGTAGGCGAGCTTGTCGAAGACGCGGGTGAGGACGTTCGTGAGGAGACGCAGCTCGATCTCGGTGGGCGCCCGGAGCGGGGTCGCACCGCTGCCGTTTCCTCCCAGGAGCCGCTCGACGATGCCCATCGTCAGGCTGGCAGGGAGGTGGAACATGCCGGCGCCCTTGAGGGGCGGCAGGTCCAGGACCGTGAGCATCGTCGGGCTCGGCAGCTCGCGGACGTATTCGTCGTACGTGAGCTGGCCGATCTCGTCCATCGTCGTCGTGACGCCGGTGCGCAGCGACGTGGCGAGGACGGTGGTCAGCTGGCGCGCGAAGGTCTCGCCGACGATCTCCAGCGCGCGGATGTGCTCGCGGTTGAGCTTGTTCGGACGGCGGAAGTCGTAGGTCTCGATCTTCGCGGGGCGCGTGACCAACATCGCCCCACCCGATCGGCGCGCCCGCCCCTCAGTTGAGCCCCGTCAGTCGAGCCCAGTCACTCGAGCCCAGGGTCCGGGACGGCTCACTGCATGACGAACTCGTGGAACAACACGTCGCGGATGGCACCGTCGCTCACGTCGACCAGGGCGGCCAGCAGGTCGGTCTTGGCCTGGGCCCGTCCCCCGGGAGCGGCGAGGTCCTCGTAGGTGAAGGCCGACATCACCATGATCGTGGCGTCGAGCTCCCGGGCGAAGCCCTTGGTGATCTCGTCGTCGGCGCCCTCCGGGGCGGGGTAGTCCTCGTCGTGGTGGACCTCGAAGGCGACACCCAGCTTGAGGAAGCGCCCGTCGGCGAGGTTCAGCGTGATGGGGTCGAGGGTCGTGATCGGTCCGTCGGGTTCTGTGGTGGTCGTGGTGGCGTCGGCGGCCGACGCGGTGGCACCCCCGCCGCCGAGCACCTTGCCGCCGAGCACCACGCCCGCGACCAGCAGCACGACGGCACCGATGATCAGCTTGAGCTTGCCGCCCTTCTCGGCCTCCTCGCCGTCGTCGGCGACGTCCTTCTTCTTCGACTTCTTCCCGGCCATGGCGCTATGCCCCCTCTCCGAAGGTGGGTTCCTCGTTGTCGAACAGGCTGTGGACGACGATCTCCACACGCCGGTTGGCGGCCCGCCCCTCGGCGGTCTCGTTGCTCGCGACCGGCCGTTGGTCGGCGTAGCCGGCCGCGTTCAGCCGGCCCGGGGCGAGCCCGTGGTCCTCGACGAGCGTCCTCAGCACCGAGGACGCTCGTCCGACCGACAGTTCCCAGTTGCTCGGGAACCGCGAGGTCGCGATCGGTCGGGAGTCGGTGTGTCCCTCGATCGTGAGTCTGTTGGGGAGGCCGCCGAGGGCGCCGGCGAGCGCGTCGGTCACCCGCCGGCCTCCGTCGGTGAGCGCGGCCGACCCCGGCTCGAACAGCACCTGGTCGGTGAGGACCGTGATGACGAGACCCCGGTCCTCGTTACGGAACTGCACGTCGGTCCCGACCTGGACCCCTTCGAGGGCCTCGGTGATCTGGCGCTGGGCGTCGGCGAAGGCTTCGCGTTCGGCGTCGGCGTGGTCAGGACCGAAGCCGGTCTCCTTCCCGTCGCCGCCCGGGCCGTCGAGGTCGTCGGGGGAGTTGATGAGCTCGGGCCGGATGATCGCCTGTTCGAACACGCCCTCGCCGTTCTCGAGCAGGCCGTCGTCGATGGGGGTGGCGCCGGAGCGGGCGATGCCCTGCTTGAACTTCTCGAACTTGGCGATGTCGATCTGACCCATCGCGAACAGGACGATGAAGAGGATGCAGAGGGCCGTGATCATGTCCGAGTAGGTCATGAGGTAGGCCTCGGCGGCCGGACAGACGTGGTCGTCGTCGGCGCGCTTGCGTCGTGCCGCCATGTCAGGCCGCCTCGTCCAGCTCGGTCACCCGGTCCTCCGGGGCGAGGAAGGACTGCAGCTTCTGCTCGACCATCCGCGGGTTGGAGCCGGCCTGGACCGAGAGCACGCCCTCGAGGATCAGCTCCATGTGCTTCGTCTCGAGGGCCGCCAGCCGGCCGATGCGCTTGCCCAGCGGGATGGCGAAGAGGTTGGCGACGACGACGCCGTAGAGGGTCGTGAGGAACGCGGAGGCGATGAGGGGGCCGAGGGTCTCGGGCGTGGACAGGTTCTGGAGCACGCCGATGAGGCCCATGATCGTGCCGATCACGCCCATCGTCGGACCGAACGTGCCGAGCTGGTTGTAGAACTCGGTCTTGGTCCGGTCGCTGTTCTTCTTGGCGGTGATCTCCATCTCGAGGATGTCCCGGAGCTCCTCCGGGTCGGTGCCGTCGACGGCGAGCTGGATGCCCTTGCGCAGGAACGGGTCCTCGATGGTCTTGGCCGCCTCCTCGAGCGACAGGAGCCCTTCGCGGCGGGCCTGGTCGGCGAACTGCACCACGGTCTCGATGGCCTCGGCCGAGTCGACGGCCTTGCCGGTCAGGGCGGGGACCGCGGCCTTGAGCGAACCCATCATGTCGGGCAGCAGGCCCGTGGCCATCGTGGCGCCGAGCGACCCGCCGACGACGATGATGAGCGCGGAGGGGAGGATCATGGCGCCGGGGTTGCCGCCGTCCATGACCAGGCCGATCATGATCGACACGAAGGCGACGACGAGCCCGACGATCGTTGCGATGTCCACGGCTCAGCCCTCCCCGTCGATCGTGACGACCCGGAGCTCGGGTCCGCCGCCGTCGGCGGCGCCGCCCGGCCGGGGATCGGGATCGCCGACCCGGGTGACGCCGATGTGGTTGGCGACCGCGAGGATCGTGGCGCGGTGGCAGCGGATCTCCTCCAGCACCGTGTCGAGGTTCTCGGCCACGAGGTACCGGGTGCCGTCGACGAGCGTGAGCACGGTGTCGGGCGTTTCGTCGACGCGCTCGATGAGGTCGCTGTTGACGAGGAATCGACTGCCGTTGAGTCGCGTGAGCTGGATCATGATCCGTCCTTGGATGCCACTCGTGCTCCGTCCGTGGAGCTGAGCTGTTCTCTACATCGGTTGACCGTCCGGGACGTTTAGCCCCGGACGGCCACCGTTCGGTCGGGCGTCAGCGCTTGAGGTTGACGAGCTCCTGGAGCAGCTCGTCGGAGCTCGTGATGACGCGGGAGTTCGCCTGGTAGCCGCGCTGGGCGATGATCAGGTTCGTGAACTCGCGGGCGAGGTCGACGTTCGACATCTCGAGCGTCGACGAGAGGATCGTGCCGCGTCCGCCGCCGCCCGGGCCGCCGATCTGGGCGTTGCCGGAGTTGACGGTGGTGCGGAAGGTCGAGTTCCCGGCCTTCTCGAGGCCCGCCGGGTTGGTGAAGCTCGCCAGCGCGAGCTGCGCGAGCGGGCGGTTCCGGCCGTTCGAGAAGACGCCGGTGACCGTGCCGTCGGCGCCGATCGTGAAGGACTGCAGCGAGCCGAGCTCGTTGCCGTTCTGGCGCAGCGCGGCGGCTCCGGAGGGGCCGGAGAACTGCACGAGGCCGTCGGGGTCGCCGGCGGCGCCGGTGGCCAGCGAGATCGGCCCGCCGAACGTGCCGAGTCCCATGTCGATCGTGAGCGCACCGCTCGTGACCTCGCCCGTCGCCGGGTCGAAGGTGAGCGGCCCGCCGGCCACGGTGAGGGTGTCGGGGGTGCCGTCGCCGTCGACGTCGGCCGAGGCGGAGACGGTCCACTCGTCGGCGGTCGCCGTCTTCTCGAAGTCGATCGTCAGGTTGAACGGCGTGCCCTGCTGGTCGTAGACGACGATGGACGACGTCACGATGGTGCCGTCGGCGGCCGACGCGTCGAGGTTGCCGCCCATGGTGACCTCGGTGGTCTCCTCGGGGGCGAGCTGCTGGCCGAGGGGCATGGTGATGTTGGCGACGGCGGCGTTGGTGTTGATGGTGCCGTCGCTGTTGGCCGTCCAGCCCTGGACGATGTCGCCGCTCGACGTGACGAGGCGACCGAAGGCGTCGAAGTTGAACGCCCCGGCCCGGGTGAAGAGCTGCTGGCCGGTGCCGTTCTTCACGATGAAGAAGCCGTCGCCCTGGATCGACAGGTCGGTGGACCGGCCGGTCAGTTGCGCCGCGCCCTGGGTGAAGTTGGTGGCGATGTCGGCCACCTTCACGCCGAGGCCGACCTGGTTCGGGTTGGTGCCGCCGACCTGGTCGGTGGGCAGGCCGGCGCCGTTCAACACCTGCGAGAGCAGGTCCTGGAACACGACGCCGGAGCTCTTGTAGCCGAACGTGTTGACGTTCGCGATGTTGTTACCGATGGTGTCGACCATCGTCTGGTGGGCCCGGAGTCCGGAGACGCCGGAGAACATGGATCGGAGCATGGGGAGTTGCCTCTCTGTGGTGCTGTCTGGTCAGGCGACTGCCGCGGCGTCCGTGCCATCGGTGTCTGGGGTGGTGCTGTCTGGGGTGGTGCTCTCTGGAGCGGGGTCCGGGGCCGGCGGTGCCGTGTACTCGGCGACCGAGGCGACCAGTTCGAAGGGGACGTCGCCGCCGTCGACGACGAGCACCGGGCCGGCCGACCCGAGGCGGGCGGACTCGACGCGGCCCGAGCCGAACGTCCCGTCGTCGCGGAGCCAGGT
>JBHIXO010000040.1:0-17075 GCA_041984725.1 Acidimicrobiales bacterium | reverse complement strand
AGGGGCGCCTCGACCCCGGGGTCCACATGCCCGCGGGCGGCGCGTCCCTGCCGACCACGGCCGAGACCGTCGCTGCCGGGCTGAACCGCCTCGTCGTCGACCCGGCGGCCGACATCTACGAGCACTTCACCCGGCTCACCCGGGAGGCGACCCACGGGGCCCTGGTCGAGGCGAACTGCACGCTCGACGACGTCGACGCGTTCGTCGCCCACCAGGGCAACGCTCGGATGGTCGAGATGGTCCGTGACGACCTCGGTCTGCCCGACGCGATCGTCGTCAACGAGGTCCACCGCCACGGAAACACCGCAGGCGCCTCGATGGCGATCGTGGTGTCCGAAGCGATCGACGAAGGCCGTCTCGGCCCGGGCGACGTCGTCCTGCTGGCTGGCGTCGGCGCGGGCTACACCTTCGGCGGGGCGGTCGTGCGGCTCGGCCCCCCGAGCCCATGACGGTGTGCCTCGCCGGCCGAACCGCGCTCGTCACCGGCGCCGGACGGGGGATCGGGTTCGCCATCGCCGAGGGCCTCGGAGACGAGGGGGCCCGGGTCGTGCTCGTCGGTCGAGACCGCGACCGTCTCGCCGCCGCCCGCGCGTCGCTGGCCGGTCGTGGCGTCGATGCCGACGTGGTGGAAGGCGACGTCCGTGCACCCGAGACGTTGGCGGCGGTCGAACGGGCCGCGCCCACGGTCGACGTCCTGGTCAACAACGCCGCGGCCTACGCGCCCTTCGCCGTCGTCGAACGCGCCACCGACGACGACTTCGACGACGTGCATCGCACGGTGGTCGACGGTGCACGTCGCCTCGTGCAACTGGTGCTGCCGGGGATGAAGCGACGCGGCTTCGGTCGCATCGTCATGATCGGCTCGCTCAGCGCCGAGTTGGGCGGTGCGGGTCAGGCGGCCTACACCACCGCGAAGGCGGCGCTGGTCGGCCTGACCCGGTCGGTCGCCGTCGAGTGCGCCGGGCGCGGCGTGACCGTCAACCTCGTGGAGCCCGGTCTCATCGGGACCGAGCGCATCGACGAGGCGGTCGAACCGCGCGTGCTCGACCGAATCGTCGCGAGGATCCCCGCCGGGCGGATGGGCCTCCCCCACGAGGTCGCCCATCTCGTGACGGCCCTGGCCTCCCCTCGGGCCGGGTACGTCACCGGCGCGGTCATCCCGGTCAGCGGCGGGCTCGGACTCGGACTGTTCTCGGGCGACCCGGCGTGAGGGTCCACGACTTCCTCGATCGCCGCGTGCGTGCCGGGGCGGACGTGGTCGCGATCGAGGACGCCACACGTTCGATCTCGTACGGCTCCCTCCGCGCCGACGTCACCGCCCTCGCCGAGCGGCTCGCCGCCGCCGGCGTCGGGGCCGGCGACCGCTTCGCCGTCCTGGGACGCAACTCCATCGAGTTCGTGACGTGCTATCTCGCCGCGTCCGTGCTCGAGGCGGTGGTCGTACCGCTGAACAACCGGCTGTCGGTGTCGGAACTGGAGTACATCGTGGCCGACAGCGGTGCCGTCGTGGTCCTCGCCGACGGGGCCATGGCCGATCGCGCGGCGGCGCTCGGTGCGACGCTCGCGGGTTCCGGTGACCTGCCGGTCGGCGACGTCCTCGGCGGCTGGTCGACGCTGCGGCCCGAGCCGCGGGCGCCGGCAGGCGAGGGCGATGGCCGTCGCCGCGACGAGGACGCCACCGTCGTGCAGATGTACACGAGCGGCACCACCGGACTGCCGAAGGGGGCGTTGCTCACCCACCGCAACCTGACCTCGCTGACCCTGTCCTGGTTGCCCGAGATGACGCTGGAGGCCGGACGGAGCCGTTTCCTCCAGGTCACCCCCCTGTTCCACGTCGGGGCGCTGCTGATGGTGCTGTCGAACCTCGCGGCCGGATCGACGCTCGTCCTGCTGCCGGAGTTCGCCCCGGGCCCGGCGGCCGAGGCCCTCGCCCATCGGCGCGTGTCGACGGCGCTGTTCGTACCGGCGATGATCCGTCTGCTCCTCGACGAGCCCGCCGTGGCCGGGCAGGACTTCCCGGACCTGGACCGGATCGCGTACGGCGCATCGCCGATCGCCGCCGCGCTGCTCCGAGACGCGATGGAGACCTTCGGTTGCGACTTCGTCCAGGGCTACGGGCTGACCGAGACGGCGGGTGTGCTCACGAGCCTCCGGCCCCGGGACCACCACGCCGTCGCGGGTCGCCCCGCTCGCCTGGAGTCGGCGGGCCGGGCGGTGTCGTGCTGCGAAGTCCGCGTCGTCGACGCGGACGACCGCCCCGTCGAGCCGGGCGAGACCGGTGAGCTCGTGGCGCGGGGGACCAACGTCACCCCGGGCTACTGGAACCTTCCCGACGCCACCGCGGAGGCGTTCCGCACCGGCTGGTTCCACACCGGCGACGCCGCCACGATCGACGCCGACGGGTTCGTCACCATCGTCGACCGGGTCAAGGACATGATCATCGTCGGGGGCGAGAACGTCTACCCGCGCGAGGTCGAGCTGTGCCTCGATGCGAGCCCGTCCGTGGTCGAGTCCGCCGTCATCGGTGTCCCTCACGACGTCTGGGGCGAGCAGGTGGTCGCGCTGGTCGTCCGCACGCCGCACGCCCAGATCACGGATCGGGAGTTGATCGCCCACGCCCGGGCCCGACTCGCGCGGTTCAAGTGTCCGACCCGGGTCGACTTCGTCGAGGACCTACCCCGGAACGCCGCCGGCAAGGTCCGCAAGGCCGAGCTCCGCGACCCGTTCTGGTCGGGCCGCAGCCGGCGGGTGTGACGATGCGACGCAGCACCGCCTCCGTCGACCAACTGCTGGACGCGTGGCGACGTCACGGTCCACGCGCCGCCGCCAGGGTGATCCGCGGCCGCGCCCGGCGTCGTCTCGGTCGCTGGCTCCTGACGAACCAGTACCCGAACGAGGTCGTCTGGGGTCGCGACGTGCAGCTCCGCGGACGGGTCCACATCCGGGGCCAGGGCACCATCGTCCTCGGCGACGGCGTGATCCTGGACGGGAGCATCGACCCGGTGGCCCTCGTCGCCTCGTTCCCGAGCTCGCGCCTCGAGATCGGAGCCCGCTCCCGGCTCTCGGGGTCGGTCGTCATAGCCGCCGGAGAGGTGCGGATCGGCGAGGGCACGATCCTCGCGCCGTGTCGCATCATGGACAACGACTGGCACCGCACCGACGGCGCGCGCGTCGGCGCGGGCGCGCTCGTCGCCCCCGCCCCCGTGGTCATCGGGGACAACGTCTGGATCGCCGTCGGTTCGATGGTGATGCGGGGCGTCCGCATCGGTGACGACGCCGTCGTCGGTGCCGGGACCGTCGTCCGCTCCGACGTGGCCGCCGGGGCCGTGGTGCTCGGGAACCCCCAGCGGGTCGTCCAGACGGTTCCGGGACGCGACGACCCGGTCCTGATCCCGCCGCTCGCCGTACGGTCGGTCGACGCGCCGATCGACCTCGCCCGGATCGTGTCCATGATCGAGGACGCGACCCAGAGCATCCCCGGCACCATCCACGGCGAGACGAGGTTGGACGATCCCGACCTGTGGGACTCGCTCAGCGTGCTCGAGCTGCTCGAGCAGCTGTCCGCCGAGACGGACGTCGAGTTGCGGATGGACGAGCTGGCGACGTGCGTGACACCCGCGCAACTGCTGGACGAGGTCGAGCGGCGGAGCGCAGCGCGATGATGCGGGTCCTGGCGCCCCGTCCCGGGGCGCTCATCGTCGGCACCGGGGCCGCGACGCCGGCGTCGGCCGGTGTCGGCACCGAGTACGACAACGACGGGATCCATCGACTCCTCTTGGGCGAGGCGTGGCGTTCCACCCTCGCCGAGCGCGGCTGGGACGCCGACAACCCCGAGCGGCGCTGGGGCGTCTCGCGGCGATCGTGGATCGATTCCGACGATCTCGACGTCTCCGCCGGGGCGACGACACTCGCCGCCGCCGCCCTGACCCAGGCGCTCGACGAGGCGGCCGTCGGACCCGACCGTGTCGATCTGCTGCTGGCCGCGACCTCGACACCGACGCAGGTGTCGAAGGTGCAGGCGGCGATGATCGGGAAGCGGTTGGGCATCCACGGGCCGTGCATCGACGTGCGCGCCGGCGGAGCCGGAGCCATCGACGCGCTGCTCCTCGGGGCTCGCATGCTCGGCGACGATCTCTCCACGGTCGCCGTCGTGTCCGCCGAGACCGCGTCGCTCTACGTCGACCGGACCGATCTCTCGATGTCGACGCTCTACGCCGACGCGGCCGCCGCGGTCGTCCTGCGCCACGAACCGCACGCCGGCGCCGGCTTCGCCGGTGGCGTGCTCGGTCGCCGCGACGCTCCCGGTCGGCCCTTCACGATCCCCGGCGACCTGCCGCCGTCGGCGACGGCCCTCGCCGACGGCGCGTTCCGCTTCCAGAAGCCCGACGCGACCTACGGTGCCGCCCTCGACGATGCGTGGCGGGAGGCGTGCGCCGGTCTGGCGGACGCCCTCCCACGCGCGGTGGCCGGCGCGTCGGCCTTCGTGCCGTACGCGATCACCAGGTCCCAGGTCGAGGCGGCGACGGCCGCGCTCGGCACCGACCCGACCCGAACCGTGTCGACCCTGGCCGACCACGGATGCGTGGGATGTCCGAGCCCGCTCGTGGGGCTGGACCGCGCCCGGCGCACGGGCGTCGTCGGTCGCGGGGACGTGGTCGCCACCGCCGCGGTCGCGGGCGGTGTCACCATGGCCTCGATGCTCTGGACGCTGTGACCGGGTGACGACCGCCGGCTCAGGGCGGGTCCGGGTAACGCGCCGGGTTCGACAGGTCACGCATGCGGAGGAAGCGAGCGAGGTCCTCCGCATGGTTCGCGATCGCCCAGCACGCGATCACCACGGCGATCGAACGCAGCGCCCGACCCGTCACGCGCCGCCCTCCTCTGGATCGGGTCCGGGTGCGTGGTCGTCGGGAGGCTCGTCCTCCATCCACGTCGCACGGAGTCCGCTCAGCAGGTGTGCGCTCGGCCGCCGCCACGCCGGTTCCTCGTCGAGGCCGCGGGCGGTGAAGTCCCGCATCCGCCGCATGGCCCCGCCGTAGCTCTTCGACAGCATCGACGAGAGCTTCCCGCCAGGGGGCTCGTCCATGAACGGCATGAACTTGTCGGGGAAGCCCGGCATCGTGCACCCGATGCAGATGCCGCCCACGTTCGGGCAGCCGCCGATGCCGTTCATCCATCCCCGCTTGGGGACGTTGCACCGGACGACCGGTCCCCAGCATCCTTGCTTCACGATGCACTCGACGTCGCCGAGCGCGGCGGCGAACTCGCCCTGCTCGTAGAACCCCCCGCGGTCGCAGCCCTCGTGGACGGTGAGCGAGAACAGCCAGGTCGGCCGGAGTACGTCGTCCAGCGGGATCATCGGGTTGGCGCCCGTCGACTGGCACAGCAGCCACAGCAAGACCTCGGCCATGCTGTCGGGCTGTACGGGACAACCCGGCACACAGACGATCGGGATCCCGGCCTCGGATCGCCAGTCCCAGCCGAGCAGGTCGGGGACGCCCATCGCTCCGGTCGGGTTGCCCTCCATGCCGTGGATGCCGCCGTAGGCCGCGCAGGTGCCGGTGGCGACGACGGCCCAGGCGTGGGGCGCGAGTCGCTCGATCCAGCGGGTGAAGGTGATCGGCTGTCCGGCGTCGTCGACGCCGAAGCCGGTGAACGAGCCGTCGTTGGCGAGGCGTTCGTTGGCGACCGAGCCCTCGACGACGAGGACGAAGCGGCCGAGCCGGCCCGCGGCCGCCTCGTGGTACGGCTCGAGGAAGGCGTCGCCGGCCTCGCGGCCGAGGAGCGGCCAGTGCAGGGTCAGCGGTGCCGCCCCGGGGAACGTCCCGCCGAGCAGGTCCTCGACGCTGGGCTGGGTCGCGGCCGTCAACGCGATCGAGTCGCCGTCGCAGCTCAGACCGGCGGGCAGCCACAGGACGGTGACCGGCTCGGCCTCGGCCCCGGTGGGGGTGTCGGGCGGCGTGGTGGCGCGCGGCACGGAGGTTCGGTCCCTCAGCTGGCCGCAGCCAGTGCCTCGGCCAGCTCGGCTCGACTGAAGGGCTTGCGGACGAGCGCGGCCACGCCCCGGGCCAGCACCTCGTCGGTCACCTCGCGTTCGGCGTGGGCCGAGAACGCGACGACGTGGACCCGGTCGAGCAGGTGCGACGCCTCGAGACGCTCGAGCACGGCGATGCCGTCGAGGCCCGGCATCCGGATGTCGAGCAGCACGAGGTCGAGGTCGGTGCGCTCCTCGATGATCGTGAGGGCTTGGAGGCCGTCGGCGGCCTCGATGATGTCGTAGTCGTCGGCGAGGATGGCGTTCACCAGGAGCCGCACATCGGGTTCGTCGTCGACGACCAGGAGGAGGCGGCGGGTCGGCACGTCCATCACGACGCCGCCAGCGGGAGCTCGACGTGGAAGCACGCCCCCTGTCCGGGTGGGCTCTCGGCCCAGACGTCGCCCCCGAGCGCGTTCACGTACGACCGGACGATGGCGAGGCCCACGCCGGCGCCCCGGCGTGCCGCGACGGGGGCCGAGCCCAGTTGGACGAAGCGTTCGAACACCTCCTCGAGCGAGTCCTCGGGGATGCCGGGACCGTCGTCGTGCACGCTCAGGTGACACGTGCGACCGGCACCCCGCTCGCCCCGCAGGACGATCGTCCCGCCGGGTTCGGTGAACTTGGCGGCGTTGGTGAGCAGGTTGACGAGGATGCGACGGAAGGCGTTGTCGTCGACGGCGAGCACGAGGTCACGGTCGACGTCGACGAGGAACTCGTGGGCGGCGAGTGCGTCGCCGACCAGGGGCTGCAGGTCGTCGACGAGCTCGCCGAGCTTCCGGTCCTGGACCTGCACGTGGATCTTGCCGCCCTGCACGCGGCTGAAGTCGAGGATGCGCTCGACCATGCCGTGCATCTCGTGTCCGTTCCGCACGACCACTTCGGTGAACGTGCGCAGCTCGTCGTCCACCCGGTCGTGGAGCAGTTGCCCGAAACCGATGATCGACGTCAGCGGCGTGCGGAGCTCGTGGGAGACGACGCCGAGGAACTCGTCCTTCAGGTTGTCGGCCTGGCGCAGCGCCTCGATGGCGGCGTGCCGCTCGGTGAGGTCCTGGCAGATGCCTCGGAGGGCGACGACGGTCCCGTCGTCGTCGGCGACCGCGTCCCCCGAGAGCGCGACCCAGCGGACGGAGCCGTCGGGGCGCTCGATCTCGTACTCCACCGCGAGGGGTTCGCCGATCTCCACGGCGCGTCGCATGGCGTCGGCGACCTCGTCGCGGTACCGCTCGGCGATGGAGGCCAGGTGGGCCGAGAGGTCGCCGCCGAACTCGAGCGGACCGACGCCCGCGATGTCGTGGAGCTGCTCGGACCACTGGAGCTCGTCGGCCCGGAGATCCCACGCCCACAGACCGATGCGGGCGAGACGCTGGGTCTCGGCGATCCGGGTCTGGACCTCGCCGAGGATCTCCTGGGTCTCGACCTCCTCGGTGATGTCGCGGCACAGCCCGCTCGAGCCGACCACGGTCCCCTTGGCGTCACGGGTGGGTACGAGGCTGATCGAGATCGGTGTCCGTCCGCCGTCGTCGCGCACGATCGCGGTCCGGCACGCGGTGAGCGCGTGCCCCTGATCGGCGACCGCGGCGAGACGCCGCCGGACCTGCGCGTCGGCGATGACCATCGACTCCCCGAGCGGCCGTCCGATGGCGTCGCCGGCGCTGCAGCCCGTGAGGCGCTCGGCCGCCGGGTTCCACGTCGTCACGGTGCCGTCGATGTCGAGCGCGAAGATCGCCTCGTGGCTCGCGTCGACGATGAACTGGTACTGCGCGGCGCTGGCCTCGGCGGCGCGACGGTCGGTGATGTCGCGGACGGCGACGCTGACGAGGTGCTCGCCGCCGGGAGCCTCGATCATGCCGAGACTGATGTCGACGGGGAACTCGACGCCGTCGAGTCGCCGGGCGTCGAGCTCGCGACCCGCGCCCATGACCCGGGGCGTCGGGTCGGCGGTGAAGCGGCGACGCAGCTCGGCGTGCCCGGCGGCGAGATGGACGGGGAGGAGGTCCTCGACGACGATCCCGGTGAGGTCGCTCGCCCCGAACAGGTCGGCGGCCCGGCGGTTCGCGACGCGGATGCGACCGTCGACGTCGACGACGAGCATGGCGTCGGGTGCCGTCTCGATGAAGGTCCCGACGGCCGCCAGCGTCTGTTCCACCACGCCCCTCCGATCCGGCGCCGCTGCTGGAACGGACGGTACCGCCATCGGACGCGCCGATGTCGGGTCGTCCCCGGACGCGGCGAGGGCCCGCCCCTGGTGGGGCGGGCCCTCGCGTCGATCGCAGCGAGCTGCGCTCGGATCGGCGTCAGTCGATCAGAGCTCGGCCTGCTGGTAGTCGGGGATGGCCAGCGCGCCCGCAGCGTCGAACTGCGGGATGGCGAAGACCGCGGCGCCGGGCTCGCCGGCGTCGATGAACTCGTAGGGGCCGCCGACGCCGTCGTAGTCGATGTCGGTACCGGCCGCGATGAGCTCCTTGCAGGACGCGAAGTCCATGCACTTCTCGCCGTCCTTGGTGACGCCGTTGATCTCGGCGGCGACGGCGGGGCCGTCGTCGGTGCCGGCGATCTCGGCGGCCAGGGCGGTGATCACCACGGCGTCGTAGGACTCGGCGGCGTACGAGAAGTCGACGAGGTCCGGGTTGACGCCGAGGAGGCGGTTCTTGAAGTCGTCACCCAGTTCGGTGAGGGGGATGGTGCCCTTCATGCAGGTGAGGACCGTCGGGTCGTCGAACTGGCCGGCGAGGCTGTTGCCCATGTTGCCGTCCGTGCCGTAGAGCTGGACGTCGTTCGGGCCGAAGCCGCGCTCCTCGAGGCCGGTGATGATCTGACCGGACTCGGCGAACCCGATGAGGATGATGGCCTCGGGGTTGCCGCCGACGGTCTCGTCGATCTCGGCGTCGAAGTTCTGCGCCGTCGGGTCGTAGCTGAGCTGGCTGACGATCTCGCCGCCCGACTCCTCGAAGAAGCTCACGAAGTTCTCGAGCAGGTTCACGCCGTAGTCGTCGTCACGGGCCATGACGGCGACGGAGGTGAAGCCGTCGCCGAGGACCAGGTCGGACAGCACCCGGGCCTGCAGCACGTCGGACGGGGCGGTGCGGAAGTACAGGCCGCCGTCGTCGTAGGTGGTGAAGGTCGGGGACGTGTTGGCCGGCGAGAAGTGGATGACGCCGGCGCCGGTGATCTGGTCGATGACCGTCAGCGACACGCCCGACGAGGCGGCGCCGATGATGGCGTCGACCCCGGCGTTGATGAGCCGGGTGGCCTCCTGGCTGGCGAGGTCGGTCGAGGTGTCGCCCGAGTCGCCGTGGCTGATCGTCACGTCGGCCTCGAGGACGCCGCCGGCGGCGTTGATGTCCTGGACCGCGAGGTCGACACCTGCGAACTCGGGCGGGCCGAGGAACGCGAGGTCGCCGGTCTCGGGAAGCAGGGAGCCGAAGTCGAGGACGCCGTCACCGCCGACGTTCTCGCCCTTGTCGACCTCCTGGCCCTCCTGGGAGGGGCCGGCCTCGCTGGCGGGGATGGCATCGACGCCGGTCGGGCAGGCGACGGCGGCTTCGTCGCCCTCGTCACCTTCGTCGCCCTCGTCACCTTCGTCGTCGGTCTCGTCACCTTCGTCGCCGGTGTCGGCGTCGGTGTCCTCCGTGCCCTCGTCCGTCTCCGTCTCGTCGTCGTCGTCACCACACGCGGCGGCGACCATGGCGAAGGACAGAAACAGGGCGAGCAACCAGCGGAGACTGCTGGACTTACGCATAGCGGTGTTTCCTTTGTGTTCACCTACAGGGATCTGGCCACTGTACGGGTCGTGGCGGTACCCGTGTGCAACACCCCCGATGAACTCCGTGTCACGAGCGCGCTGACGACACGCACCGACTAGCATGCCCCGCCCCATGGGTGACCTCGCCCTCCTCCGGCAGGGCCTGGAGCGTCTGGAACGCGTCGTCGTCGCCTTCTCGGGCGGGGCCGACTCGTCGTTCCTGGCCTGGATGGCCCACGACGTGCTCGGCCCGGAGCGAGCCCTCGCCGTCACCGCGGTCTCGCCGTCGCTCGCCGGCGCGGAGCACGACGACTGCCGGGCCCTCGCCGCCGAGTGGGGCCTGTCGTGGCGCGAGGTCGTCACCGACGAGATGGCCAACGCCGCCTACCGCCGCAACGACACCGACCGCTGCTTCTGGTGCAAGGACGCGCTGATGGACGCGGTCGGCCCGCTCCTCGACCTCGGGGACCCGAGGTCCGGCACGGTCGTGCTCGGCGTGAACCTCGACGACCTCGGCGACCACCGCCCCGGCCAGGACGCCGCCGCCCGTCGGGGTGCCGCCTTCCCGCTGGTCGACGCCGGCTTCACCAAGGCCGACGTGCGGCGCACGTCGCGCGAGCTCGGGCTCCGCACGTGGGACAAGCCCGCGGCACCCTGTCTCGCGTCGCGCCTGCCGTACGGGACGCCGGTGTCGCTCGGCCGACTGCGGTCCGTCGAACAGGCCGAGGCCGCGATCCGCGCCCTGGGGTTCGACGAGCTCCGGGTCCGCCACCACGGTGAGGTCGCCCGCGTCGAGGTCCCGGTCGACCGGCTCCCCGACGCCGTCGCCCGCCGCGACGCGATCACCGTTGCCTGCCGGGACGCCGGCTACCGCTGGGTGACCCTCGACCTCGACGGCCTCCGCTCCGGCAACCTCAACCCCTGACCCACCGGAACTTGCGGCCATCGTGGGGGAGGGTTCGCCAGAACGGCCGCAAGTTCGGGCGCGGGTCAGCGGTGGATGATGTCGCCGGCGGTCCACAGCGGGAACGCCAGGTGCTTCACGCCGAGGTGCTCGACGATGCGGCCGTCGGCGTCGAAGGCCGGGTAGCAGCGGTCGGCGACGGCCTTGCCGACCATGAAGACGAAGTCGGCCCACGGCAGCAGTACGGGGCCGTCGTCGACGTCGCCCTCGCGCACGACGGCCTCGACCTCGAGGGTGGGCCGGTGCGGGTTCGACGGATCGACGCACGCCGAGTGGTACACGATCCCCTCGAACACCGACATCGCCTTGATGCGCACGAGTCGTTCCCTACCAGCCCAGCGTCCCCGGCCCGCCCTTGAACGGGCCGACGATGCGGGACGTGATCCAGCCGCCGTAGAAGGAGCCCTCGTTGGGGTCGACGACCTCGCCGTCGACGACGCACTCGTCCATGTGCTGGGCGTAGAACGCGAGGTACCCGGCGATGGCGGCGAACCGCTCGACGGGTTCGTCGTAGCTCCAGCCGGCGGCCGGGGCGATCCGGTCGCCGACGACGACGTCGACGTAGGACGCCGAACCCTTCCACTCGCACCAGGTCGTGTGGCGGGACGGGCGCAGCAGGTCGAGCCGGACGTCGGCGCGGGGGAGGTAGTACGCGGGCGGCTGGCTCGTCTCCAGGACGCGCACCGGACGGCGGGTCTCGGCGACGACCTCGCCGCCGAAGCGGACGACCACGTGGTGATCGCACGGATCCAGCGCCGGCGGCCGGGGATAGTCCCACACCGACTCCTGACCCGGACCGGGCTCGATGCGTCGTGGGTGGTCGGCGCTGGCGGGCATCTCCGTAGGGTGGCGCCGGTGGCGCCGGAACCCAACCCCGACGAGGAGCGGCTCGCTCGCGCCGCCGACGACCTGGTCGAGGCGCTCGACGCCCACGTCGCCGGCTGGATCGAAGGACGGATCGTGGAGATCGTGCGGGCGTGGAGCGGGCACGTGAGCCCCACCGTGGCGGCCGAGGCCGTGGCGGTCGGGGAGGCGACCCGCGCCGACGCGATCCCCGAGTTGCGTGCCCTGCTCGCGACCGACATCGACGAGCAGACGGCCAACCCGCTCGACGTACTGCGCCGTCACACCGGGCGGGCGTCCGCCCATTTGGCCTCGCTCGGCGTGCCGGCCGTGCGCCGCGACGCGTTCGCGGAGCGGTCGTTCCCCGGCGACGACCACGGGTTGGTCCCGGCGACCTGGGCCGACATCCATCCCGCCGTGCACGAGCCCGGTCTGACGTGGAGCGCGGCGAAGGCGTTCGTGTTCAAGGCGCGCCGGCGCGCCGAGGGCCGCGCCTGAGCCGGTGCCGCCCGGCGAGGGCGGCGAGGCCGGCGACGACGAGCCAGCCCGCGGTTCCCACCGAGTCCCGGTCCGGGCCGGTGGCCGGGAGTTGGGGGACCGGTGCCGCGTCGGGCGTGGGCTGGCCGCCCGGCGCGGTCGGGGTGGCGGCCGGACCCGCCGTCGCAGTCGCGCAGGCTCCGCCGGCCTGGGCCAGCACCGCGTCGAGGAAGGTGCCCGCCCGCTCCGGCCACCGGTCGGTCGTGGCGTGGGTGCCGGCCGCGACGTCGACGACGCGCCCCGTCCGGAAGAACTCCATCTTCTGCTCGTGCGCCGCCGGGTCCTTGCGCGGGTCGCCGTGCGGGTCGTCGCCGAGGCCCTCCGGCGCCACGTTGCCGTTCGGGGGCGTCGGCGTGCCGGAGTCGAAGTAGGCGAGCACGGCGGGCTCCCGCACGCTCGGGTCGTTCGGCTCGAAGCCGAACTGCGGGTCGACGGCCCAGTGCCGGCACACCGGGAGGTCGGTGGGGATCCGGCGAGCGCCGATCGTGCGGGCCTCGACCTCGGCGGAGAGGTTGGCGACCTGGTGGTCGCCGAAGGCCGCCTGCAGCAGCACCTGCTTCGCGGGCGTGTCCGGCAGCGGGTCGCTCGTGATGTGCGAGGCGTAGCCGTTCGTCTCCCCGCGATCCCACAGCATCTGGATGAGGGCGAACATCACCTGCTGCTCGACCTTGTCGGGGTAGGCGGCGTAGGACAGCTCGCTGTAGACGCCCTCCCAGTCCACGGAGCGGTTCAGCAGGGTCGAGTAGTTCATGCCCGGCACGCCGAGCACGACGCGCTCGAAGTCGACGCCCAGCGCGGCGAGCGCGCCGCCGAGGATGGCGCCCTGGGAGTTGCCGTCGTACACGAGCCCCTCCGGGTCGAACGCCGCAGCGCCCCCGACCTGGAAGGCCGGGTGCGACACGAGGCCGTCGGGGTGGCGCAGCGCACGGCCCAGCGCCAGGAACTCGAGGAAGCCCTGTTGGCTGCGGTCGGCGAGGGACGGGAATCGGCCGATCTCGGCGAGGATGATCGCCACGTTCGGGACGTCGCCGGTGGACATCCCCGTCCAGTCGACCGCGCACGGGAGGTGACCGGACCGCCGCAGGAGCTCGGTCGAGCTGCCGGTGGACTCGCCGCGACTGCCGAGCAGCCCGTGGCCGTACAGGGTCGGCGTCGCGGGCGTGCCGTCGGCGACGGTGCGCGGGATCGAGCAGACGAAGGGGACGGGTCGGGTCGGCGCGACGGGGTTCACCTGCGGGAGTGCGTCGGGCGACGTGTCGAGCCCTGTGTAGAAGCGCGCCTGGGGGACCGGGAACGTGCCCAGGTCCGGGATGTCGATCGCCGCCTCGGCCGGGATCGTCAGGTAGTTCGGGACCGTGAGCTCGCCGTGGACGACGCGCAGCGTCGCGTCGTCGGGGTCGGTCCGCTCCTCGACTTCGGTGACCGTGAACGGCGGCGGCGACCCGGCGACGACGCCGTCGTCGAGGTCGGTGTCCCCCCACGCGGCGAACGTCTCGTCGCGCAGGTGGCGCGCCCGCCGGGTGAGGTTCTCGGTCGAGGCGACGGTGAAGTCCCACGCCTGGACCAGCTCGTCGCGTGCGACGCCGGCCCGTTCGAGCGGGCCGAACACGTCGGTGTCGTAGGCCGCCTGGCGAGCGCGGCCGTTGCGCTGCCCGGTCCCGCGGCCGGCGACCAGGTCGGCGAACGCGCCGGTCGCCTCGATCGTCGACCCGTCGCTGCGGACCAGGTCGCGCAGGCCGACGACGTAGGTGTGGCCCGGCGTGAAGTTGACCGCGGGTCTGATCATCAGGAGGCGGCGGTCGTCGGGCGTCCCGGGGTGCGTGTCGAGCTCGCTCCAGAACGGGTGGCGCCGGCCGGTGTCCGCGTCGACGAGGACGATGGGTGCGTCGGGTGCGAGCGACGCGGCGAGGTCGGTCACCTGGTCACGGAGGCGCTCGGGCAGGTCGGTCCGTCCCCACGTCCTGACCAGGTCGAGCCCGGGGACCAGCGTCATCAGGTGTGAACCCGGTGAGAACCCGTCGTTGCGGTTCCACTCGGTGGGGTCGACCGGGATGCCGGCGACGTTGCGGGGCATCGCCTCGATCGCGAACGCGATCCGCCCGGCCGACGGGGTCGACGCCGGCGCCAGCCAGTGGTTCGACGGGAACGGGAGCATGCACATCGTCGTGTCGGTCGGGTCGCACGCCGGATTCAGCGCGTCGATCGGCGCGAGCGGGTCCGGGACGTCGTCGGGGCTGACGGTGCCGAGGACCTCGAGGACGATGTCCAGCAGGTCCTCGGGGTCCGGGACCTCCTGGGCGCCGACCGGCGGTGCGGTGGTGATCGCCGCCGCGATCGCGAGGCAGCAGGCGAGCACGCCGAGACGTGCCCTCGCAGTTCGTTCCATGGGTCCCCCGGCGTCGGCCAGTTCTCGTTCACCGCCCGTTCCGCGAGTCTCCCACGGCGTCGCGGGTGGTGCGGTATCCGCCAGGATTGTCACGTGACCGACCGCGCCGCCGACGACCGGACCCCCGTGGCGCTCTTCGTCACGTGCGTGGCCGACGTCGTCGCGCCGGAGGCGGCCGCGGCATCGGTGGCGATCCTGCGCCGCGCCCGCTGCGACGTCGACGTGCCGCCGCGCCAGACGTGTTGCGGGCAGCCGGCGTGGAACAGCGGCTTCACGTCCGAGGCGGCGACCGTGGCCCGCGCCAGCCTCCAGGCGCTCGACGACGCACTCGCCGCCGATCCGGCCACGGTCGTGGTCGTGCCCGCCGGGTCGTGCGCCACGATGATCCGCCTCTACTGGCCCCAGCTGTTCGCCCTCGTCGGCGACGACGCCGCGGCCGACCGCGCCCGCCACGTCGCGTCGCGGACGTTCGAGCTGACCGAGTTCCTCGCGCCGCGCCTCGGTCCCGCCGACTTCGACGGCCCGGGCGGCGACGCCGGCGAGCCCGTCGTGTACCACCGGTCGTGCCACCTCCTGCGCGAGCTCCACGTGGTCGACCAGCCGGAGCAACTGCTCGCCGCCGCCGGGTGCGAGCTCGAACCGTGGCCCACCGCCGACCAGTGCTGCGGGTTCGGCGGGACGTTCAGCGTCCAGCTGCCCGAGACGTCGGTGGCGATGGCCGACGAGAAGCTCGACGACCTCCCCGCCGGGGTGCGCACCATCGTCGGGGCCGACGCCTCTTGCCTGCTCCAACTCGCGACGCGCGCCCAGGCCCGCCGCATCCCGGTCACCACGGTCCACATCGCCGAGGTGCTCGACCGCGCCGCCGCCCCACCCGAACGCCGGCGCCGGGGATCGCCGTGAGCGGCGACTGGCCCCTGCGCTCGACCGACCTGCGCGAGCGGACCGCCACCGCGGTGGCCGACCCCGTCCTGCGCGCCAACGTCGCGTCGGCGACCGACCGCTTCCGGGCCAAGCGGGCGGGCGCGCTCGACCGCATCCACGACCCCGACGAACTGAGACGCGCCGCGCGCGGCGTCCGGGCGGGGATCCTCGCCGACTGGGCCCGCACGCTCGAGACCCTCGCCGACCGGGTCGTCGCCAACGGCGGCCACGTGTGCTGGGCGCCGACCGCCGAGGACGCCAACCGCTACGTCGCCGACGTCGCCCGCCGCATCGGCGCCCGCACCGCCGTGAAGTCGAAGTCGATGGTCACCGAGGAGTCCGGGCTCAACGAGGCGCTCGCCGCCGCCGGCTGCGAGACGGTCGAGACCGACCTCGGCGAGTGGATCATCCAGCTCGCGGGGGAGCACCCGAGCCACATCATCGCCCCGGCCGTCCACAAGAACCGCCACCAGGTCGCCGACACGTTCGAGCACCGGGCCGGGATGACCGAGCGGGTCACCGAGCCGACCGACCTCGTGCGCTTCGCCCGGGGCCGGTTGCGCGAGCGGTTCCTCGCCGCCGACCTCGGGATCACCGGCGCCAACTTCGGCGTCGCCGAGACCGGCAGCGTCGTGCTCGTCACCAACGAGGGCAACGCCCGCATGGTGACGTCGCTCCCGCGGGTCCACGTCGCCGTCATGGGCGCCGAGCGGGTGACGCGGACGTGGGACGAGGCCGACCTGTTGCTCGGCCTGCTCGCCAAGTCGGCGTCCGGGCAGGCGCTGTCCTCCTACACCACGATCGTCAGCGGTCCGCGCGGCGACGGCGAGATCGACGGACCCGACGAGTTCCACCTCGTCATCCTCGACAACGGCCGCTCCGACATCGCCGGGACGGAGTTCGCCGAGATGCTGAACTGCATCCGCTGCGGCGCCTGCCTGAACGTGTGCCCCGTCTACCGCCAGACCGGCGGCCACGCCTACGGCTGGGTGTACTCGGGGCCGATGGGGGCGGTGCTCACGCCGCTGCTCGCCGCCGAGCCCGGCGTCGAGGGCCACGACCACCACGCCGCCGAGCTCGCCAACGCCTCGTCGCTGTGCGGCGCGTGCATGGAGGCCTGCCCGGTCGAGATCCCCCTCCAGGACCTCCTGCTCGGTCTGCGGCGTCGCCGGGCGGGCCACGCCGGACCGGCCGAGCGGGCCCTCTGGCGCACGTGGGCCGCGGCGTGGTCGCGCCCCGGGCCCTACGCGGCGACCGCGACCGCGGCGACCCGGTCGCGTCGGCTCGCGCCGCTCCTGCGCCGCCTGCCGGGCGCGTCGCGCTGGGGCGACGGCCGCACGATGCCGGCCCCGGCCCGGCGCACCTTCCGCGAGCGCTGGGAGGCCGGGGAGTTCGACGCCGGCCGGGTCGACGACGGGACTGCCCGATGACCGCGGCCGCCTGCGAGCACGGTGACCGCGAGCACGGCGATCGCGCGGGCTTCCTCGCCACGATCCGCCGCCGGCAGGGTCCGCCGCCGGCGACGGGGCCCAACCCGCCGCCCGCACCCCCGACCTCAGCCTCGCCGCCCTGGCGCGCCCGTTCGTGCTGGTGGCGGTCTTCGCCTTCTTCGCAGGCTTCGCCGCCTTTGTGGCCATCAGCC